>JAXDOS010000121.1:0-3290 GCA_034668785.1 Alphaproteobacteria bacterium
CGTGCTCGTCGAGACCGGCAGCCAGTTGCCGTTTGGAGAAACCGGGCCGGCGTGAGGCTGCGACGGCGCGCACGTCGATGAGAAGCTCTACTTTCGCGGCAGCAAGCTCGCCAAGCACCGCGTCGGATTTGGCCTGCTCATAGCCAATGGTGAAGAGAGTCGGCGGAGCTTTGGGTTTCTTCATGACTTTAGCCGTTCAAGCAACGCCATGGCGGCAGCCGGCGCGCGCAGCTTCGCCTCATGGATGAAGTAGACAAAAACGTCGCGGGGCTGTTGCGTCAGCGGATGCGCGGGGTCAACGCGCGGCAAGTCGTCCGGTTCTCCGCCCTCCGACCATGTCCGCACGCGTTTTGCCCAGGTATCGAGCGCCTTAGGCGGATAGCCGGATTTGATTTCTTCCTCGCCCTTCTGCAAGCGCGCATAAAGGAAATCCGCGGTCACGTCGGCGATGGCCGGATATTGATGATGCTCCGCAAAAACCACGGCAACGCCAAACTGCCGCAGCAGCGCGATGAAAGCCGGTTCGCGGAAACTGTCGTGCCGCACCTCGACCACATGCCGCAGCGGACGACCATTTAGCGACTTCGGCAGCAATTCAAGAAAGCTGCCGAAATCGGCGGCATCGAATTTCTTCGTCGGCGCGAATTGCCAGAGCAGCGGGCCGAGGCGATCTCCGAGTTCAATGACGCCCGAATCGAGGAAGCGTTTGATCGAGTCGCCTGCTTCTGCCAGCACGCGCCTGTTGGTCGCGAAGCGCGGACCTTTGACAGAGAACAAGAAGCCGTCGGGCACCTCATTCGCCCACTTGCGGAAAGTTTCAGGCTTCTGCGAACCGTAGTAGGTCGAGTTGATTTCAATCGAGGTGAGCTGCGTAGCAGCGTAGGCAAGCTCTTTCGCCTGCGGCAGTCCTTTCGGATAAAAGACGCCGCGCCACGGCGCGAAATTCCAGCCGCCGATGCCGGCGAAAATCTTTCCGACGTAAGCCATGGGACGCCGCGCTAGAGCGCGGCCTTCAGAAAATTCCGCTCCGGCGCCAGCTTCCAAGATGGGAGCGCACGCGCGGGAAGATCGAGGACAAAATCGGTCGCGGAACCTGCCCAATCCGGCACTTTTTTCACGACTGATACGACGTCGTTCCATTTGCCCTGGAAGAAACCATCGGATTTCGCCGGGGCGGGCGCGACGGTGGCAAAATTCGATAGCACGAGCGGCTGGCCAGGCGGTCGTTTCTCAATCTTTTGCTCAGGATCGCTAGACGGTTTCGTTGCAACAATAGCCAGCTGCTGTTCGGTCTTTTTGACAGGCGCGGCGCGCGTCGTTGGCGCGACTGTCGGCTTTGCATTCCGTGGCGACGGCGTATCGCGGTCATTCGCCACCGAGTCCGTTCCCGCGGGCTTGGCGACAGGACGCACCGCAACGGCGTTCATTGCCATCTGTTTGCGCAGCTCTTCCTTGAGCGTATAACCGAGCATGATCTCACGGGTGTCGTGGGCCATGCGCGCCATTTCAGTGCTGGCCGCGTTCGGCGGCGGCGCAGTGTTGTGCAGTTGGGAGAATAGAAGGGTGACGAGGCCGCTGGCCACGGCCGCCGGCAATAGATCGGTGACAAGCTTCCGGCCCATCTTGGAGAGGAGCGTAAGCGCAGGTCGCATGAGTTTCCCCTTGTCGAGCCCAGCGCGTAATCCAGCAGGCGTTCCAGGCTGAACAAGGGCTCAATTGTGGCTCCGCTGGCCGTAATCGGAAGAAGCGCTAGCGGGTTAGGATACGCGCCACAAACAAAAGGCCCGGGGTCATGCCCCGGGCCTTTGTTGTTGTTCAGGCTCTTGGACTTCTTAGAAGTCCATCCCGCCGCCCATGCCGCCCATACCGCCGCCGCCAGGCGCTGCCTGGCCTTTCTTCTGCGGCAGTTCGGCGACCATGGCCTCGGTGGTGATCAGGAGGCCGGCGATGGAGGCGGCGTTCTGCAACGCGGCGCGGACCACCTTGGTCGGATCGATGATGCCCTTGGCAACGAGATTGACGTACTCATCGTTCTGGGCGTCATAGCCATAGGCATACTGATCCTTTTCCAGGATCTTGCCGACCACGACAGAGCCATCGGCGCCGGCGTTGGTGGCAATCTGGCGCGCCGGATAGGAGAGCGCCTTACGCACGATCTCGACGCCGGTCTTCTGGTCATCGTTCTGCGTGCGGATCTTCTTCAGCACTTCGCTGGCGCGCAGCAGCGCCACGCCGCCGCCCGGCAGAATGCCTTCTTCAACCGCGGCGCGGGTTGCATGCATCGCATCGTCGACGCGATCCTTGCGCTCCTTCACCTCGACCTCGGTCGCACCGCCGACGCGGATCACGGCGACGCCGCCGGAGAGCTTGGCAAGCCGCTCCTGCAGTTTCTCGCGGTCGTAGTCGGAAGTGGTCTCTTCGATCTGCGCCTTGATCTGAGCAACGCGTGCCTCGATGTCGGACTTCTTGCCGGCGCCGTTGACGATCGTGGTGTTTTCCTTCTCGATCATCACCTTCTTGGTGCGGCCGAGCATGGCCAGTGTCACCTTCTCGAGCTTGGTGCCGAGATCTTCGGAGATGACTTGTCCGCCGGTGAGGACCGCGATGTCTTGCAGCATCGCCTTGCGACGATCGCCGAAGCCCGGGGACTTCACCGCCGCGACCTTGAGGCCGCCGCGCAGCTTGTTGACGACGAGGGTCGCTAGCGCTTCGCCTTCGACGTCCTCGGCGATGATCACCAGCGGCTTACCGGATTGCACAACCGCTTCGAGCAGCGGCAACAACTCTTGCAGACCGGAGAGCTTCTTTTCCGAGATCAGGATGTAAGGGTCTTCCATCTCGACCCGCATCTTCTCGGCATTGGTGACGAAGTAAGGCGAGATATAGCCGCGATCGAACTGCATGCCCTCGACCACTTCGAGCTCGGTCTCGAGCGACTTGGCTTCTTCGACCGTGATCACGCCCTCGTTGCCGACTTTCTTCATGGCGTCGGCGAGGAAGCGGCCGATTTCGGTATCGCCGTTGGCGGAAATCGTTCCGACCTGGGCGATCTCGTCGTTCGACGTGACCTTCTTCGAGTTCTTCTGCAGATCGGCAACGACGGCCTCGACGGCCAGATCGATGCCGCGCTTGAGATCCATCGGGTTCATGCCGGCGGCAACCGACTTGGAACCTTCCTTGACGATGGCCTGGGCCAGCACCGTGGCGGTGGTGGTGCCGTCACCGGCGAAATCCGAAGACTTCGAGGCGACTTCGCGCACCATCTGCGCGCCCATGTTCTCGAACTTGTC
>JAXDOS010000122.1:0-19986 GCA_034668785.1 Alphaproteobacteria bacterium
ACTACATCGTGCCCTTCGTGCTGTCGCTTGCGATCCTGGGCGGGCGCGAATTGATGTTGAGCCTGCGGCTGCCCGCGCCTGCTACGCCTGGCACGATCCCGCCGACGGCGGCAGCGCCGCAAGTCGAGCCCGTCAAGCGTAAGGCTGATCTGGTCTGAAAAGCTCGTCTCCAGGCTGCCGAATCCGCTATCAAGAAGATTCGTAAGGGATAGCAGGAGCACGAAATGAGGTTTGTTCGTTCAATCTTGGTGTGTGCCGCTTTTGCCAACGTATCGAGCATGACGGCGGCTCGGGCCGAGACCGATAAGGAGCGAAAAGAGGATCTTGTTACGCTTTACCTGATGTCAGTCGCCGCCGAACGTTGCGGTTTTCCAATGACGGCCAAACAGGCAGCCATGGTTGATCGGGCGGAAAAGCTGCTGGCCGAACGCCTCAGGCTCAGGGAAGACCAGACCGACGAGGTCTACTCCGATGCCGATGTTGCTTTCGAGAAGGAAGGGCCGAAGGTCTGCGATCGGAACGGCGGCTTTGCCAAGCTTTATAATGAGACGTTGCAAAAGCTCGTCGGCCCATAGATGTCGCGGCGGGCTGCCTTGGTCGTGAATCGGCGGTGGTGAGCAAGTTTGCTCGGACTCTGCCTAAACAGTGTGCTACCCGTAAGGTAATCGGGGGCTCCAGCCGCGCGGTGTTCTAACCAAACCGGCACGAGTGGGTCTTCCAAAAAACTAAAATACCAAGTTGTTGCTGTGCGCTCGGCGAAGGCCGGCGACCCCGGGGGGGCAAGTCTTGTCCAAGATCATCACGCGGCTTTTGCCGCTTACTTTGCTGTTGCCGTTTTTTTCGATTAACGCCGGCGCACAGCAGCAGCCTGATCGTCCGCCCATATTGAATCTGGGCAACGCGGTGGTCAGCGGCTTTTCCGGGACGGTGGCCCCCGATCCGGCGAGACGGCTTCCGCCGAACAAGACAGTCATCGACCTTACTTTCATCAATCCCGACGCGCCGTCCGCGCGCATCATCGATATTAAAAACCCGGGTTTCGTCTGGGACGGCCGCGTGTGGGCGGCGCCCAAGCCGCTCAATGTGCTGGCAAAAGACGTCGGCCAGGTATTCGCCATCGCGCTCGACGACGATCAATTCGCCCCCAACATTTATCTCGGCGCCACCTCCATCTTTGGGCTGAACATCGTCACCCGCGGCGCGGACGGCCTGCCCGAACGCAAGAAAAAGGGCCTGCCGGGGGCCGTATGGATGAAGGGGCAATTCGGTCTCGATCTGCAGGGCGGACCGGGAAGCCTGTACAAAGTCGATGGCCGCACCGGCATTCCGATCCTGTTCGCCAACGTCATGCTCGATGGCGTGCCCAATCCAGGGCCGGGCCTGGGCAACATCGCCTACGATTCCGCGCATAAGCAATTTTTCGTGTCGGATCTCTATACCGGCATGATCCATCGCTTCGCTATCCTCGATGGCAGCGAACCCGGCGCTCCCTACGATCACGGTGTCACTGGCCGCACGGCTGCGAACATGCCGCCGGCGCCATTCAGCCCGGCGAACCGGCTCAACATCACCAACGCACGATTTGATTCCGAGAACCCGGACACCTGGGGTTTCGCTCCACCGGAGCGCCAGGTGTGGGGTCTGGTGGTCCATGAAGGGCGGCTGTTTTATTCCGCGCGGAACGGGTCGGCGACCGAAGGGCCGCAAATCTGGTCGGTCGGCATCATGCTGGACGGCAGCTTCGCTGCCGATCCGCGTTGGGAGCTCGATGTTCCGGCGCAGCCGGGTCCCTATTCCGTTTCCGATATCGCCTTTTCGCAAAAGGGCGCGATGATCCTAGCTCAGCGCGCGCCGCTCGCCGCGAGCTACGATTATTTGGCCTTCACCAAGCCCGCCGAGCCGCGGGTGTTGCGCTATTGGCTGGAAAACCCCGACGACCCGAATACCCCGAGCCGCTGGATAGCGGTGCCGGAGGAATATGCCGTCGGCTTTGCCGGCAATTACCGCAATACCAATGGCAGCGTGGCTCTGGGCTACGGCTATGACCAACTCGGCAGGGGCAGCACCACGGCCTGCGAATTCGTGCTCTGGACCACGGCGCAAAACATGCGCAACGCCCCGCCGCTGCAGCAGCAGCTTCTGCCCGGCGGACCGCTGGTATTGCATGGAATTCACGCGGTCCCCGCTGGGCCGGTGCGTAACTTCAACGAGCCGCCGTGGGTCAGTTACTCGATCGACTATGACGACAGGCCCGACAATGCCGCCGCATTGGGTCATATGGGCAGCGTGCGGATTCTCACCGCGCCTTGCACCGGAGCCGTGGCGGCCTATGGCGGCCCCGGCTATTCGTCCAACCCGCCTTACATCAGCGGTGGGGGCGGAAGCGGCGGCGGCGACGGCTGCGTCGGACCGAATTGCAATCCATGCGTCGGCCCGAACTGCAATCCATGCCCATTCCCGCTTAATCCGGACGGCTCCTGCGGACCGACTGTCAAGGCCTGCTTCGCGAGCACCGGCACATTCGACTGTGTCGGCGGGCGTTGGGTCTACCGGTTGACGGTCACAGGCTCCGGCGGCATCGGCATCAATACCGTATCCGCCGTCTCGCTGACCCCGGGGATTACGATTCCCGGCGGACAATTCCCGCTGAACCCGGCGAGTATCCCGGTGAACGGAGCGCCGGGATCAAGCGCCGTCATCGAAATCTGCGCTTTCAACGCGGCCGCCGCTGCGAGCGGCAGGCCCTACGATTGCTGCCGCACCAAGGTGACGGTGGCGATCCCTAATCGCGTCTGCGTGGCGGTGCGGCCATGAGCAACCGATCGAAGATTCCGTCACAAGGTCGCGCGAAAATGACAATGTATAACCAGGCCAAAGCGACCCTCTTCGGAATCGGCGGCGAGGTAATGGCGTTCTCGTTTTTACTCCTGTCGCTTTCGGCGGCGGCTTTCGTTGCTCCCGCTTCCGCGCAAAATGCCGATCCGTACCAGTTCAAGAAGGAGGCTTTTAAGCCGGATGGCACGCCGTGGACCGGTCCGGTCCATGTCGGCGACATCATCAACTACGTTCTCTCCTACAAGCCGGGCACGACCAACTCCGGTCCCGTGACAATCGACGATACACTGTCGCCAAACCAAACCTATGTGGCGCCGACGAAAGCTTCCGATTCCGGTTGGACCTGGAGCAGTTCACCCTATTCGATAGGCCATCACGAACAATATAAACATCCGGGATTTGGGCCGGGCACCGGCAAGGTGAAGGTCACGGTGACCGGCGTTCCTACTCCGGTTGGTGGAACAGGCGACGGCACTATTCCCATTCCAATTCAAAGCCTGAACAAAGTGTTTGGAGTATTCCATCACGCAGGCAGTCCCGCGGAAGGGAAAGTCGATTGTTGGGACCTGACAACTCTGGCGAAATGCGGAACGGCGCAGCCCAACGCAACTAGCGGGTTTCTCAATACGCCTTACACTCCGCAATCTGTGGTTCGCGGAACAACAATTTATTTTCTCGGATATGATGCCACTAACAAGGTTTCAATTGGCTGTTTTAACGGTTCCACGCAGACTGCCTGCGCCGCTATTCCGCTCCCGGCCACTGTTACCAATAGGGGAGACTTGGCCGGTCTCGTTGAAGAGAATACGAGCAACACGGCCCGTGTCTTCGCCGCTGTGAAAGACAAAGTGTTTTGTGTGCAGCTTCCGGCGGCTACCACCTGCCCCGGATGGCCAGCAAGCGGCTTCGTCAGCATCACCCCTGCAACTAGTCCCAATTACCCTTCGAACGTGTCGTATGTGTCGATGGAGTATGGCCCGTCGCCAACTCGGCTTTACATTCACCACGGCAATGCCGTCATACAGTGTCTTAATATCAATCTACCGACTCCGTGTGCGGGAAGCTGGACGACAGCCGGGACCAAGATCGCCGGCCAAAACGACGGAATCATGCTGAGTTCTCTTCCGCTGTCGGGTTCTTCTGGAGATGGCGGCGTTTGCTTGTGGAAACAGCCCGGCGGCCAGGTGGGCTGCCTGACCAATTTGGGTGCGGCGATCTCCTCGACTCCTGGCAGCGTTTTAAATCCTGCCCTCTCGAGTTTTCGACTTCCTAATTCCGGTAGAGTGTTTTTTCCAACACATGGCGCCGGCGGACCGAAATGCTTTGATTATTCGGGCAGCACAGGCGGAGCTTGTGCGGGGTTCACCTCGCCTACGCCTCCTCCGAATGGGCTGCAATATGGTTTCGCGCTCGATCCTTCGGATCCTGCAAAATGCATGCTGACATTGGGGGACAGGAACGTCCTGTGGCGTTTCGATTATCACACGGGTGGAATAGCCGGTTGCGGAAAGCCACCTGTTACAACACCTGACATCAAAGAGCTCTACTGCAACGGCACGCCGAACCCGGCCACCTTCCAATGGAATTCGATCCGCGTCCTGACGCCCGGCGCTACCGGAACGCTGACGATCATCCAAGGCACCAGCGCACCCATCACGCAGACGGTCAGTTTCGGCACCACGACACCCATGCCGTCGGGCATCGGCCCTGGCTATGGTCCAGTGTCGTTCTCCTACCTGCCAAACTCTGGCTCACCGCTCACCGTCGACCTCGAAATCGGCTACGTTTCCGACAAGAATCCGCAGATCTGCTACCAAGCGCGGGTGGATTGCGGCCCCGTCTTCAATGACGCGGTTTTCAAGGGCAGCTTCAACGGCTCGCCGGTCAACGTCTCCCGCAGGGTCGATCTGGGAAAAGTCGAAGGCGCGCAGTGCTCGCCGCCGGAATTCGCCGGTTGCCTCAAGGATATGAAAGTCGAAGTGAAGTGCAATCCGAACGGCACCTACACCGTGGTGCTGAACGGAGCCGGTTTCACCGGCAATGAGATCACGCTGGCCTCGGAGACGGCCGGCGTCACCGTGTCGCCGTCGCAGCAGCCTTGGTCGCCGACCACCACGTGGACATTGGCCGGCGCCACGCCCGGCCAGACGGTCACGCTGACGGCCACAGCCACGCAAGTCGGCGGCGGCAGCCAGCCCGACACCGATTTGTGCTGTACCGGCGAGATCAAGATCACCATGCCGGACTGTCCGAAACCGTCGATCGATGTGAAGGTCGACAAGGAGAACACGCCAACCGGCGGGCCGGGCAACGGCTTCAATGTTTGGGTGACCAATGTGGGCTCGCCGATCACGTTCGGGCCAGGCGAGCTGGTCGTCAAAGACGTCATCCCGCCCGGCTTGACGATCACAACCCAGAGCTCGCTGAACTGGACTTGCTTGCCGGTCCCCGCGACCGGGCCCGCCACGATAACCTGCACTTACAATCTGGCCGGCTCGCTGGGCACCGGGGCGTCGCTTCTCGATTCCCTCGTCTTCGCCGGCTTCCTCACGATCACGGATCAGCCGCTGAAGAACTGCGCGATCGTTTCCATCGCGGCACACGTCGGCATCGACACCAATCCGTCCAACGACCAGGCCTGTGTGACGATAAATAAGCCCCAGGTCGGATCGCTCGTCGTGAAGAAAGTGGTCGAGTATCAGGGGCCGATTGCGCTACCCACCCTCGTGTTCCCCGTTACCGTCACCTGCGGCGGTACCACGACCACCGGCAATGTCACCGTGAGCACGCCGCTGACGGTGAACAACATTCCCGTTCCCAATACCTGCACGGTCATAGAGGGGGTATTCCCCACGCCTCCGCCCGGCGTCTGTCCTGGCGGCACCGTGCCTACATGGTCGGCGCCCACCTATACGCCGGCGAGCGTGCCTATTACGGCCGGGGCAACCGCCACCATCACGGTGCACAACAGCTTGCACTGCGAGAAGATTGTTGTAGGGGACAAGATCGATCTCGCGATCGAGAAAACCGGCGGCACAAGCCCCATCCCGCAGGTCAATGGCTATGCGTTCCATTTGAAGGTCACGAATGTGGGGTCGCCGTTCACTGGCACCAACGCTATCACGGTGAAGGATGTCGTCCCCGCCGGGATGACGTTCAACGCCGCGACGGGGCTTCCGGATTGGACTTGCAATGCGCCTCCCGCGATACCCGCGGGCGGCACGTTGACTTGTACCTATAGCGGCACGGGACCGACCACATCGGGCCAGGTCTTCAGCACGATCAACATTACCGCGACCGCCGCGGGCTCGGCACCGTTCCCGCCATTCACAAATTGCGCGACGGTTGGGCCCACGCCGACTTCGGGCCCGGTGGATGCCAACTCGGGGGACAACAAGGCTTGCGTCACGGTCACGAAACCAACCACAGTCTGTCTTCCGCCGATGATCTCTGGTCCGATCCCCGGCATATGCGTGTGTCCCACGGGAACTACGCTGGTCGACGGCAAATGCGTGCCGCAGACCGGTTGCACGCCGCCGATGATCTCAGGTCCGATCCCCGGCGTCTGCGTGTGTCCCGCGGGAACTACGCTCGTGGACGGCAAATGCGTGCCGCAGACTGGTTGCACACCGCCGATGATCTCCGGTCCTATTCCCGGCGTATGCGTGTGCCCACCAGGCACGGTGCAGAAAGGCCGCGAATGCGTGCGGACAATCGAGTGCCGCTCGCCGCTCGTGCCTAATGCCTCCGGCACGGCTTGCGTCTGTCCTGCGGGTTTGGTGCAGAAAGGCCGCGAATGCATGCTGCCGATCGTATGCACCCCGCCGAAGATACCGAATGGCGCCGGCACGGCCTGCGTCTGTCAGCCCGGATATGTCCAGCGCGGACGCGAATGCGTACGGCGGCTCGAATGCGAGAAGCCGGCGGTCCCCAACCGCGCGGGCACCGCTTGCATATGTCCGCAAGGATATAGGGCGCTGCCTAAGGGCTGCGTGAGGGTGGAACGTGACGACGGGCCGCGCATAACGCCCGGCGACATCATCAGAGTTCTTCCCGGCCTCATTCCAGACGGCGGAGGCCGTGGAAATCCTGAGAGTCCACGCCCGGATAGGGGCGGGGGGGAGTCACCCGGACGGCGCTGATCTGATTGATATAGAATTAGATCGTCATGCCCGGCACTCGAATCCGGCTTGCCGGCCCGAGCACTTGCCTTGGGCCGGCATCCGGGCCTCCGGCGCTTTACCTGTAAAGCCATTTTGCGATCAACGGCGTGTATCGCGGCATGATCACGTAGATGATCAGGGCGACGATCGCAGCCGCGATCAAGAATTGTTGGATATATAGGGATTGCAACAGCGGAATCCGTTCGAAGAGCGGATGCAGCAGGAATGGTATCAGGATGGTCAGCGGATAGATCACCGACAGCGTCACCAGGAATTGTTTGAAAGGGCGCGCGCGCCGCTGCGGTGACGGCGGCGCGAACCAGAACTCGAGGCCAGTCTTGATTTCGACGCGGCTTTCTCCGACGAGACAGGGCTGCACCTTGTCGACCAATTTCCGGCGCTCCTCGGAATCCAGCCAGGCGCGCAAGTTGTCGATGGTGTCGAAGTGCAGGACGACGGTGTATTCGGTCGATCCCGCCGATGGCCGGATAACATTGATGCCGCGATAACCTTGGGCGCGCGTGGAGACAGGCACGATCTCCCGCAACCACTCTTCGTAGGCGGCCTGTTCTCCAGCTTTGATCGTATGCTGGATGATCGACGTGACTTCGGAGCTTTCTCCCGGCGGGCCTTCGCCCGTTGCATCGGTCATTGGAATTTCCTTCAGCAGCTGCGAGCGCGCAGATTAGGAAAAGAATGCCTGGAGGTGCGCGTCTAACGGTCGTTGCAAAATTATCCGTTTGCCCCGCGTGGAGCTAGCTCCACAACGAGGAACGGCCGGCTAATGAGCCGGCCGTGGCGGTCCTCGGAATCATAAAGATAAAAGTTCAGCTCCGGAACTGAGGCCGAACCCGGCGGCGGTCATTCGCCGGCTGATAGGCGACGCGCGAGTGATAAGCGCAATAGGGCAAGGTGTTCAGGGTATTGCCGCCGCAAAAGAAGAAATCGGCGCTGCCCGGATCGCCGATCGGCCAGCGGCAGGTGTCCTCCGTAAGCTCGAGGATGGTGCGGCGCTGGCCCATGGGAATGATGTTCTCGATGTATTCCGGCTCGGGCTCCAGGTCATGTTCGTAAGCATGTGCGAGCGCGGTGTTGCCGCGCATGGACGGACGCGATACCCGCAGCATATGCCCTGGCGCACGGGCCTTGCGCGGGCGGGCGGTGCCGGAGGAAGAGCTTTTCGCGCGTCCGGACAGGCCGAGGCGATGCACCTTGCCGATCACTGCGTTGCGGGTGACGCCGCCCAGTTCCGCCGCGATCTGGCTTGCGGAAAGGCCGTCTGCCCATAGCTTTTTCAGAAGCTCCACGCGCTCGTCGGTCCAGCCCATGTTATTCCTCCATGCAGCGTTCGTGGCTGCTACCCCACGCGGAATCCAATCACGCTGTCCGGCAAGCCATTAAGCCGCCCGACTGATACGCTCTCACTAGAAACGCAGTGGACTGTGTTCGCCGCACGAGATGTCGTATGCGACGATCAAGACGCTACAATATGGCGGGACTCGCGCGCAAGAGTCGTTACGTCATGCGTCCACATGTTCCGTCGTAAATATGGTTCTATCGGCGAAAGTGTAACCGGCCTGCATCACTTGGTTCGCCGTTACCTCTGTGGCCGTGTTGACAGCGCCAAGCCTGCTTATACAATGTGCGTTCGTGCCGCCCGGCGAGGCGGCACATTTCATTTCGGGACCCGTGTTGCCTTGAAAGAACCCAGCCGTGCCGTCGCATATTTTGCCGACTTACGCGCGCGTCGATCTCGCTTTTGAGCGGGGCGAGGGCGCGTGGCTGATCGCGACGAACGGTGACCGCTACCTGGATTTTGTTTCCGGCGTTGCGGTCAATGGCCTTGGCCACGCCCATCCACATCTTGTCGAGGCTCTGACCGAGCAGGCGAAGAAGGTCTGGCACGTCTCCAACCTCTACCGGATTCCCGAGAGCGAGCGGCTGGCCGAGCGGCTCTGTGAGGTTTCCTTCGCCGATACCGTCTTCTTCACCAATTCCGGCGCCGAGGCGATGGAATGCGCCATCAAGATGGCGCGAAAATATCAGGCGGTCAGCGGCAGGCCGGAACGCTTCCGCATCGTTACTTTCGAGGGCGCCTTCCACGGGCGGACCTTGGCCACGATCGCCGCGGGCGGGCAGAAGAAATATCTCGAAGGCTTCGGTCCGCCGGTCGAGGGTTTCGATCAGGTGCCCTTTGCCGATGTGGAAGCTGCCAAGCGCGTGATAGGCGCGGAAACCGCCGCCATCCTGGTCGAACCGATCCAGGGCGAGGGCGGCGTGCGCGTGGTGCCGTCGCATGTTCTCAAGGCGTTGCGGCGGCTCTGCGATGAGCATGGCCTGTTGTTTGTGTTCGATGAGGTGCAGACCGGCGTCGGCCGAACCGGCGATCTGTTCGCCTATGAACGCACGGGGATCACGCCCGACATCATGGCCATCGCCAAGGGTATTGGCGGCGGCTTTCCGCTTGGCGCCTGTCTGGCCACCGCCGAGGCCGCAAAGGGCATGACCGTGGGCACCCACGGCTCGACCTTTGGCGGCAATCCGCTTGCCGCCGCAGTCGGCAACGCTGTGCTCGACGTGATCCTGGCTCCGGGATTTCTCGACGGCGTGCGCAGGACCACGCTGCTGATCAAGCAGCGGCTTGCCGAACTCAAGGATCGCTATCCGGGCGTGATCGCGGAAGTTCTCGGCGAAGGTCTGCTCATCGGATTACGGGCGGTGATCCCGAACAGCGAATTGGTCGATGGGCTGCGCGCCGAGAAATTGCTGGCGGTGGCGGCTGGCGATAATGTCGTGCGGCTTTTGCCGCCACTTATCATCGGCGAAGCCGAAATCGCGGAGGCCATCGCGCGGATCGACAGCGCCTGCGGCAAGATCGCGCGCTCGCTGGCAGAGCCTCGCAAGCAGGGAGCGGTGCGGTGAGCGGCAATGGTATTCGCCATTTCCTCGACCTCATCGAGCTCCCGGCGCCGGAGCTGAGGGCGATGATCGAGGCTGCCCGGCGCATGAAGGCGCAGGGCAAAGACGGCTGGAACAAGTCCGATCTTCCACTCGCCGGCAAGACGCTGGCCATGATCTTCGACAAGCCGTCCACGCGGACTAGGGTTTCCTTCGATATCGCCATGCGTCAGCTTGGCGGCGGTACCGTCATCCTTCCCGGGCAGGAAACGCAGCTTGGCCGCGGCGAAACCATCGCCGATACGGCGCGGGTGCTCTCGCGTTACGTGGATGCGATCATGGTCCGCACGCTCGATCATGAGACGCTGGCGGAATTCGCGCGGCATGCCACGGTGCCAGTGATCAATGGGCTGACCAAGTTCTCTCACCCCTGTCAGGTCATGGCCGACGTCATGACCTTTGAGGAACATCGCGGGCCGATCCGCGGCCGCACCATCGCCTGGACCGGGGACGCCAATAACGTTTTAGCCTCATGGATGCATGCGGCGCAGCGGTTCGATTTCGGCCTGCGGGTTGCGACACCTTCGGAACTCGCTCCGCAGAAGTCGCTGGTGGATTGGGCCAAGGCTTCCGGCGCGGCGATCCGTCTGGGTCACGATCCGGAACAGGCCGTCGCGGGCGCCGATTGCGTCGTCACCGATACCTGGGTGTCGATGGGCGATGCCGATGGCGGCCGGCATAATCTGCTGCGGCGCTACCAGGTGGATGCCGCGCTGATGGCGCGCGCCAAGCCCGACGCCTTGTTCATGCATTGCCTGCCCGCGCATCGCGGCGAGGAGGTCACCGACGAGGTTATCGACGGGCCGCATTCGGTGGTATTCGACGAGGCGGAAAACCGCCTGCATGCGCAAAAAGGCATCCTGGCCTGGTGCCTGCATGCCGGTGTCCCCTGATCCCTCCCGGGGCAGGGCTCGTTTTCGCCGCGCCGGACCCTAAATAGGAAAACGATGAGCAACGCCGATACCGCCATTCCCGTGCGTGCGCCCGCCGCCACGTCCGAGGACGACACCATCCTGCCTTACGAGGTGCCGAACCTGGACCTGCGCGGACGCGTGGTCCGGCTCGGGCCGCTCGTGGACGAGATCCTGACGCGCCATGATTATCCCGCGCCGGTCGCCAAGCTTCTCGGCGAGGCCATCGTGCTCACCGCGCTGCTCGGCTCCTCGCTCAAATTCGACGGCCGGTTCATCTTGCAAACCCAGACCGATGGGCCGGTGCGGATGCTCGTCGTCGATTTCACCACGCCCGGCCAGATACGGGCTTGCGCGCGTTTTGACCGAGACCGCGTCGCAGCCGCTATAGCAGCCGGCGAGACGGACGATGGAGCGCTACTCGGGCAGGGCCATCTCGCCATGACCATCGATCGCGGGCCAGACATGAATCGGTATCAGGGCTTAGTCGCGCTCGAAGGCGGCACTCTGGAAGATGCCGCGCACGAATACTTCCTGCGTTCCGAACAAATACCGACGCGGGTGCGGCTCGCGGTCGCCGAGGAATTGCGTCCGGGTATGGGCGACGCCGGCCATCATTGGCGGGCCGGTGGAATCTTATTGCAGTTCCTTCCCAAGGCGGCGGAACGCATGCGCGGCCCCGACCTTGATCCCGGCGACGTGCCGGAAGGCGTTGAGCGCCATGAAGTGCCGGAAGATGATGCTTGGGTGGAGGGACGCTCGCTGATTGCGACCGTCGAAGACGTCGAACTGGTCGATCCTGCCGTATCGAGCGAAGGTCTGCTTTACCGGCTATTCCATGAGCCGGGCGTCAAGGTGTTCAACAGCGTGCAGCTGCGCGCTCAGTGCTCGTGTTCGCGTGAAAAGGTTTCGGCAATGCTTGAGAGTTTTTCGCAGGACGACCGGGATCACATGGTCGAGGACGGGAAGATTTCCGTTACCTGCGAGTTCTGCAACAGCACCTATGACTTCGAACCAGGCGAAGTCGATACGGCGTCCTAGGCGGGCTTAGCAATTAATTGATCGTCCGCTCGGCATAAGAACAGTCCAGCGAGAAAGCCGGAATCTCGATATCGAAGCCCTCACCACTCTCCGTCACCATCCCATAGGTTCCGGTCATGAAACCGGATGGCGTGGGCAGGGGCACGCCGCTGGTATATTCGAAAGATTGCCCCGATTTTAAAACTGGCTCCTCACCGACCACCCCCGCACCCTTCACCTCCTGCAAGCGGCCAAGCGCGTCGGTGATGCGCCAGTGCCTAGTCTTTAGTTGGATGGTCTCGGTGCCGAGGTTGGTGATTTCGATCGTATAAGACCAAAAAAAGTACCCGTTATCAGGGGATGAACGGTCGGACACGAAACGCGGCTTCACGGTGACCTCAATGTTGCGGGTGAGGGCGCGGTACATGGTGTATCCTTGCGAATCTTACCGAGTCAGCCGAGCATCTGACAGTGAATAGCGTCCGTCAGTCGCTTGCAACGTCGGACTTCCCCGCGTGCACAACGCCCGTGAAGGCCGCAATAAACACTGCGCCGAATACCGCGCGCGAGAAATCGAGTTTCATGCCCCCGGCCGTCCCGACCCAACGTGATCTGCGGCTCGACCTGTTTCGGGGACTAGCGCTTTGGTTGATCTTCCTCGACCACATCCCGACCAACATCGTCAGCTGGATCACGATCCGCAATTACGGTTTCAGCGACGCCACCGAGATCTTCATTTTCATTTCCGGCTACACTGCCGCCTTCGTCTACGGAAGAGCCATGAACGAGCGCGGCTTCTTCATATCCAGCGCCCGTATTTTACGACGAGCGTGGCAAATCTACGTCGCCCATATTTTCCTTTTTTGCATTTACATGGCGGAAATCGCCTACGTCGCCTCAAGCTTTGAGAACCCGCTCTACGCCGAGGAAATGGGCGTGCTGGATTTTCTCAAGCAGCCCGACATCACCATGGTCGAGGCACTGCTGCTGAAATTCAAGCCCGTCAATATGGACGTATTGCCGCTCTACATCATCTTGCTGTTGCTGTTTCCGCCCATCCTTTGGCTGCTGCAACGCAGGCCAAATATCGCGCTGGGAGGTTCGGCAGCACTCTATGCCGTGAGTTGGGAATTCGAGTGGAATCTTCCGGCGTATCCGAGCGGCTCCTGGGTCTTTAATCCATTTGCTTGGCAGCTATTGTTCGTCTTCGGCGCCTGGTGCGCCCTCGGAGGAGCCGAGCGTCTTTCCGAGGTGCTGCGGTCGCGGGTCACGCTGATACTCGCGATGGGCTATCTTCTCTTCGCCTTTGCCATCTCGATGACCTGGTATTTTCCGGCTTTGGGGCATTTGGTTCCGAGTTGGCTGGCTGAGTTGCTCTATCCAATCGACAAGACCAACCTCGATGTACTGCGTTTTGCGCATTTTTTAGCGCTTGGCGTAGTTACCGTCTGGTTTGTGCCACGGGACTGGCCTCCCCTAAAATGGGCGATATTTCGCCCTGCCGTCCTTTGCGGCCAGCACTCGCTCGAAATCTTCTGCCTTGGCGTGTTTTTGGCCTTCGCGGCCCATTTCGCCATGGGCGAGATTTCGGGTAGCGTCAGCATGCAAGTAGGGGTCAGCGTCGTAGGTATCATGGTAATGATTGTCACTGCGATCATCATCTCGTGGTACAAGGAAGTAGAAGGGCGCAGTCCGGGATCGCGCCCCAAGTCACCAGATGCGGACCTCGCCGGGGGCGAAGCATGAAAGTGTTGGTTGGCGCACTCCTTGTTGGCAGTTTGTTAATCACGCCGGCCGGCGCTCAGCAGGCCGATTGCGACCTGCCGGGTAATCTTCTGTACGGAGAAAGTCCGCTAAATCGGGTCGCCGCGGCCGCTAAGGCAACCCACCACTTGGGCATTGCCATAATTGGGACCGGATCGTCGGCCATTACCGGGGATGGGTCCGCCCATGCTTATCCGGCCCGCTTAGAAGCGGCGCTGACCCGGCGGCTTTCCGGCGTGACGGTCAAGGTCACGGCCCATACGAAATCTGGACAGACCGCCGAGCAGATGTTGGAGGACTTGGAGAAGGTCCTAGCCGACGAAAAGCCTGCCCTGGTAGTATGGCAAACGGGTACGGTGGACGCCATGCGAGGGGTGGAACCCGACGCCTTTGGTACCGCGCTTAACGATGGCGTGGAAACCATACAATCGGCAGGGGCTGACGTCGTCCTGATGAATATGCAATATAGTCCGCGGACCGAGACGATGATTGCGGACAGCGCCTATGCAGAAAACATGCGCTGGGCTGCTCAACAGCGCGATGTGCCATTGTTCGACCGGCTGGGAATCATGCGATACTGGAGCGACACGGGGGTCTTTGATTTTCACGCGGCTACCAAAGCTTTTGTCACGGCTCAAAAGGTTCACGAATGCATCGGACGCGCGCTCGCGGCGCAAATCATCGACGCCGCGCACCTGGGCCCCATGACCTCCAAAGTTCTGCAATAAATAATATGATTCAACGCCCTCGCTGCTCCTCGTCATTCGCCACGTTTCTCCTCGCCGGCTCGGTTGCCGTGACGGCGTTCGCAGCGCATGCGGAAGCCCCTGCTACCGTGCAAATCGCTGCGATGCCCATGGAATCAAGAGCGGCGGTGAAAACCGTCGCGCCGGCCTCGGCGCTACCAGAACAAAATACCGCTGCGGATAAAACCGCTGCTACACCTGCGACCGTGGGGGCTCCTGCCGTTCCCGCAGCAACGACTGCTAGCGCAACCGCTACCGCCGAGCGGGCAGCCGCCGGGTCACCGCGTTGCTCCGCGCCTGCCGAACTCACGCAGCTCGGTCGTCCGCTCAGTCACACCGCGCGTCTGCTTGCGGCCGGCAGCCCCATCAAGATCGTGGCCATTGGATCGTCTTCCACCGCGGGCGCGGGAGCAAGTTCACCGGCCGCATCCTATCCAAATCGTCTTGCTGTGGAGCTCTCCCAGCGATTTCCCGGCGTGGAAATCACGGTATTGAATCGCGGCGTCAACGGCGAAGAGGCCGCCGACATGCTCGCACGGTTCGACAGTGCCGTGATCGCCGAAAAGCCCGACCTCGTGTTGTGGCAGGTCGGCACAAATGGCGTATTGCGCGATCAGCCGCTTCCGCCGGCCTCGTCCCTGATCGAGGAAGGCCTGGCTCGGATAAAGGCCATGGGCGCCGATGCCATTCTGATCGACCCGCAATATGCGCCGAAGGTGATCGCCAAGACCGGACTCAAGGGCATGATCAGCCTGATTGCTACCGCTGCTAAGCGATCCAACGTCGGCTTCTTTCAACGCTTTGCGGTGATGCGCTCCTGGCACGAGCGGGACGGCATGGATTTCGACGCCTTCGTATCGCCCGACCAGCTGCACATGAACGATTGGAGCTACGCTTGCGTTGCTAAGGTACTCGGCGCCGCCATTGCCGAAGCTGCCACGCGGCCGACGGCTTCAGCCGCCGTGCAATCGCCGCGCTAACGCGGCGCTCACGCGGCGTCCAGCGCCGCGAGAAGATCTTCGACAATATCGTCCGGATGTTCCAAGCCGGCAGAGAAGCGAACCAGCCCATCGCTAATTCCGAGTTCTGCGCGCTGTTCCGGCGTCAGGCGCTGATGCGTGGTCGTCGCCGGATGGGTGATTAGGCTTTTGGCGTCGCCGAGGTTGTTGGTGATCCGCACTAATTTCAACGCGTTGAGGAAGCGGAACGCTCCAGCTTTGCCGCCGCCGATTTCGAAGGCGACGAGCGTGGAGCCGGCGCGCATCTGCTTGTGGATGATTTTGGCCTGGGGATGGTCCGGGCGGCCGGGATAGATCATGCGCGTGATCTTCGGATGCCCGAACAGCGCGACCGAAACCGTAGCCGCGGTGTCGGTCTGCCGGCGCACCCGGATGGCGAGCGTCTCCAGCCCCTTTAGCAGCACCCAGGCGTTGAACGGCGACATCGCGGGACCGGTCTGTCGTAGCAGCATGTGAATGTGCTTTTGGATGAATTCCTCGGAGGCGAGGATCACGCCGCCAAGGCAGCGGCCCTGGCCGTCGATATGCTTGGTCGCCGAATAGACGACGCAGTCAGCTCCGAGCGTGAGCGGGCTTTGCCACAGCGGCGTCGCGAAAACATTGTCGACCACAAGCGTAGCGCCGGCCTTGTGCGCGATCTTCGCCACCGCGGCAATGTCGATGACTTCAAGCGTCGGATTCGTCGGCGACTCCAAGAAGAAGGTTTTGGTATTTGGTTGGACTGCGTTTTTCCATTGATCGATGTCGAGGCCATTGACCAGCGTTGAGGTGACGCCGAAACGCGGCAAGAATTCCTCGACCACATAGCGGCACGAACCAAACAGCGCCTTGGCGGCGACCACATGATCGCCGGCCTTCAACTGGCCCATCAAGGAAGCGGTGACAGCAGCCATGCCGCTCGCGGTAGCGCGCGCGGCTTCCGCTCCCTCGAAGGCCGCCATGCGCGCCTCGAACATGGCCACGGTGGGATTGGAGAAGCGAGAATAGAGATAGCCCGCCTCTTCGCCCTTGAAGCGCGCCTCGCAAGCCTCGGCGCTGTCGTAGACAAAGCCTTGGGTAAGGAACAATGCCTCCGAGGTTTCGCCGAACTCGGAACGCAGCGTCCCGGCATGGACGAGCCGGGTCTCGGGGCGGTATTTGCGATCGCTGGGCGCGGACATGCGGGCCTCCTTTAGGCCTCGCGCATGATCTGCTCCGAAAACGGGGTAGCCACTTTCGGGATCATGCGCCTGCCAATAAAAAACCGGCCGGAAAAATATCCTGGCCGGGCACACGCGTCCCCGGCCTTTTAGCTACTTGTTTTACGTGGCTGCAAGCCGGCCGGCTCAAATTGACCACGGGATAAACGCGCTCATACGCCCGGCCTCTCTTCCCGTCAAGATACCTATCGGATAGATCGGGAACTCCCGCAACAAAGGTAGCCTCATCCTGAGGAGCCCGCGAAGCGGGCGTCTCGAAGGACGAGGCTACCCGTCCATCCTTCGAGACGACGGCTTTCGCCGCCTCCTCAGGATGAGGACTGTAGGTCACCGTGCCGCTCGCCTTTTCAGTTGAAGACAAAGGTATCTTGCCCGACCGCATGATTGCGGCGCTGGCGGAAGCCGGCGGGATTCTTCCCGCCTATCCCTTTGTCCCCGATCAGATCCAACCGGCGAGTCTCGACCTGCGCCTCGGCGAAGTCGCCTATCGCGTCCGCGCGAGCTTCCTGCCGGGGCCGCGCACCACGGTCGCGGAGCGCATCGATGAATTGAAGCTGCATGAGATTTCTCTTGCCGACGGCGCGGTGCTGGAAACCGGCTGCGTCTATATCGTGCCGCTGATCGAGAGCTTGGCGCTGCCGGACGACATCATGGCCTCGGCCAATCCGAAAAGCTCCACCGGCCGCCTCGACGTTTTCACCCGCGTGATTGCCGACGCCACCCGCGGCTTCGACCGTGTTGCTGCCGGATATCACGGGCCGCTCTACGCGGAGATCAGCCCGCGCACCTTTCCGGTGCTGGTGCGTGAAGGCTCGCGCCTATCGCAAATTCGTTTCCGCCGCGGCAATTCCACCCTCAATGCCACCGCTCTGCGCGCGCTGCATGCGGAGGAACGGCTGGTCGACGCTACCGACGCGGATGTCGGTGAAGGCATCGCAGTCGGTGTCGACCTTTCGGGTATCGGTCCCGGTGGCCTCGTTGGCTATCGTGCCAAGCGTCATACCGGCCTGATCGATGTCGAGCGCCGGGCTGGTTACGCGGTCGCCGATTTCTGGGAGCCGATGCAGGCGCGGCCTGACCGCAGCCTTATTCTCGATCCCAACGAATTCTACATCCTCGCTTCGAAGGAAGCGGTGCAGGTGCCGCCGGACCACGCCGCCGAGATGGTACCGTTCGATCCGCTGGTCGGCGAGTTCCGCGTACACTATGCCGGCTTCTTCGATCCCGGCTTCGGCTACGAAGGCGCCGGCGGCCGCGGCGCGCGCGCCGTGCTCGAAGTCCGCTCGCGCGAGGTACCATTTATCCTCGAACACGGCCAAATTGTCGGGCGCCTGGTCTATGAGAAGATGCTGGCGCGGCCTTCGAAATTGTATGGCGAGGGCATCGGCTCCAACTATCAAGCGCAGAGCCTGAAGCTGAGCAAGCATTTTAAGTGAGGAACTGCCGCCTTGCGGCTATGGCACACGCTTGGCTATCCTGCTGGGCTATGCGGGCGTAGTTCAATGGTAGAACGGCAGCTTCCCAAGCTGCATACGAGGGTTCGATTCCCTTCGCCCGCTCCACCCCATAGCTCCCCATAGAAACCTTATAAAGTGCTGTTAATGCAGTATATTTTATGCTACGATAGGCTCAATTGATGCTCATAGCTGCACAAGGCAAATCGCCCCGACGCGGACTATTTCGGAGCCAAATTGGAGCCAAAAATGCCGACGCTTCATCTCACCGACATTGTGGTGTCGCAGCTGAAGCAGCCCGGTATCTACTTCGACCGGACCATTTCCAACTTCGGATTGAGGGTCGGGAAGCGGCGCAAGACATGGATCGTGGTGCGCGGTCGTGAGCGCCTGCGCACGCGCATCGGCCAGTATCCGACGGTAAAGCTCGGCGACGCCCGAAGAGCCGCTCACAAGCTCTTAGGAGCCGACCTAGAGCCAAAGAAAAAACAACCGGTGACGTTCGCCGCGGCCCTGCCTCTTTTTCTCGAAGAGAACTACAGAGCCAGAAGCCCGAGAACGGCGTACGAGGCCAAGCGCCATCTCGAAACCCATCTCGTGCCGGCGCTCAAACACAAGCTTCTGCCGGAGGTCACGGACGAGGATATCGGCAAGCGATTAGACAAGCTCTCAAAGGTCCCGAGCGAGCAGCTTCACTGCTTCAGGGTCGCGCGCACCTTTTTCCGGTGGTGCACCCGGCCGCCGCGCCGCTACCTGCCTCACAGTCCGCTCGAAGGGTATCCCGCTCCTTCACAAGACAAAAAACGCTCCCGCGTCCTCACGGAAAAAGAAGTCGTAAAAGTCTGGAATGCCTGCGGCGGCATGTTCGGAGACATGGTGCGCCTCATGTTTTTGTGGGGCACGAGATCGGGGGAAACTGCCCGCCTGCGGAAATCTTGGATTGAGGACGAGATTTTGACCATTCCCGGCGCGTTCACCAAGAACGGCCGCGCCCACTCAATTCCGCTTTTGCCGATGGCGAAAGAAATCTTGGAACGCCAAATGGGGAAGAGTGAGTATTTCTTTCCGGGTCATATCAAAGACAGTTACTTTAACGACGGCTCATGGGGCAAGCTAAAGCGGGCACTCGACGAAGCTTCAGCGGTTTCGGATTGGCAGGTGAGGGACATTCGCCGAACGTTCCGATCTACGCTCGCAAAGCTGGGCATTCCCCGGGAGATCGCCGAAATCCTGCTCAATCACGTCACGGGCGCGAACAAGAACGACCTGGACGAAATCTACGATCGCTATGACTATCTGGAGGAAAAACGCTCCGCGCTGACGAAGCTTGAAGCCCACCTCACCAAACTACTGGCTCGCTAAGCGAGGCAGTTTTCTTTCGGTGGGTTGCTATGTAGCGGTATGGCTATCTTGCCGTGTCTTGCCATTTTGCATAGATTGTCACTGTCCGCCGGTGTGTCGCCGGAGGCGTTGCAACGCTTCCTTTCAAGGGAGTGTTTGCAATGTCCAACAGACCACTGATTGTGGATTGGAAGGGCCTTAAGAGGATGGGCTGGTGCTACGCCCGTGCTCATACCTGGAGACTGATGTTCGACCCTGCCTACGCTGACAGTGCATTTCCTAAATGCCGGAAGCTCGGCAAGCATCGAAACTCACATCCGGTGTGGCGCGTCGTGGACGTACTGGCCTACTTCGAGAGCCACGGTCTTAACGTGACCGACGATTGGAATGCTCCTGCTTAGGGAGCCGGGGCGGTCGGAGGTGCACACTTCGGCCGCCCTATCTATGTGAAGTGAACGTTTATTTTGTGAACGAGCTAATTTCGCCTTTAATCGGCAATGATGTGTAATCGCTTGTGTGGTGCCTTTGCGTTTGACAGCCAACGGAAACCTGGCTGAGCCAGCGGCCGTCTACAAA
>JAXDOS010000123.1:0-10307 GCA_034668785.1 Alphaproteobacteria bacterium
ATTCCAGAAACGAAGCACGCGATAGCCTTTGGATTCGAGCCAGCGATCTCGCTCAACGTCCTTTGTGGATTCGGCGTGCTGCCCGCCGTCGAGTTCCACAATCAGCTGATGGTCGTGGCAAACAAAATCGACGATGAAGCGTCCAATGGGAGTTTGTCGCCGAAAGCTCAATCCGTCTAACCGATGCGCACGCAATGACATCCAGAGTCGCATTTCAGCATCTGTCATGCGGCTACGAAGCGCCTTTGCGCGAACGCGACGGAGCGTCGGAACAATGCGATGGGCGGGCTTATCGCTACCCCCCCCCCCGGGAGGGGGGTATCTTAAAATCCGCTCACCGTGCGGTTTCGCCGCTTTATCGCGGACGTGCCAAATCCTTGCGCCAGCAAATGACGGATGCCGAGACGCGTTTGTGGGCCGCATTGCGCGGCCACAGATTGGAAGGACTGAGCTTCCGTCGACAAACCCTGATTGGGCGTTTCATTGTGGATTTTGTTTGCCACGATCATCAGCTCATCGTTGAGATCGATGGCGGACAACATGCCGAGTCGACCAAAGATATCGAAGGCGACCGCTGGCTCGAATCCAAGGGCTATCGCGTGCTTCGATCCTGGAATTCGGATGTTCTGAAAAATCAGAACGCTGTGCTGCAAGCAATCGTCGATGCTGCCCGCGAAAATACCCCCCTCCCTAGCCCTCCCCCTCAAGGGGGGAGGGGACCGGCTGCGGCGAGTGGAGGGTCTTCGCCATGAAATTCACCCTCTCCTGGCTGAAGGAGCATCTCGACACCGACGAGCCGCTCGACAAGATCGCCGACAAGCTCACTATGATCGGGCTTGAGGTCGAGCGCATTGAGGACAAGGCCAAGGCGCTCGCGGCCTTCAAGGTCGCGTCGGTGATCGCCGCCGAGAAGCATCCGAACGCCGACAAGCTGCGCGTCTGCACGGTCGACACCGGCGATGGCGCGCCGGTGCAGGTGGTGTGCGGCGCACCGAATGCGCGCGCGGGCATGAAGGGCGTGTTCGCAGCCCCGGGCACGGTGATCCCAGCCACCGGCGCGGAATTGAAAATCGGCACCATCCGCGGCGTCGAGAGCCGCGGCATGTTGTGCTCAGGGCGCGAGCTCGGCTTGAGCGACGATCACGACGGCATCATCGAAGCGCCCGTCGATGCAATTGTCGGCAAGCCTTACGCGGAATTGCTTGGCCTCAACGATCCCGTCATCGAGATTAAGCTGACGCCGAACCGCCCCGACTGCACCGGCGTCAATGGCGTCGCGCGCGATCTGAGCGCCGCCGATCTCGGCACCTTCAAAAATTCGACCGTTAAGCCGGTGCCCGGCACTTTCCCCTGCCCGGTCGCGGTGAACATCGCGGAGCCCTCGCTCTGCCCGGCCTTCGCTCTGCGATTGGTCAAAGGCGTGAAGAACGGCCCCTCGCCCGCGTGGCTGCGCGGCCGCCTCACCGCCATCGGTCTGCGCCCGATCAACGCGCTGGTGGACATCACGAACTTTCTCACCTTCGACCGCGCGCGGCCGCTGCATGCATTTGATGCCGCGAAGGTGCGTGGCAATCTCGTCATCCGTCGTGCGCGCAAGGGCGAGCAGTTGGTCGCGCTCGACGGCAAAACCTATGCGCTCGACGACAGCATGTGCGTGATTGCCGATGACAGCGGACCTGAGTCGCTTGCCGGCATCATGGGCGGCGAGGCCACCGGCTGTTCAGATACCACCACCGACGTTCTGATTGAATCGGCGCTGTGGGAGCCGGTCAATATCGCGCAGACCGGGCGCAAGCTCGGCATTCAGTCGGACGCGCGCTATCGCTTCGAGCGCGGCGTCGATCCGGCCTTCACTGTGCCAGGCCTGGAGTTGGCAACCAAGATGGTGCTCGATCTCTGCGGCGGCACGCCGTCGGAGATCGTGATCGCGGGTGACCCGTCGCCGCGCGAACTTGTGATCGACTTCCCGATCAGCGAACTGAAACGCTTGGCCGGGCTCGACGTGCCGGTGGCGGAGGTCCGCCGCGTGCTCGTCCGGCTTGGCTTCTTCGTCGCCGGCCAGGGCGCGAACGTGAAAATCGCCGTGCCTTCGTGGCGGCCGGATGTTCACGGCGCGGCGGACATCGTGGAGGAGATCGTGCGCATCATCGGCGTCGACAGCATTCCGTCGACGCCCTTCCCGCGCAGCGAGACTCAGCGCAAGCCGGTGCTCACCCCGCTGCAAGCGCGTACTCGGAAGGCCAAGCGCGCGCTTGCCGTGCGCGGGCTGGTGGAGGCGGTGACCTGGTCGTTTATATCCAAGACGCCGGCGGAGCTGTTCGGCGGCGGCGCCCCTGAACTCGCGCTGGCCAATCCGATTGCCGCCGACCTCTCCGACATGCGGCCGAGCCTGATCCCGGGACTGATCGCGGCGGCGCAAAGGAACGCCCATCGCGGCTATCCCGACACCGCCTTGTTCGAGGTCGGCCAGATCTTCAAAGGCGACCAGCCCGAGGACCAATTTATCGCCGCCACCGGCCTGCGCCGGGGGCTGGCAAAGGCTTCCGGCAGCGGCAGGCACTGGTCGGCGCCCGCCGCCGCCGTCGATGCCTTCGACGCCAAGGCGGACGCGCTGGCGGTGCTGGCCGCGGCAGGCGTGGCCGCTCAGGCGCTACAGGTGGTGCCGGGAGGGCCGGCTTGGTTCCATCCCGGACGTTCAGGCACGATCCAGATGGGGCCGCAAACGGTGCTTGGCCATTTCGGCGAGCTGCATCCGAAGGTGCTGGAGGCGCTCGACGCCGAAGGGCCGCTGGTTGCCTTTGAGGTTATCCTGGAGCGCATCCCGGAGCCAAAGGCGAAACCCACCCGCGCCAAGCCCGTGCTTGAGCTGTCGCCATTCCAGCCGGTGGAACGCGACTTCGCTTTTGTTGTTGATCGCGCGGTGAAGGCCGCCGACATCGTGCGCGCCGCGCAGTCGGTGGACCGCAAGCTGATCACCAACATAACGGTATTTGATATCTACGAGGGTAAGGGCATCGAGCCCGACAAGAAGTCCATCGCCATCGCCGTGACCATCCAGCCGCGCGAGAAGACGTTGACCGATCCGGAAATCGAGGCGCTGGGCGCCAAGATCGTTTCCGAGGTGACAAAGAAGACAGGCGGCGTGTTGCGGGGGTGAGTTGCACGCCACGTCATGGCCGGGCTTAGCCGTCGAAAACGGCGGCGCGTCGCGACGCCCTTAAGTCCCGGCCATCCCCATAAGGGACGCACATCCATCCAAAGCGAGATGCCCCGCACAAGGCCGAGCATGACAACTGTCATTCAAGTGGCACCAAATCCGCATACGCAAATCCTTCCCGCTCCACCGTCTCGCCGAGCGCGACGGAAATCGCTCGGCTGAACATCGGCCCGCCAACCACGCAGGAATGAAACTCACCGTTCTCGCCGCAGGGATCAGTTGTCGCCGGCAGCGCGGCGAGCAGGTCATGGTCGAAGCGACGGCCGGCGAAGTCGCGCGGCAACTGCTTGAGATCGATACAGACAAGATAAGTCTCGACACCGCCGTCGATCATCTCGCGCGCGAGCGCAGCCGTCGGCCGTCCCCACAGCGGGAACAGCGGCGTGATGCCGGTACCGGCAAGCTTTTGCTCGCGATAGGCGCGCACGTCCTGAAGAAATAGATCGCCGAAGATCACGTGACTGACGCCGGCAGCCTTCGCGTCGGCGAGCGCCGCCGCCATGCGTGCCTCATAAATTTCATTCGGACAGGGAAACGGAATTGGTACCACGATGGACGACAGTCCCGCCGCGGCGACTTGCGCATCGAGCAATTGGTGACGTACGCCATGCATGCTCACGCGGCCGAACGTTTCCGTCACCGTCGTGAGCGCACCGACGACGTCATACTCCCCCGCGCGCCGAACTTCGTGCAGCGCCCAGGCGCTGTCCTTGCCGCTCGACCAAGCAATCAGAGCCTTATCCATTTGGTGCTTTCTGCCACACTGGTTAACGCGCGTTAACCAATAAGATTGGAACGATAGCCCCCAAGGGCTGTTGAGGAATGAAACCGTAACAGGACACCGACAATGCTACTTCAGTTCCTCACATTGGCGCCCTACTTGGCGATGGCGTCCTGCGCCATACTCGTCTTGACGATCGCCGGCATCTTACTCAGTCAGCCTGGTGAACTGCCGCCGGCTCCGGGCTTTGGCCGCGCCAATCGGCGGCGGCTTCCAAGTTGTTCGATTCCGAACTCGGTGCATCCCACGCCGGTGCGCCGCTTTTACGCCGGTGAACGAAGGGCCTTCACCGCCCGCCTGTGATCTTTCCCTCCGCTTTGCTTCAACGGCGGAAGTGGATTCATCTCTGGCGCGGGCGCGCAGGCTTGCGCTGCGGCTCGGGCGCTTCCTTCAGAAGTCCAGCCTTTTTCAAGGCCGCTTCCGCCGCGCGCTCACCGGATTCCCAAGCACCGTTGACCGTGCCCCACAGAGTTTCGTGCACCGCCTCGCCGGCGAACCAAAGCCGGTCGCGCAGCGGCTCCATCAGCACCCGGCGCGCGCTTTGCGCGCCTGGCGCCGCGGCGGACGAAGCGCCCAGCACCCAAGGCGCGCTGTCCCATCGCGTCGCCTGCGTGCGCTTGACTGCCTTCTTCATGTCCGTGCCGTAGAGACCGGTGAGCCAATCCAGCGCGAAGGCGACCATCGCCGCCTCGCCTTGCGCCGAGAGATCGCGGCCAAAGCGTCCGGCGATATTCACGTGGCATAAAGTGCTGCCGGAGACATTCGCCAGCATGGCGGCGGTGCGCGCATTTTCCGATTTCTCGAAGACCAATTCGTCCTGATGCAATCCGAGCGGATTGCCGGGCAGTTCCAGTACCACGCGCTCGAAGGTGCCGAGCTTGAGCTTGGCGGCGGCGTCGAGTTGGCGCTTGGGAAGTTCGGGCGTGAATTTGATCGTGTTAGCGGCGAGCACGTTGGTGGAGACGGTGACGATAATGGCGCGCGCGCCGATCCGCCCCTTCGCTGTCTCCACCTCCAACCCCTTGCCCCATTCGATATGGGCCGCCGGTGTCGAGAGTTGGACCGGGATGCCCGCTGCAGCCTTCGCCAGCAATGCGCCGTAACCCTGCCGGCAGAAAGCGTCGGTGTCGCGTTCGGCGGCCTTGGCGAAATCCATCGCCGAAACCTCCACCAAATCCTTGGTGCAGGCGTAGGGACCGAGCATGAATTCGACAGTGGCGCGCCATTCTCCCAGATCCTTCGGCAGAGCATTGGCGCAGGACACATCAACCTTGCCGCGCGCGGCCTCCATGATCGCCCGATTGGAGCGGACCAGAACGGCGAGGAAGTCTTCCATCTCGCCTTGACGCGCATTGCGGCGGCCGACGCGTACTTTCTGATCCGCAGGCGCCGTATAGATATCGAACCCGGATTTCGCCGCGAGCTTCACGATCGGATTGGAATCGGGAAGACGGATCGAATGGGCGCCGCGATCGTAGGGCACGCCGAAGGTGCGCAGGTCCGTGACGCATCTGCCGCCGATGTGGTCATCCGCCTCGATCAGCGCGAAGCGGCGGCCGGCGGCGGCCACCCGGCGCGCCGCCGCGATGCCGGCCGCGCCCGCCCCAATAATTGCCACATCGACCTCGCCTGAGGCCGGAACCGCGCCGAGCACAGGCGCCGCCGCGAGCGCCGCGGCGGAAGCAAGAAATGACCGGCGGCTGAGTGACATCCTAAGTTCCAAAATGCTGCGGCGCCCAGAAAATACATAGCCTCAACAGCCGCATGCGGGCAAACCGTATGGCTAACAAAACCTAACTACCGTCAGCATCTTGCCGGAACGAAATTGCAACGAGTCGCTCCTAAAGTGGCGTATTGCAGACGCGTGGCTCTTTACCGCGCGAGCACAGGAATGCGCCGCTATGGGCTGGATGCTCGAAGGCGTCGGGCAAGTCATCGCCCGCTACCTGGAAAAGCCTGAACAAGGCTATGAGCCGTTCACGCCGAGCGACCCCGAAGCGTTACGCACGTCGCTCAAGCCCGGCGACGTCCTCCTGATCGAGGGCAACAATCACATCGCCGGCGTCATCAAATATCTGACGCAATCGACCTGGTCGCATGCCGCGCTCTACGTCGGTCAGATCGGAGATCGCGAAACCGAGGATGGCGAGCCGCTGGTGCTGGTGGAGGCCAACATCGGCCAGGGCGTGGTTGCGGCGCCGTTGTCGAAATACTCCCGCTATCACACGCGCATCTGCCGCCCGACCGGACTGACCGAGGACGACCGCGCGCGGGTCTGCGCCTATGCCACCGAGCGTATTGGCTTCGACTACGATCTGAAGAATATTGTCGACCTGCTGCGCTACCTATTGCCGCTGCCGGTGCCGAAGCGCTGGCGCCGGCGGATGATGGCGCTTGGCTCCGGCCATCCGACACGCATCATCTGTTCCGCGCTGATCGCGCAAGCCTTCGAGCGCGTGCGTTATCCGATCCTGCCGAAGATCACGCCGCTGGACAGCGAAACCGCCCGCCGAGAAATACTCGAGATCCGGCATTCCACGCTTTACGCGCCGCGCGACTTCGACATTTCGCCTTACTTTGAAGTGGTCAAGCCGACGCTGATCAAGGGCTTCGATTACCGGACAATGCACTGGGCCGACTTGCCACTTCCGGTCATCGAAGACGCGCCGGCGCTGGCGACGGAAACGCCGGAAACCTGCACGCCCGCGATGTACTGAGCTTTCTTCATCGCTGTTGTCTCTTCCCTCTCGCCTTATGGGAGAGGAAAGGCAGCGGCACCAGTCCCTTGCCCCCTGTTCCTTGCATCCCTACCTTCGCCGCTACGCGCGCGGAGGAATGGGAATGATCGAAGCTGCCGTCAAAGCTTTAGCGCAGATGTTCTCGCCGCCGTTCCGGCGCGTGCTGCTCAAGTCGATTGGCTTGGCGTTGATCCTGATCGTCCTCATCGGCATCGGCCTACAGCGTGCCTTCGCCTGGTTGGCCGCCAGCGGCACGGCCTGGGCGGAGGGCAATGTCGGAGCGGTGCCGCACGCGGCCTGGGATGTCCTGGTTTGGGTGCTGTCGATCATGGCCAGCCTCGGCATCATCACCGGCGCGGTATTCTTGATGCCGGCGGTGACCGCCTTCGTCGGCAGCTTTTTTGTCGATGAGATCGCTGACCACGTCGAGCGGGTGCACTATCCCGCCGAGCCGCCGGGCCGCGCCTTGCCGTTCCTGCGCGCGATCCTGGAGGGCTTGAAGACCGCGCTATTGACCCTCCTCGTCTATATGTTCGCCTTGCCCTTCGTGCTCTTCGCCGGCATCGGGCTGCTGATCCTGTTCCTGGCGAATGCCTATCTGCTCAGTCGCGAATATTTCGAGCTAGCGGCGATGCGCTTCCATCCGGCCGCGGAAGCCAAGGCGTTGCGGCGGTCGCATCGCGGGCAGGTATTCCTGGCCGGAATGTTGATCGCGGTCTTTGTCTCAATCCCGATCCTCAACTTCGCCACGCCGCTCTTCGCCATGGCCTTCATGGTGCATATGCACAAGCGGCTAGCGGGAAGACGGACGGAGTTGATTGAGAAGCGGGCTTAGGCGGCGACCGTCTTCCCCGGCCATCTGCATAAGTCGGCGATGATGCATTTCTCGCACAAAGGCCGCCGCGCCACGCAGACATAACGCCCGTGCAGGATCAGCCAATGGTGGGCGTGTAGCTTATACTTCTCCGGCACCACTTTATTGAGCTTCTCCTCCACCTCGAACGGCGTCTTGCCCACGGCCAGACCGGTGCGGTTGCCGACGCGGAAGATATGCGTATCTACCGCGATGGTCGCCTCGCCGAAGGCGATGTTGAGCACCACATTCGCAGTCTTGCGGCCAACGCCGGGCAGCGCTTCCAGCGCTTCGCGATCATGCGGGACTTTGCCGCCATGCTCCGCGATCAACATCTGCGAAAGCCCGATGACGTTCTTCGCTTTGGTGCGATAGAGGCCGATGGTCTTGATCAAGTCACGCACGCGCGCCTCACCGAGCTTCACCATTTTCTCCGGCGTGTCTGCCGCTTTGAACAGCGCGGGCGTTGCCTTGTTGACGCCGGCGTCGGTCGCCTGCGCCGACAGCACCACCGCGACCAGCAGCGTGAACGGGTTGATATGCTGCAGCTCGCCCTTCGGCTCCGGCACCGCCGCACGAAAACGGCGGAACGCCTCCTCGATCTCGGCATTGGTCCACTGCGGCAACGCGCCGTGTGCCGCCTTGACGTCGCCTTGGACTTGCTTTGGTGGACTCTTGACCTTCGCCGCGGTGCCTTTGCGGGCTTTCTTTAAGCTCTGCTGGGTCGTCCGTCGCGCCATCTTTCCGGTATAGTGACACGCATGAATGCGGACAACATGCACGCGCTTGAGCCCACGATCTTCTCGGCTGTGATCACGCCGCACCGTTCGCTCGGCCAGGCGGGTTTCATCGTCCTGATGTGCCTGATGGGTGGCGTGAGTTTCGTCGCCGGAATGGTGTTCCTGCTCGCGGGTGCTTGGCCGGTGTTCGGCTTCTTTGGCGTCGACGTGCTCCTGCTCTTTCTCGCCTTCCGCATCAACTATCGCGCGGCCACGGCCTTTGAAGAGGTGACGGTCACCGCGTCCGAGCTGACCGTGCGCAAGGTGAGCGCTCGCGGCCGCGTGCGCGAATGGACGCTTAATCCGCTATGGGTGCGGCTGCACCGCGACGAGCACGAGGAATTCGGCCTCGAGCAGCTTTTCCTGGTGACGCGCGGACGCAAGCTCGCTGTCGCCGGTTTCCTCGGTCCGAAGGAAAAGGAAAGTTTCGCCCAGGCGTTGGGTCATGCGCTTAGTGAGGCGCGGAGAGGACCGGCGCGGATAAAGGCGAGCGACTGAATCTCGACTGTCATCCCGGCTCCCCCCTTCGGGCTGTCCGGGATGACAACGACGCTGCAGGAATCGGGTGGTGGCGGGCGTTAGAGAGGTCTATCTACGACCTATGTTGCAAACATCGGCGATAAAGCTCGATTCTCTGGCGGCTCCCATCCCTGCCACGGCGGACTACGATCTGGTGCGCCGCGCCGTCGCCTTCATCTCCGAGCAGTGGCGCGCACAGCCGGAGATCGGGGCGATCGCCGAGGCGGCCGGCGTCACCGCGACCGAGCTGCATCATCTGTTCCGCCGCTGGGCCGGGCTGACGCCGAAAGCCTTCTTGCAAGCACTGACGCTCGATCACGCGCGCGCATTGTTGCGGGATTCCGCCAGCGTGCTCGACGCCTCCTACGAGGTCGGGCTTTCGGGGCCGGGACGCCTGCACGATCTGTTCGTCACCCACGAGGCGATGTCGCCGGGCGAATGGAAGGCGGGGGGTGAAGGACTCTCCATCGCCTATGGTTTCCACCCCTCCCCCTTCGGCATCGCCCTGGTGATGGCAACGTCGCGCGGCCTGGCGGGGCTTGCCTTCGCCGACCCCGGCGAAGAGCAGGCGGCACTGGCCGACATGCGCGGGCGGTGGCCAAAAGCGCGATACGTGGAAGATGCGGAAGCCACGGCGCCACTGGCACAACGCATTTTTGATTCCAGGCTATGGCGACCGGAACAGCCGCTGCGGGTCGTCCTCATCGGTACCGATTTCGAGGTGCGGGTGTGGGAGACCTTAATGCGCATCCCCTTAGGCCGCGCCACGACCTATTCGGACATCGCCACGAAAGTCTGCACGCCCAAGACCGCGCGCGCGGTGGGAGCGGCAGTCGGAAAAAATCCAGTCTGCTTCGTCGTGCCGTGCCATCGCGTGATCGGAAAGTCCGGCGACATCACCGGCTATCACTGGGGCATCACCCGCAAGCGCGCCATGCTGGGATGGGAAGCGGGGCGAGTGGGAGCGCCATAGTTGGAATCGTCATGCCCGCACTTGTTGCGGGCATCCACGTCTTACGTAGCCTCAACCAAAGACGTGGATGGCCGGGACGAGCCCGGCCATGACGACGAATGGGCACCAGCGTTCACACCTCACCCCGCCATATCGACCTTAGACTCCACCGTCGCGTCGGCGTTGAGGCGGTAGAGAATCGGCGCGCCGGTCTGCAGCTCGCGCTCGATGATGCCGTCCGGTCCCAATTTTTCCAGCACCATGACCAGTGCGCGGAGCGAATTGCCGTGGGCGGAGACCAGCACAAGGTCGCCGCGCAGCACCCGCGGCAAAATTTCCTGGATGTAATAGGGCAGCACGCGCGCGGCGGTGTCCTTCAGGCTCTCGCCGCCCGGCGGTGCCACATCGTAAGAGCGGCGCCAGATGTGCACCTGCTCGTCGCCCCACTTCTTGCGCGCGTCGTCCTTG
>JAXDOS010000124.1:0-2549 GCA_034668785.1 Alphaproteobacteria bacterium
TTCCTGCGCGACGCCGCCGAAGGCCGCCTGCAGCCGCTCTACAATTACATGAACGACCTGCCGTCGATCGGGGGAACGCCGATCCCCTTCCTGCCGCATGAATTCGTCAAGCGCACCGCCGGCACCAACACCAGCTTCGATGCCGGCCGCGGCTGCCCGTTCCAGTGCTCCTTCTGCACCATCATCAACGTGCAGGGCCGCAAGTCGCGCTTCCGTTCCGCCGACGATATCGAGCGCGTCGTGCGCGAGAATTGGAAGCAGAATATCGCCCGCTTCTTTATCACCGACGACAACTTCGCCCGCAACAAGGAGTGGGAAGCGATCTTCGACCGGCTGACCAAGCTGCGCGAGGTCGACAAGATTCCGCTTGGGTTGATGATCCAGGTGGACACCATGTGCCACAAGATTCCGAAGTTTATCGAGAAGGCGAAGCAGGCCGGCGTGACCCGCGTCTTCATCGGTCTCGAGAACGTTAATCCCGACAACCTGGCGGCGGCGAAAAAGAAGCAGAACAAGATCACCGAATACCGCAAGATGCTGCTGGCATGGAAGGCCCAAGGCATTTTCGTCTATGCCGGCTATATCCTCGGCTTCCCCGGCGACACGCCGGCCTCGATCCGCCGCGACATCGAAATCATCCAGCGCGAACTGCCGCTCGATCTGCTCGAGTTCAACATCCTGACGCCGCTGCCGGGCTCCGAAGACCACAAGGTGCTCTGGAAAAAGGGCACGGACATGGACCGCGATCTCAACAAATACGATCTCGAGCACGTGGTCACCGATCATCCGACCATGAGCCGCCAGGAGCTGCAGGCGATCTACGAGGAAGCCTGGGCGATCTACTACACGCCGGAGCATATCGAGACGCTGCTGCGCCGCGCCGCGGTGACCAACGTGCCGATGATGAGTCTCGCCAAGGTGCTGGTGCAGTTCTCCACCATGATGCAGTTGGAAAAAGTGCATCCGCTGCAAAGCGGCGTCATCCGCATGAAGCATCCGTCCGAGCGGCGGCCGAGTTTCCCGGCGGAGAATGTGTTTGTTTTCTACTTGCGTCATCTGCGCAACCTGTTCGTGCGCAACGCGCATTTCGTCAAAACCGCGTGGTGGATTCTGCAACTCAAGCGCCGGATCGAGAAAGATCCGAACCGCTTCGCCTATACCGACCAGTCGCTAACCCCGGTGACCGACGAGCAGGAAGAAACCTTCGACTTCCTGACCAAGACCGCCGGCGCCAAGGCCGCGATCGATCATTTCAAAAAGGTGCATGAACTGACGCATGCGCATGTCGCGGCGGAATAGCAAATACGAGCGCGAGAGAGTTTAGTGGCGGTAGCCGGGCCGCCAGCTGTGAGGCACAACTTCGTCATTGCCCGGCTTTGACCCGGCATCCATGTTCTCGTGAGAAGAGTTTCGGCTTCGCACCGCATTCGCCGAGACTCCCCCTCACCCGGATCGCTGACGCGATCCGACCTCTCCCGCGCGGGGGGGAGAAGCGTCTCACCCAATCCCCCGCACCACGCCTCCATCCACCCTGAGTGCCGCTCCGGTGGTGGCCGAGGCCTGCTTCGAGCAAACATAGACCACCATATTCGCCACTTCTTCCGGCGTCGCCAGCCGTTTGATGATCGACGACGGCCGATGCTTGGCGATGAATTCTTTCTCCATCTCCTCCTGCGTGACGCCCTGGTCCTTCGCCATCTTGCCGAAGAAATCCGCCACGCCTTCCGAGCGCGTCGGGCCGGGCAGCACGGCGTTGACGGTGACGCCGGAGCCGGCGACGGATTCGGCGAGCCCGCGTGACACCGCGAGCTGCGCGGTCTTGGTCATGCCGTAGTGGATCATCTCGGCGGGAATGTTCAGCCCGGACTCGCTGGAGATGAAGACGATGCGGCCCCAACCGCGCGCCACCATCGGCGGCAGATAGTGGCGCGAGAGGCGGATGCCGCTCATCACATTGGTGTCGAAGAAGCGGTGCCAGTCGGCGTCGGTGATCTCGGCGAAAGGTTTTGGCTCGAATATGCCGAGATTGTTGACCAGGATGTCGGCCTCGCCCGCGCGCTTGATGAAGTCAGCGACGCCGACGGAAAGATCGGCGGCGACGCCGTCGATTGTCGCCTGCGGGAAATCCTTCCGCAGCCGCGCCAGCGCCGCGTCCACGGTCTTGTCGCTGCGGCCGTTGATGACGACGGCGGCGCCGGAACCCGCCAGCCCGCGCGCGATGGCAAAGCCGATGCCGGCGGTCGATCCGGTGACGATGGCGCGCTTGCCGCTCAGGTCGATGATCATGGCTTAGCTCCGCTTGGTGATGCGTAGGAACTGGGTTTGCACTCGCTCAAAAGCAAGTGACAGGTGCAAACGAGGCGGGGCCGGCGCTGCTCTTTTTCCCTCTCCCTTTGTGGGAGAGGGTGGATCGCCGAGCGCAGCGAAGGCGAGCCGGGTGAGGGGTCATTATTTTGTCATCGCCGGGCTTGTCCCGGCGATCTCGATAGGGAACCCGCCAATCTGTGTCCTCCTAAGCGAGATGCCGGGACAAGCCCGGCCATGACGAA
>JAXDOS010000125.1:0-6568 GCA_034668785.1 Alphaproteobacteria bacterium
CTGCCGCGCTTAAGGCCGCCCTCGCGCAGGCCGCCCGGGAGCAAGGCTTCGATGTCGTTGGTGTGACGCGCCCCGACGCCATTCCCGAAGCGCCGGAGCGGCTCGCACAGTTCCTCGCCGAAGGCCTGCATGGCGACATGGACTGGATGCAGACGACCGCGGGACGCCGCGGCGATCCGCAGGTGCTGTGGCCGCAGGCGCGTTCGGTCATCATGCTCGGGCTCAATTATGGGCCCGACGAGAACCCGCTCGCCATTCTCGCGCAACGCGACCGCGGCGCCATCTCCGTCTATGCGCGCGGCGAGGATTATCACGAACTCATCAAGAAGCGGCTGAAGCATCTCGCGCGCTGGCTCGTGGCGACGGGCGGCGGCGAGGTCAAGGTGTTCGTCGACACCGCGGCGGTGATGGAAAAGCCGCTCGCCGCCAGCGCCGGTCTCGGCTGGCAGGGCAAGCATACCAATCTGGTTTCGCGTGATTTCGGCTCATGGCTTTTTCTCGGCGCCATCTTCACCACGCTGGAATTGCCGGCGGATGACGCCGAGCCGGATCGCTGCGGCACCTGCCAAGCCTGCCTCGACATCTGCCCGACCGCAGCGTTCCCGGCGCCCTACCGGCTCGATGCCACGCGCTGCATTTCATACCTGACCATCGAGCACAAAGGCCCGATTCCGCGCGAGCTGCGGCCGCTGATGGGCAATCGCATTTACGGTTGCGACGATTGCCTCGCGGTCTGTCCCTGGAACAAATTCGCCCAGCAAGGACACGAAGCCAAGCTCTCCGCCCGCGATGCTTTGCGCGCGCCGGAATTGGCGGAATTGGCGCGGCTGGACGACCCGGCATTCCGCGCGCTGTTTTCGAAATCGCCGGTGAAACGCGCTGGCCGCGATCGCTTCGTGCGCAATGTTCTGATCGCCATCGGCAACTCCGGCGACGCCGCGCTGGCGGTCGAAGCGGAAAAGCTGCTCGGTGATCCGTCGCCGCTGGTACGCGGCGCCGCGGTCTGGGCGTTGGGAAGATTGCTGCCGCAAGAAGCATTCAACTCATTGGGGCAAAGGTTCCTTTCAATCGAACAAGACAAGTCCGTTCGCGAGGAATGGTCACAAGCAACGCCATGAGTTCAATTGTCATGGCCGACAAAGAAATTAAAACTCCGCCACCGCCGCAAGCAGCCGCTCGATATCTTCGGGCCGCGAGAGGCGATGGTCGCCGTCCTTCACCAGCGTCAGCACCACGTCATCGCGGGCAAAACGCGATACCAGTTCGACGGTATGGTCCCACGGCACGTCCTCATCCTTCACCCCTTGCAAGATGCGGACGGGGCAGCCGGTCTCGATCAGGTCGCCGAACATCAAATGATCCCGCGCCTCCACGATCAGTCCACGGGTGATAAGATAAGGCTCGTTGGAATAAGCGGATGGCCGCGACCAAGAGCCTTTCTCCTCGATCTCGCGCTTGATCGCCGCAGGAAACCGTTTCCACATTAGTTCCTCGGTAAAGTCGACCGCGGGCGCGATCAGCACTAGGCCGGCGACTGAGGCCGCCGGCGCTAAGCCTTCCTTCTCCCGCCGGCGCAACTCGCGCATGAGCAGCAGCGCCAGCCAGCCACCCATGGAAGAGCCGATCACCACCTGCGGTCCCTGACAGCACGTCGTGAACACCGCCGTGCTTTCCTCCAGCCAGCGGCCGATGGTGCCTTCGGCGAAGGTGCCCCCGGATTCCCCGTGGCCTGAGTAATCGAACCGCGTGCAGGCACGGCCATGGGCGGCGGCCCAGGCGTCCAGCGCCTCGGCCTTGGTGCCACGCATGTCGGATTTAAAGCCGCCGAGCCAGAACAGGCCGGGAGGGGCGCCGTTTCGCTGGCGCACGGCAATGGTGCGGGCTTGCGCGCCGGTTCCTATCTCGATGGTTTTCAGGCAACAATCACTCATTCGCTCGCCCTTCGCGATTCGCTGATCGGTTGGACCGGAGCCCTGATCACCGCCGTGTTTCGCCCCAAGCCCTTCTCGAATGCAAGAGGTCGTCTCCGCTCCGCGGCTGGACCGGGCGGGAACCGTGCCGTGAGCGGCGGTAAACGATGATGACGAATCCGGACGAACAGCGAACTCCGCCGCGCACGCTGACGGGCGCGACGGTGTTGCAGATCGTTCCTTCGCTGCGCGATGAGCCGATCGCGCGCACGGCCGTCGAGATCGCCTTCGCGCTGCTGCAAGCCGGCGCACGCGCCATTATCGCCGGAGAAGGCGGGCCGCTGGTCGACAAATTGCAGGCTTTCGGCGGCGAATGGATTCCGCTTGTCAGCGAAACGATGAACCCGCTGAAGCTGCGGCACAACGCGAAAAAGCTTGAACGCCTGATCCCTGCCGAGCGTGTCGATATCGTTCATGCCCACGGCGCCGGAGCAGCATGGAGCGCGCTCGCAGCCACGGCGCATATGCCAGTTTGGCTTGTCACCAGCCTCCCCGACACGCCGAAGGCGCCGTCCCGGCTGCGGGCTTTTTATACCGGCGCTCTCGCCAAAGGCGACCGGGTCATAGCCTCGTCCTCCTATGTCGCCGGGCGGATGATCGAGCGCTACCGCATTCCACGCGAACGCATGGCGGTGATCCCGCGCAGTATCGACATGCGCCTGTTCAACCCGTCGGCGCTGGATGTGCGGCGGCTTGCCGCCTTCCGCCAGGCCAGTCGAATCCGTAGCGGTGAGCGCGTCCTCCTGGTGCCCGGCCGGATCGCGGCGGCGAATGGCCAGCACGTGCTGGTCGATGCGGCGCGGATTTTGGCCGACAGGGATTTGCGCGATATCGCCTATGTGCTGATGGGCGACGACCAAAGCCACCATAGATACGTTCACGCGATTACGGCGCAGATTAAAAAGCTCGGCCTCGAACCGATCTTCCGGATTACCGCGCTGTTCCGCGACATGCCAGCCGCGCTCGCTGCCGCCCATATCGTCGTGGTGCCGTCGCTGGAGTCGCCGGTTCTGGGCCGCGCCGTCGCCGAAGCGCAGGCCATGGCGCGCCCCGTGGTGACGACAGACGTCGGCATCCTGCCGGAGAATGTGCTGGCGCCGCCGCGCATGCCCGATGAATTGCGCACCGGCTGGGTCGTCAGACCGGGGAATGCCGTCGAGCTTGCCGGCGCCATCGGCACCGCCATGCAGCTCGACAACACCGCCTACGAGGCGCTGGCGGCCCGGGCCCGCCAGTTTGCCGACTTCATGTATTCGCCCCAAAGCGTCGTCGCGGCGACCCAGACCGTCTACACTTCGCTGCTCGCGCGCGACCGTTGAACGCCCAAACGATGTTGCAGCGCTGCATCGACGGGCGCGGAAATCGATCCGGCACGGCTCCGCAAGCCCGGAAAACCGGGTTCCAAGGCGTATTGGCGTTGACTTATGCACCATTTCTCCCGATCTTTGCCCGGTTGCAACAACAGAGGAGAGTGCAGCCATTCGTCGCCCGATGAGAGCCCCGATGCCCGCCCAAAAGGACGGTCCGCGCATCAACGAGGATATCCGCTCCAGCCAAGTCCAATTGATTGACCAAACCGGCCACAATCATGGCCCCACAGACATCCAGGTCGCCCTGCAGCGCGCGCAGGAAGCAGGCCTCGATCTGGTCGAGATCGCGCCAAATTCGGTGCCGCCGGTCTGCAAGCTTCTCGATTACGGCAAATACAAATACCAAGCGCAGAAAAAAGCTGCCGAAGCCCGCAAGAAGCAGAAGGTCGTCGAGGTCAAGGAAATCAAGCTACGCCCGATGATCGACGATCACGATTATGAGGTGAAGATGCGCGCCATGCGCCGCTTCTTCGAGGAGGGCGACAAGGTAAAAATCACCTGCCGCTTCCGCGGCCGCGAAATGGCGCACCAGGAGCTCGGCGCCAAGCTGCTCGACCGTATCCGCGACGACGTCACCACCTTCGCCAAGGTCGAACAGGACGCCAAGTTCGAAGGCCGGCAGATGGTGATGATCCTGGCGCCGCGATGAGGAGGTTGCTGGAACTGCCTATTTGATCGTTAGGCCGGCGACAAAGGACGACGACCTCGTCGCGATCTGGCGCGAAGTCTACGAAGCCGACCACGTCCCGCTGCTGCCGCAAGGCGTCCACACTCCCTTCGAGCCGCAAGGCGATGCTCACGTCGCCGAAATAGACGGGGCGGCGATCGGATTTTCCTACGTCGACGGCGATTGGCTCGATGAGCTTTGGGTCGGGAAAGCCTGGCAAGGCCGCGGCATCGGCACCAAGCTAATCGGCCATGCCGAAGAGATCATGCGCGGCAAAGGGGTCACGGTGGCCTCGCTATCGGTGATGCGGGCCAATGTCAGGACTGTGTCGCTCTACCGGCGGCTCGGCTGGAGCGAGCTGAGGCAGTTCGTCAGCAAGAGCAACGGGCAGACCTATCTGCGGCTGATAAAAAACCTGTAGCCAGGGCGTTTTCCGGTTCGGGCGCCAAGATGGCGCTTTCGCCTGCGAAACCTTGTCTTTCCGCCCTTCCTCTGCCATAACCCCGCCTCTCGCCGACCGGCTAAAGGGCTGCCGTGGCGGCGTGAACGCTCAATCCGAGCAAGCTCAATTGTGAGCACCAGTCCGCTGGACGTGGGCCTTGCGGCCTATTCGCGCCGGCAAAGGAGAGCCAAATGCCCAAGCAGAAGACGAAGTCGGGCGCTAAAAAGCGCTTCAAGATCACCGGGACCGGCAAGGTCATGTATGCCCATAAGGGCAAGCGCCACGGCATGATCAAGCGGACCAAAAAGCAGATCCGCCAGCTTCGCGGCACCGCCGTCCTGTTCAAGACCGACGGCGACAACATCAAGAAGTATTTTCTGCCCAACGGCTGATCCCGCGGGCCGCCATGGGCGGCCATCTGAAACCAATTATCTGTTCAAGCTTGAAGGAGATCAGCCATGGCACGCGTCAAACGCGGCGTCACGTCGCACGCCAAACACAAGAAGGTCCTCAAAGCGGCCAAGGGCTTTTACGGCCGCCGCAAGAATACCATCCGCATCGCCAAGCAGGCGGTGGAGAAGGCCAATCAATACGCCTACCGCGACCGCAAGCGGCGCAAGCGCACCTTCCGCGCCTTGTGGATTCAGCGGCTGAATGCCGCCGTGCGGCCCTTCGGTTTGTCCTACAGCCGATTTATTGACGGCCTGGCCAAGGCCGGCGTTCTGGTCGACCGTAAGGTGCTGTCCGACCTCGCCATCACCGAGCCAGTGGCTTTTCAGGCCATCGTGGAAAAGGCCAAGGCGGCGTTGCCGGCTTAAGTTTCCTCAGTCGTCATCGCCGGGCTTGACCCGGCGATCCATCGCTATCCTAACTCTTCGAAGCAGATGGATGCCCGGGTCAAGCCCGGGCATGACGAGGGCAAGAGTGAACCGTGCCATGTCCGATATCGCCCACCTAGAAAAAGAAATCCTCACCGCGGTCGCTTCCGCCGGTGACGAAGCCGCGCTGGAAGCCGTGCGCGTGGCGGCGCTGGGCAAGAGCGGCTCGGTGTCCGCACTGCTGAAGACGCTGGGCGCGATGACGCCGGACGAGCGCAAGGAAAAAGGCCCGGCGATCAACGGCCTCAAGGAACGCATCATCGCGGCGATTGCGGTGCGGCGGGAGGCCCTGAAGAACGCCGCACTGGATCAGCGCCTCAACACCGAAACCATCGACGTCACGCTGCCGACGCGCGAAAGCCCCGCGGAGACCGGCCGCATTCATCCAATCAGCCAGGTGTTGGACGAACTCACCGCGATCTTCGCCGACATGGGCTTCGCTGTCGCCGAAGGCCCGGACATCGAAACCGACGACCTCAACTTCACCAAGCTCAACATCCCCGAGGGCCATCCGGCGCGGGAGATGCACGACACGTTCTTCTTCAATCCCAAGCCTGACGGCTCGCGGCTGTTGCTGCGCACGCATACCTCGCCGGTGCAGATCCGCACCATGCTGGCGCAAAAGCCGCCGATCCGCGTGATCTGCCCCGGCCGCACTTACCGCGTTGATTCCGATCAAACGCATACGCCGATGTTCCATCAGGTCGAAGGGCTGGTGATCGACAAGAGCGCGCATCTCGGACACCTGAAATGGATTCTGGAAGAATTCATGAAGGCCTTTTTCGAAGTCGATCAGGTGAAGATGCGTTTTCGCCCGTCGTTCTTCCCTTTCACCGAGCCCTCGCTCGAAGCCGACATCCAGTGCCGCTTCAACAAGAGCGAGGTACGCATCGGCGAGGGCGAGGATTGGCTGGAAATTCTCGGCTGCGGCATGGTGCATCCGAATGTACTGCGCAATTGCGGGATCGACCCGGCGGAGTACCAGGGCTTTGCCTGGGGCATGGGGATCGACCGCATCGCCATGCTCAAATACGGCATGCCCGACCTGCGCCCGTTCTTCGAGGCGGACGTGCGCTGGCTCTCGCATTACGGCTTCCGGCCGCTCGACTTCCCCACGCTGGCGGGAGGGCTGTCGTCATGACGAGCCATAGCCGCAGTTCACCTCCCCCACCCGGGCCGCGCTTGCGCGCGCCCGGGCGCAGGCGCTTGAGGGGGCGGTCGGCCGGCGCCGCCCGCCGGGA
>JAXDOS010000126.1:0-31820 GCA_034668785.1 Alphaproteobacteria bacterium
CTGTCTTGACCCAGAGGCTTGCTCCGGCGAGAACGTGCCCGAATAGCGGTGGACGCGCCGGTTTTCGGCCGCTGAGGGATGGGACGGGTGAAGGGGCTGCTCCAGCTTAGTGCCTACATCGACCGGCTCAACGACAAATTCGGTGTCGTGGCGACCTGGCTGGTGCTGATTGCCTGTTTGGTCAGCGCCGGCAACGCCGCGAGCAGATATCTTTTCAGCGAGAGCTCGAACGGCTGGCTGGAAGTTCAGTGGTACATGTTCGCCGGCATGGTGCTGCTTGGCGGCCCCTATACGCTGAAGATGAACGAGCACGTCCGCGTCGATCTCCTCTACAGCGCCATCTCTGAGCGTAGGCGTCTCTGGATCGACATCCTTGGCGGTTTTTTATTCCTGCTGCCGTTCTGCGCCATCCTCATCTATTTCACCTGGCCGTGGTTTATCGAGTCCTGGCGGATCAATGAAGCGTCCTCCAACGCTGGGGGTCTGATCCGTTGGCCGGTCAAGCTCGTTCTTCCGCTCGGTTTCGCCTTGATGGCTCTTCAGGGACTGTCAGAAATTATCAAGCGCGTCGCGGCGCTCAGGCGTTTGACTGATGCCGAGTTCGTCTACGAAAAGCCGCTGCAATGAGTTTTGTCCGAGACAACATGGCGCCCCTGATGTTCGGGGGCATGGTGCTTTTCATGTTGATCGGTTATCCGGCCGCGTTCTCGCTCGCGGCAACCGGGTTGTTCTTTGGTTTTGCCGGGATTGAGCTTGGTCTGATACGCCCGGACTTCCTCGGCAATCTGACTTACCAATTATTCGGCATCATCTCCAACGACCTCCTGCTGGCGATTCCATTTTTTACCTTCATGGGCGCGATCCTGGAGCGTAGTGGGCTTGCCGAGGACCTGCTCGACTCGATCGGTCAACTGTTCGGCCCCATGCGTGGCGGACTGTCCTATGCGGTGATTTTTGTCGGCGCGATCCTTGGCGCGATTACCGGAACGGTAGCCGCATCGGTTATCGCCATGGGCGTGATCTCGATGCGGCCGATGCTGAAATACGGTTATTCGACACGCCATACGATGGGCGTCATCGCGGCATCGGGCACCATTACCCAGCTTATTCCGCCCTCACTCGTTTTGATCGTGCTCGCCGACCAGCTCGGCCGGTCAGTCGGCGACATGTATGCCGGCGCCATCGGGCCGAGCATTATCCAGGTCGTCTTGTTCTGCATCTGGGTCTTCGTTGTCAGTATCGTGAAGCCCGAGGACGTGCCGGCCCTGCCGGCCGAAGCGCGTAGTCTGTACGGCCGGGCGCTGTGGGTAAAATGCCTGCGCGGCATCGTTCCGTCGCTTGGGTTGATCTTTCTCGTGCTCGGCACGATTTTCATGGGGCTCGCCACGCCGACCGAGGCCGGCGCCATGGGCGCCGTTGGCGCGCTCGCTCTCGCCGCCTTCAACCGTACACTCACCTGGCCGCTACTCTATCAGGCCATGGCGACCACCATGCGGATCACCGCCATGGTGGTCTACATTCTGATTGGCGCGCGTACCTTTAGCCTCGTCTTCCAGGGCGTCGGCGGGAAGGTATGGATCGAGAATCTGCTGATAGCGCTGCCGGGCGGCCAGATCGGCTTCCTGATTTTCGCCAACGCATTCATTTTCGTCATCGCCTTCTTCCTGGACTTCTTTGAAATCGCTTTCATCATTATCCCGCTGCTCGCGCCGGTCGCCAGTAAGCTCGGGATTGATCTGGTCTGGTTCGGCGTGCTGATCTGCGCCAACATCCAGACCAGCTTCATGCATCCGCCCTTTGGCTATGCATTGTTCTACCTGCGCGGGATCGCGCCGCCTTCGGTGAAAAGCTCAGAGATTTACTGGGGAGCGGTCCCCTGGGTATTCCTGCAGCTTATTCTTGTTCTCATTATCATTCTCTGGCCGCAGTCGGTAACCTACTGGATCGGGAGCGACGCAAACGTCGTCCCGTCGAGCATCATCGAGCTACAACGCCCGGATTTGCCGCCGCCGTTCGATTTCAATGAAGCTCCTAAGATCGAGTGAACCGTCGGAAGCGGTCAGCCGCGCGGACGCGTACGAATAAGATAATTATCGTAGCTATATTCGGCGACCTGCCACCACAGATATTGATCGTTGCGGAATGCCAAGGTCGAATCCCAGGCCTGCTTGAATGCTGGATTGGTTTCGGACACCTCGGCGTAAAGCTCGAGCGCTGCTTTCAGGCAAGCGTCCATGACCGAGGGCGGGAACGGCTTGAGTTGCACGCGCGCCGCCAGCAACCGCTTCAACGCCGGCGGATTCACCGCGTCGTATTTCGCCTGCATCCAGGTGTTGGCCATCTCCGATGCGGTGCGAATAATCGACTTGTAGGCAGGCGACAAAGATTCCCAACTTTTCATATTGATGAAGTTGTGCAGCATCGCCCCGCCTTCCCACCAGCCGGGGTAATAATAATATGGCGCGACTTTGCTCAGCCCGAGCTTCTCGTCGTCGTAGGGACCAACCCATTCGGCAGCGTCGATAGTGCCCTTTTCCATCGCTGGATAAATATCGCTGCCGGCAATTTGTTGAGCCACCACGCCAAGCTTCGCCAAGACGCGTCCGGCATAACCGCCGATCCGGAATTTCAGGCCCTTTAGGTCATTGGGATCATTGATCTCCTTGCGAAACCAGCCTCCCATCTGACAACCGGTGTTGCCGCATGGAATGCCGTAAATGTTGTACTTCTTGTAGAACTCATTCATCAGCTCCATGCCGCCACCAAAGAAAGCCCAAGCATTCTGCATGCGGCTGTTGAGGCCAAACGGCACGGCCGTGCCAAAGGCGAATGTCGGGTCCTTGCCGACGTAGTAGTAAGAGGCGGTGTGGCACATTTCGACGGTGCCGTTGGTGACCGCGTCGGCGGCTTGCAGTCCAGGCACAATCTCTCCGGCAGCAAAGACTTGAATTTGAAATTTGTTGTCCGTCGCCTCTGCCACGGCCTTCGCAAAAATTTCAGCCGCTCCATAAATGGTATCGAGCGATTTCGGAAAGCTGGAGGTCAGCCGCCACTTGAGCGCCGGATTTGATTGAGCAATCGCCGGTTTGGCAATCGCCGTCACGGCAAGGCCTACTCCGGCTGCAGTAAGAAATTGGCGCCGCTTCATATGATGTCTCCGTTCCGATTAATGCTGCCGGCCGCTCACGCCTCGATCACGATTTTCGGCGCGGCGCGGCCAGCAGCGGGATCACCAAGCTGATCGCGAACCTTCTTCGCAATCTCCCGATAGATCGCGGCAAGCGGCCCATCCGGTTCGGTCGCGACCACCGGCAGCCCGGCATCCGACTTCTCCCGGATGTCCATGTGCAATGGAATCTCGCCCAGGAACGGCACGCCCAGGCGCTCCGCCTCGCGCCGCGCGCCGCCATGGCTGAAGATGTCGGCTCGCTCCCCGCAGCTTGGGCAGAGAAAATAACTCATGTTCTCGACAATACCGAGGACCGGCACATTGACGCGACGGAACATGGCAATGCCGCGCCGGGCATCGATCAAGGCCAAATCCTGCGGCGTTGAGACGATGACGGCGCCCTTCAGCGGCACCTGCTGGGCCATGGTGAGCTGCGCGTCGCCGGTGCCTGGCGGCATGTCGACCACCATGACGTCGAGCGTGCCCCACTCCACCTCGCGCAGCATCTGCGTCAAGGCCGACATCACCATCGGTCCGCGCCAGATCATCGGCGTTTCCTCTTCGATGAGGAAGCCGATGGACATCACGGTGAGGCCATAGCGCGTGATTGGTTTCAGCCGGGTGCCGCCGAGGGTCTGGGGCCGCTCTCTGATGGAGAGAAGCTTCGGCATCGAAGGGCCGTAGATATCCGCGTCGAGAATGCCGACCTTGAGGCCGAGGTCGCGCAGGCCGAGCGCCAGATTGACCGCGGTTGTCGACTTGCCCACCCCGCCTTTGCCCGAGGCGACTGCGATGATCGCGGCGACACCCTCGGGCGCCTGGGCGGGCTGCGGGCCATGACCTCCCCCAGCAGCCGCAGGTGGCCGTCCCGGAATGCCGGCACGGGCAGAGGGAGTGGATTGGGGAGCACGACTCGCGCCAGCGCCGGCAGAACGCTCGGCGGTGAGCGCAACCAAAACCGATTGCACGCCGGGAATAGCGCGCACCGCATCCTCGGCGCGCTTACGCACCGGTTCCCACGCCTTTACCGCGGCAGCATCTACGCTGATCGAGAAGAATACCTTTGCATCGCTGACCACAACCTCGGACAGCGTGCCGGTCTGCGGTAGCGGCGTGCCGTCGGGACCCGGAACTTGGGCCAGTGTTTCGACTATCTGTTCCTTGGTCAGCGCCATCCGCATCTCCTTGCGAGCCGGTGTTCCCCGGCTCGTATCGCTCTACCATACGCCGCCCAATCCGCCGATGTCATGGCCGCCGCAAGGCGGTTGACGTGGCACCAGGCCCGTCGCAATGAGAGCGGCTCGATCAAGGAGGAAATTATGACAAAGGTGGCATTTCTGGGCTTAGGCGTCATGGGCTATCCGATGGCCGGCCATCTCCAAAATAAAGGCGGCCACGACGTCACCGTTTACAACCGTACCGCCGCCAAGGCCGAGAAATGGGTCGCTCAACACGGCGGAAAACCCGCCGCGACACCGCGCGCGGCCGCCGAGGGGCAGGACTTCGTGATGGCCTGTGTCGGCAACGACGCCGACCTGCGCGAAGTAACCCTCGGAGCCGACGGCGCCTTCGCCGGCATGAAGAAAGGCGCGGTATTCGTTGATCACACCACCGCTTCTGCCGAGATCGCGCGCGAGCTTTATGCCGAGGCCTCCAAGCGCGGTTTCGATTTCCTCGATGCGCCGGTTTCCGGCGGCCAGGCCGGTGCTGAGAACGGGGCGCTGACGGTGATGTGCGGCGGCGACGAAGCGCCCTTCACCCGCGCCCAGCCGGTGATCATGGCTTATGCCAAAGCCTGCAATCTCATGGGCGGCTCTGGGTCGGGCCAACTGGCAAAAATGGTCAACCAGATTTGCATCGCCGGCCTGGTGGAAGGGCTCGCGGAAGGCCTGCATTTCGCCAAGCGCGCCGGCCTCGATATGGAAAAGCTGATCGCCACCATTTCCAAGGGCGCGGCGCAATCCTGGCAGATGGAAAATCGCTACAAGACCATGGCCGAAGGCAAATTCGACTTCGGCTTTGCCGTCGATTGGATGCGCAAAGACCTTGGCATCTGCATGGCCGAAGCGCACCGCAACGGCGCGCACCTGCCGGTGACCGCCCTGGTGGATCAGTTTTATTCGGAAGTGCAGAAAATGGGCGGCAAGCGCTGGGACACGTCGAGCCTGATGGCGCGGCTGGAACGGTAGGCGCTGACCTTCAGGCCTTCGCGCTTGGCCGCGCGGATATCTCCGCATGCCACCGCCGTAGATTCATGAACTCCTCGGGCACCGTGAGCTTCGCCGGTTTCATGAAATCTACCGCAACAAGACCCGTGATGTCGGCCACGGTGAAATCCTCGCCGGCAACAAAGCGACGGCTCTTCAACTCGCTATCCAGGAAAGTAATGAAATCCGCGATGCGTGGCTTGTTTGCTTCGGCCCAGGCCGGTACCTGCGGCACTTCCATCTCTTTCATTGCCGGGTGAGTATTGCGGAAGACGTGCGAGATAGGAAACAGCAAATGCAATTCCAGGCGACGGTTCCACATTTCAATGCGCGCCGCCTCCAGCGCATCGCGCCCGAACAACGGCGGCTGAGGATTTAGCTCCTCGAAATAACGGCAGATCGCAATCGACTCCGTGATGACGCTGCCGTCGTCCAGCATAAGTGCGGGCAAACGTTGCAGCGGATTGACGGCCGTATAGGCCGGCGCTTTCTGCTCCAACGCGCCAAGGTCGACCGGCACGATCGGCACCGAAATCCCTTTTTCCGCCAGAAAAATGCGCACGCGGCGCGGATTGGGCGCCCGGCCGCCGTCATAGAGCTTCATGCCCCTCTCCTTCTTCCGCGCACCGTGGTCTCCAGACACTTGGTAAGCCCTGCAACAAAGGGACTTTCAGCTACATGGCGAACCGGCGTCGGTCATTAACCATTCGTCAATTGTCCGGCGCCCGCAATGGGAGACATAGGCCCACATTTCTGTGCCGGCTTAAGCGCGCCCTTAAGGAATTTGCGACAGTTTTGGCTCGATTTGACGTGCCCTGTAAACCCGTAGCGCTCAGGAACGGATGTCGAGCGAAACACGCGACATGGCTGCGCTCACCGACACGTCGGCGACAAAACGCCGGCGCGCGGCGGCGCAACGCGTGCGCGAAGCCCGCGACCGGCTGACATCGAGCACCGGCACGCGGCCTGCTTTCGACTATGAACTCCTGCGCCAATTCGCGCAGAACCGATTGTCAGCTTCACTGGTCATCCTCTTGCTGGTGGCCACAATCGGATTTCTGTCGGGGTTGTGGACCGGCGCTGTAAACGCCGGAATTTGGACCGCCGCGATTCTTTTGATCCACGCCATTGTCGTCGCCAAATGCAAGCAATTCCTCAATGAAGCGCCAGGCAAGGCAAATATCCGGACATGGCGTGTGCGTTTCATCATGCTCGATCTTTTCTTCGGATTGGCATGGATGTTCATTCTGCTACACCCCGTCGGCGTCGATGAAGAATCCGCCACCTTCATGCTGTTCGTGATGCTGCTCGTGGTCGCGGTGTCGAGCATGCTGTCCTCAAGCCTGCCGATCGCGGTATTCGCTGCAACAGTGCCGGCGACGGCGGCGATCGCCCTTAACTTCCTTTTCCGCGGCACAATGCGCGACTACATTTTGGCCGCAATGGCGGTGACCGCTCAGGGCTATTTCGCCCTCCTCGCCCATCGCCTCTACACCACCACGCTGGCGACGTTGGAAGCTCGGGCGGAGAAAGACGCACTGATCGGCGAGTTGGAGCAGTCCAAAGCAATTTCCGATGAGGCGCGGGGTCGTGCCGAGGCGGCGAACATCGCTAAGTCGCGCTTTCTCGCGCAAATGAGCCATGAGTTAAGAACGCCGCTGAATGCCATCCTCGGATTTTCCGAGGTGATGAGCGGAGAAATATTCGGCACTCACGCGGTGCCGACCTACAAGGAATACTCCGCTGACATTCACAACTCCGGTGTGCATCTGCTCAATCTGATCAACGAAATCCTCGATCTATCCCGTATCGAGGCAGGGCGCCATGAACTCAATGAAGAACCGGTTTCACTGGCGGCGGTCGTCGAGGACTGTCATCATCTCTTGACGTTGCGCGCAAAGAACCGCGGGATCACCATCCATGAACTGTTCGAGCCCGACTTGCCGCGATTGTGGGCGGACGAACGGGCGATACGGCAGATTTGCCTGAACCTTTTATCCAACTCCATCAAGTTCACGCCTCAAAGCGGCGAGATATGGCTGAAAGTGGGTTGGACCGCGTCCGGCGGTCAATACATGAGCGTGAAAGATACCGGTTCCGGCATTGCCGAGGAGGAAATTCCGATCGTGTTGGCCACGTTCGGGCAAGGTTCCAATTCGATCAAATCGGCCGAGCAAGGCGCAGGTCTCGGGCTGCCCATTGCCAAAAGCCTCGTCGATCTTCATGGCGGCACCTTCACGCTCAAATCGAAGCTGCGCATCGGCACCGAGGTAATCGTCACCTTTCCGCCGGAGCGGGTTGTCGCGGCCCTTGGCCCGCTTAACGGCGGCGCGCCGCCCCTCCAACCGTCCGCAGAAAAGCCGCAACCGCGTAAGCGGCTCTTCCGCTTGCGGGCCTGAGACGCCGGATCGCCGATTGCCTTCCTGGCCGCGCGCCTTATGTTGCCTTCCGATTCCTGACGAGGACAAGTTATGGCGAGCATCGCGAGCCCCTGCAGCAAAATTTGTATTATCGAGCCGGTTAGCGGGTGGTGTCTTGGCTGCGGACGCAATCTTGTCGAGATCGAACGCTGGGCAGCGTTTTCGGACGACGAACGCGCGCGCGTCATATCGGGATTGCCGCAGCGCCTTGCCGCGATTTCGCTGCCGCGGCCTGCACATGCTCACAGCCGCAAGAATCAAGTGTTGTAAGGTTTGATGCGCAACCGTCTCCTCTGGATTTTGCTGATCGGTCTTGTGCTTGCGCTTATCGTCCTTGTTGTGCGTCACAACGCGGGAATGGTCGGCAGCTTCACCACGCAGGAATTCTCGTCGCTCGCGGTCGACGTCGCTATCGCTGTTTTTGTCGGGGTCATGGTGCTGGCTCTGTTCCACGAGCGCATTTCACGAGCGTTTGAAGCTGCTTTGCTCTGGACTGTGATCGCGCTCATCCTGGTGGTCGGTTACACATACCGCGCGGAATTGCAGCAGGTCGGAGACCGGATTCTCAGCGAGCTTATTCCGGGGCGTCCGGTCACTCGGGGGCTGGTGGTGGAAATTGCCCGTGGCCGCGCCGGCGATTTTTCCGTCGGGGCGCAGATCAACGGAGCGCGCGTCCCGATGGTGCTCGACAGCGGCGCAAGCGCGGTTGTGCTGACCCAGGAGGCGGCAAAGGCCGCGGGTCTGCCGCTGGAGGTTCTGCATTACGATATCAACGTGGATACGGCCAACGGCCGCACTCGGGCGGCTTCCGTGACCATCGATCGGATTGCGGTCGGCAACATCGTCGAGCGCTCGGTCTCCGCACTAATAGCGCCGCCGGGCCAACTGAAAACCAGTCTTCTCGGGATGAGTTTCCTCAACCGGTTGGAAAGTTGGGAAGTGCGCGGCGACAAGCTGGTGATGCGGAGCTATCCCTAAAGGGAGAATCCCACTAACCCACGAGACTGACGACAAAGCGCGCCGACACCAGCAGCAGGAAAATTCCGAAGGCAACTTCCAGCCGCCGCTTTGAAAGGGCATGAGCGAGCCGGACGCCATAGGACGCGGTGAAGCTCGAGACCGGCGCCATCAGCGCGGCGGCGACCAGAGACACGAATCCAATCGATAGCGGCGGCAACAGCGCCTGGTGCGGCAAGCCTGCGAGCATGTAGCCCGCCGTGCCTACGATCGTAATCGGGACGCCCACGCCTGCGGATGTGGCTACAGCGTTATGGATAGGCTTGCCGTAAAGCGTCAGCACCAGATTGGATACCGAACCCCCGCTCACGCCCATGAGGGATGAAGCAAGCCCGACGAGAAAGCCGTAGCCGCTCATGGCGGCGCGGCCCGGCAGTTCGTCGCCCAATTTCCAGCTGTCGCGACCAAACAAAAGCTTGCAGGCAACGAGGCTCGCGATGACAACGAAGGCGACTTTGAATATTGCGCCGGGCGCGAAAGCAGCGGCTGCGGCGCCAACCGCGACGCCAGCAATGGCCGGAGCCGTCCAAATGCGGACCACGTCTTGAATGACGGCATTTCTTGCGCGATGGGCCATATATGAACTCACCGTCGTCGGGATAATGATCGCCAGCGACGTTCCGATGCACAGTTGCATCCGCACCTCGTCGGATACTCCAATGACGCGAAACACTTCATAGAGCACCGGAACGATGATGCCGCCGCCACCGATGCCGAACAGCCCAGCAAAAACGCCGGTGATGGTCCCGGCCACGATGATGATAGCCGCGAGCCAAGCCAATTCGCTGATGGTGACTCCCAGCACTGGCGTTCTCCTAAGGCGGGCTTTGAGCACCGAGGATGCGAGTTAGGCGGCAGCACAGTCGGACGTGTCGGAAGAGCTATCCCGTACCAGGGCCAGCGCTTCGACGAGCACGTTTGCGTCTGCGCCTAGTTTCACCGCTTCGGTCGCGAGATGCCGGCGAAAGGCGCGGGCGCCCGGCACCGCGCGGAACAGACCATGGATATGACGGGTAATGGAGTGAAGCCTCGTGCCGCGCGCTAGTTCGCGTTCGACGTAAGGGACAAGCGCTTCCGTCAAGGCGCGAGGTGAAGCATAGGGCGGAGGCTCGCCAAACAGCAGCGGATCGACGTCAAGGAGGCGCCACGGCTCTTGATAGGCCGCGCGTCCCATCATCACGCCATCGACGTGGCGCCTGTGAGCGACCGCTTGCTCAACACTGGTCACCCCACCATTGATCATAATGTCGAGGCCGGGATGGGCGGCCTTGAGCCGGTAGACGCGTTCGTAATCAAGCGGCGGAACTTCGCGGTTTTCTTTCGGCGAGAGGCCGGCGAGCCATGCCTTTCGGGCATGCACGATCAGGGCATCGGCCCGGGCCGCCTCGACCGCGCACGTCAGTTCTTCTAACGCTTTTTCCGGGTCCTGCTCGTCGATACCGATACGGCATTTGACCGTCACCGGCACGCGAACGGCCGATTTCATAGCGGCCACGCAGTCACCGACCAGCGCCGGTTCCGCCATCAGGCAAGCGCCGAAGCGCCCCTCCTGTACCCGGTCTGACGGACACCCGACGTTGAAATTGACCTCGTCGTAACCAAATTCCTCGGCAATGCGGGCGCACTCCGCCAGCGCACGTGGATCGGAGCCGCCGAGTTGGATCGCAACCGGATGTTCGGCCGTGTCGAATTTTAAAAGCCGGTCGCGATCGCCACGAATAATAGCAGCCGTCGTCAGCATCTCGGTGTAAAGAAGGGCGCGGCGCGTGAATAGGCGATGGAAGAATCGGCAATGCCGGTCCGTCCACTCCATCATCGGTGCCACGGAAAATCGTCGTGACAATCGGATATCGTCTTTAAGGGTGGTCACGGCCGTCTCATGGCGCAGAATGAGGCCACCGGCAAGCAGTTCGGCGCCGGGACGCCGCATTGACGCACAGCGCCACCCCGGTTAACCGGACCTGGCATCAGGAGCCAAAATTGAACGAGAAGGAAAGCGCCGCGCTTGGATCGATTGCCGCCTCGGCAGGGCTGACGGCTGCCAAAGGCGTGGTCGGGATTTTGTCCGGCTCGCTCGCCCTCCTTTCCGAGGCTGCACACTCATTGATCGATTTCGCCGCGACGGTGATGACCTATTTCGCGGTGCGCATTTCCGGCAAGCCGGCCGACAAGGAGCACCACTACGGCCACGGTAAGGTCGAAAGCGTCTCCGCACTGGCGGAAACCGCGTTGCTATTCCTGCTTTCCGGCGTGGTGATTTGGGAAGCTGTGAAACGCCTGTTGGGAGAACATGGCCAGGCGGTCGAGGCGACATTATGGGCGTTCGCCGTGATTATCGTTTCCATCGTCGTCGATTTTTTCCGCGCACGCCTGCTCTATCGAGTTGCCGCGGAAACATCGAGCGAGGCGCTGGAAGCCGACGCGCTGCATTTCGGTTCGGACATGTGGTCGTCATTTGCCGTGCTGATCGGGCTCGGTGGCGTCGCCATCGGTTTTCCCTGGGCCGACGCGGCTGCGGCGCTGGTGGTCGCGGTATTCGTGTGTCTGGCCGGCTGGCGCCTTGGCCGCCGCACCATCGATACCTTGACCGACACGGCGCCCGTGGGCATCGCCGACCAAGTTACCGCGGCGGCTCGCAAGGTCCCCGGCGTTGTGGCCGTTGAACGCGTACGTGCCCGGCCCGCAGGCAATAAGTTATTCGTCGACCTGGCGGTGGTGGTGAGCCGCACGCTCCCCTTCGACCGGGTCGCGATTTTGAAGAACGACGTGGCAGACGCGATCAGCCGAGCCATCCCGGCGGCGGAGGTGATTGTCGCCACCGAGCCGCGCGCGCTCGACGATGAGAGTGTACTGGAACGGGTTATGGTCATCGCGCGGAATCAGGCGCTTGCCGTTCACCATATTACCGTCCATTCGATCGGCGAACGCCTCGCGGTCGGGCTCGATCTGGAAGTCGCGGGCGAGCTTACGCTTGGAGAGGCCCACGAGATCGCGACGCGATTGGAGAGCGCGGTATGCGCCGAACTAGGTGCCGATGTCGAAGTGGAGACTCACATCGAGCCGCTGCAAGCCTATGGAGTCGCTGGTCGCGAGGCGAATGCGAGCCGGATCAACGAAGTCCAGGCCGCGTTGAGTGAAATTGTCTCCCAGCCTGGTCCGCTCCGGGATGTGCACGATGTGCGCGTCCGCGAAACTGCCGAGGGCGAGATGGTGAATTTCCATTGCCGCGTCGATCCGGAACTAACCGTCCAGACGGTTCACGAAAAGGTTGACGAGGTTGAACGCGCGTTACGGCGGCGGTTACCGACCATCAAGCGGGTGATCGGTCATGCTGAGCCGATGGGGTGAGCGGCGATGCGTACCGAACAAGCCCGCCCTGTTCGCCTGCAGGATTATCGTCCGCCGGATTGGCTCGTCGACACTGTCCATCTCGACATATCCTTGCATCCAACAGCCACCCGGGTACGTGCCGCTCTGGCTTTGAAACCTAACGCCGCGGTCGCCGGGCCTGCCTCGGTCGTACTCGACGGCGACGGTCTCAATTTGGTTTCCATTGCGATCGACGGCGTCCCGCTTGCGGCCGAGCATTACGTTGCCACTCCAAACAGCCTCACCATTTCGCAAGCGCCGCCGCGGCCCTTCCGCCTCGACATCGAAACTCTGGTCGATCCCTCGGCCAATACCCAGCTCTCCGGCCTTTACCGCTCCAGCGGAACTTATTGCACTCAGTGCGAAGCCGAAGGTTTCCGCCGCATCACCTATTTCCCCGACCGGCCGGACGTGATGGCGGTCTACACCACCCGCATTGAGGCTGATAAAGCCGAAGCGCCGGTGCTGCTCGCCAACGGCAATCTCGTCGCGCAGGGCGAAGTAGCCGGCACGGCACGCCATTTCGCTGTTTGGCACGACCCCTTCCCTAAGCCGTCTTATCTCTTTGCTTTGGTCGGAGGCGCGCTTGCCTGCGTGGAAGACAAGTTCCGCACCATGTCCGGCCGCGAAGTGGCGCTAAAGATCTACGTGGAGCCCGGCAAAGAGGATCGCTGTGACTACGCGATGGACGCGCTGAAGCGCGCGATGCGTTGGGATGAAGAGACATTTGGCCGCGAATATGACCTCGACATTTTCATGATCGTCGCCGTGTCGGACTTCAACATGGGGGCCATGGAGAATAAGGGCCTCAACGTCTTCAACGATAAATACGTGCTGGCGTCGCCGCAGACTGCCACCGACGGCGACTTTGCCGGCATCGAAGCGGTGATCGCGCACGAGTATTTCCACAACAGGACCGGCAACCGCATCACTTGCCGCGACTGGTTCCAGCTCTGCCTGAAGGAAGGTCTGACGGTGTTCCGTGACCAGGAATTCACGTCCGATCAGCGCTCGCGGCCGGTCAAGCGCATTTCCGACGCCAGACTGCTGCGCGCCCATCAATTCGTGGAAGATGCCGGCCCTCTTGCTCATCCGGTGCGGCCCGAGCTCTACCACGAGATCAACAACTTCTACACCGCCACCATCTACGAGAAGGGCGCCGAGGTGGTGCGGATGCTCAAAGTTCTCCTGGGCTCTGAGAAGTTCCGAGCCGGCATGGACCTCTACTTCTCGCGCCATGACGGGCAGGCCGCCACCGTGGAACAATTTATCCAGTGCTTCGCCGACGTGAGCGGCCGGGATCTCAAACCTTTCATGCGCTGGTATTCACAGGCCGGCACGCCTGAAGTTGCGGTGAATGGTCATTGGGATGCCGAGAAGAAAACCTATCGCCTCGAGGCTACGCAGACGGTACCGGCGACGCCAGGGCAACCGATCAAGGAGTCGATGGTCATTCCGTTTGTGGTTGGTCTGCTTGGTCCCGACGGCAGCGAGTTTCCGCTTATAGCCGCAGACGGAAAACCCATTGGACATGGCGTTCTCACGTTAACCCACTCGGTCCACACCTTCGTTTTCAGCGGTATCGACGCTCGTCCGGTACCCTCGCTCAATCGCGGTTTTTCAGCACCGATCAAACTCGTTGCCAACATATCCGCGGAGGAACTTGGTTTCCTGGCAGCCCACGACAACGATCCGTTCAATCGTTGGCAAGCCGTGCAGACGCTCGCGACCCGAATTCTCGTCGACCACGTGGCGGCGCTACGTTCAGGCGGCACGGCGCCTGTGAACGACAGCATTATTCATGCGCTCGAGCAGATTTTAACCGACGCCCGGCTCGAACCGGCATTTGTCGCTCAGACGCTGATCCTGCCGCTGGAAGCCGACATTGCGCGAGAAATCGGCCGCGACATTGATCCCGACGCGATCTTGTCCGCGCGCGTCGCATTGCGTGCTGCGATCGGCCAAAGCCTCAGGCCTATGCTATCTGAAACTTATAGTCGGATGGCCGATGCTGGGCCGTATTGTCCTGACGCCGCAAGCGCCGGGAAGCGTTCCCTCAAAAGCATGTGTCTGGACCTGCTCGCCGCGGACGGGAATGCCGCGGCGATCGATCTCGCCGCCCGTCAATACCAAGCCGCCAATAACATGACGGATCGCATCGCCGCGCTGGCCACGCTGTCGCTGCACGATGTTCCGCAGCGCACCGAAACGCTCGAGGACTTCTACAGCCGTTACTCCGGCGATCCGCTGATCATCGACAAATGGTTTGCGCTTCAGGCGGGGATTGCGGAACCAGGCACGCTGGCGCGGGTACGCGCCCTGACAACGCATCCCGCCTTCTCTCTTTCCAATCCCAACCGCGTCCGCGCCTTGATCGGTGTGTTCGCGCAAGGAAATCCAACACAGTTCAACCGTGCCGACGGCGAAGGTTACGATTTCGTGGTCGAAAACGTGCTCGCACTTGATGAGAAGAATCCGCAAGTCGCTGCGCGGGTTCTTTCCGCGTTCAAAAGTTGGCGGGCACTTGAGCTGTCTCGGCAAACACTGGCCCGGGCGGCGCTGCAGCGCGTTACCTCCGCGCCAAACCTCTCGCGCGACGTCGGCGACATCGTTCAGCGGACTTTGGCCGAGCCGACCTGACAGCGCTTAAGCCAGCTAATCAGCCAACGGCATGATTTCGTTCCTCTAATTGCGCTACATCGCTTTTCCGGCTTGCGCCAAAAAAGCTGTGTGGCAATGCAACGTAAATATTGACTCACGGACTCTCGACAAATCCTAGCGATTCGATTCCAATCGGAAGTGATTCGGAGGGAGCGCTACATCCTTCCAATCAAGGGCGGACGGGGAACTAATCCAAGCGGAGGTCAGGATGGCGCGCGCCGAGGCGGCGAGTGCGTCTGCACGTCCCGATTCTATCAAGGGACTTGCGCAATCGATCGCCAAGCCGGCGTATCGGCGGCTGCTTACCGCTGAACCCGCGCTGCGCCGGGCCGTGCCGACGCTGATCATTGCATTCCTCGCCACCATCTGCGTCGGCGCCATGGTCCAGGTGCTTGACCACAAGCGCCAAGCCTTCAGCGGCGCCGCCATCGACATTGAGGCCGTTGCGGAGATTGCCGCCGGACGGCTCAACCTTTCCCCAGACAACGCAATTCAACACGCGGGAGATGTTCTTCGGACGGCGCTGCCGTCGTGGGGGACGGCAGCCAACCGCCGCGTCCTGCTGACCAATGCCGCCGGCAAGGTGATTGCGTCCGCCCCTGACGACCTCGCCTCGGTCGGCCGTGCGCTCCTGGATATCCTTGGTCCCGGTCAGCCGCTGACGACATTTGGTTCCGACGCCGGCGTTCTCGAAGTCATCCCGGCGGACGGCGTCTCGGCGCTGGCGACCGTCCGTAACTTGAAAGCGCCGTTTGGCCAGCTTGCGGTGATTCAGCCGCGCACGGATGCACTCTCGAACTGGCGCTCCGACACGACGCTGACGATAACCCTGTCGGCGACGACCGGATTTGTGGTTCTCATTCTTGGCTTCGCGTTCCACTGGCAGGCGACGCGGGCGCGCGAAGCCGATGTGATCTATGAGGCGGTCCGCGGCCGCATCGATACGGCGTTGAATCGCGGCCGCTGCGGCTTATGGGATTGGGACCTCGCGCGCGGCCGTATTTATTGGTCGCATTCGATGTTCGCCATCCTTGGACTCGAACCGAGGGACGATTTGCTGATCTTCGGCGAGGTCAGCGCGCTGGTGCATCCGCAAGATATCAAACTCTACGAGGTAGCCGCGCAGCTCGCCGAAGCCAAAACGCAGTCGATCGATCATGCATTTCGCATGCGCCACGCGAACGGCAGTTGGGTATGGCTCCGGGCGCGGTGCGAGTTGGTGCGGCAGGACGGTGAGACCGGCATTCACCTGATCGGGATCGCCGTCGATATCACCGAGCAAAAAAATCTTGTCGAGAGAACGGCTGCCGCGGACTTGCGGTTGCGCGACGCCATCGAGACCATACCCGAGGCCTTCGTGGTCTGGGATGCTGAAAACCGCCTCGTCCTCTGCAATTCGAATTTCCAAGAGCTGCACAATCTGCCCGACGATACCGTCGCCGCGGGCACGCCCTACGAAACCGTCGTCGCCGCCGGACGCAAGCCGGTCGTCCGCAATAGGATCAGCAGCGGCGACCATCCCCTTCCCGGGGCGCGCACCTTCGAAGCTCAGCTTGATGATCGCCGTTGGCTGCATATCAGCGAGCGGCGCACCAAGGACGGGGGGTATGTCTCGGTCGGTACCGACATCACGGCGCTGAAGCTGCACGAAGAAAAGCTGATGCAGAGCGAGAAGCGGCTGATGGCTACGGTGTCCGATTTGCGTAATTCGCAGCAGACGCTCGAATACCAAACTCAGCAGCTCGCCGATCTGGCGGAGAAATATGCCGAGGAGAAAACCCGCGCCGAAGACGCCAACCAAGCCAAATCCAAATTCCTCGCCAATATGAGCCACGAGCTGCGCACCCCGCTCAATGCCATCATCGGCTTTTCGGAAATCATGGAATCGGGGATGTTCGGGTCGCTCGGCGCCGACAAATACCATGAATATTGTCGCGACATCCGCGAAAGCGGGCAGTATCTGCTCGAAGTCATCAACGATGTTCTCGACATGTCGAAAATCGAGGCCGGCCGGATACGCCTCGATTTCGAAGACCTTGAACTCGACTGCATTCTTGCCGATGCCATGCGCGTCGTCTCTGCGCGCGCGCAGGACAAGCATCTGACCTTGTCGGCTGAAGTGGCGCCCGCAATACATTTCGACGCAGATCGGCGAGCGCTAAAACAAATCGCTCTGAACTTGTTGTCCAACGCCGTGAAGTTCACGCCGATAGGCGGCCGGGTCACGGTCCGTGGCCGCTTGTCCGGCAATGCGATCACCATGGCCATCGAGGATACCGGCATCGGCATCGAGAAGGATGCGCTGAGAAAGCTCGGAAGGCCGTTCGAGCAGGTCGAGAGCCAGCTTACCAAGAGTCATCAAGGATCGGGCCTCGGCCTTTCAATCGCCAAGTCGCTCACCGAGCTTCACGGCGGAAGGATGCGTATCCGTTCGACGCCAGGAGCCGGCACGATGGTGGTGATACGCCTGCCGCAAGGGCCGTTGCGAAGCAGGAAGATCGTCGACCCGTTGCCGCCACAAGAGGAGCCCAAAAAACGCTCCGGAAAACGCACGGCACGGGCGAGAACTATCTAAGTTATCTTGCCCAGAATTCGGACAAAGCTCTCGCGAACCCGGGTCTGCGTTTCCCTAATATGAGCGTCCAATGTGGTGAAATCGGGCAAGTCCGCGGCCCGCGCCAGCAGTCGAAGCAATCCTGCTTCTGCCTTTTTCGGATCGAACGGGCCGGCAAGGCAAAGCCGCAGAATTTGCGTCAGGTTTTGATATAGCCGCACCGCCGGCCGAAGCACTTCCGCCTCTTCGGCAGGCAGCACGCCAAGCCGCCACGCCTTGTCGAGCACTTTTGCCGTCGATGTGTCGAGGATATCGGGGTGGTCGGCGGCATGGATGAGTTGCAGAAATTGCGCGATGAATTCGATATCCACCAACCCACCGGCGGCAAATTTCAGATCCCAGCGATTGGCCTCTCCCTTTTCGGCGGCGATCGCCGAGCGCATTTCGATGATGTCACCCGCCACAGCCTCGGCATCTCTCCGCCGGCATAGAACCGCGCGGATCACGCTCTCCACTTTGCTGCCGAATGCCAGTGACGCCGAGACGACGCGCGCGCGCGTCAGCGCCATGTGCTCCCAGGTCCATGCCTCGTGTTCTTGATAACTTTCGAACCCGCCGATTTGCGTTGCCAGCGGGCCCGAGCGCCCCGAGGGTCGCAGACGCATATCGACCGGATAGAGCACGCCGTAGTTGGTCTGAACGGTCAGCGCATTGATGAGACGTTGGGTCAGCCGCGCAAAATATTGGCTGCCGTAGAGTGGACGGGGACCGTCGGACTCCGGATGCTCGCCGTCGAAATCATAGACCACGATAAGATCGAGGTCGGAGGTCGCCGTCATCTCCCGGCCGCCGAGCTTCCCGAGCGCGAGCAGCGCGCTTGCTTGGCCGCGCAACCGGCCATGAACTTCGGCGAACTTCTCCTCCGCGGCGCGGTGCAGCGCGCGGATTATGACGTCGGCAAGCCGCGCGAAAGCCTCTCCTGCCTGCTCGGCGGAAACGGTCTCCGACAAAATCCGCGCACCGATCAGGAACATGTGCTCCTGGCCGAACATGCGGATGCGATCGAGGAAGTCCTCGTACGAAGTCGCCTGTTGCAGCGCTTGTCCGAGTTCGGCGGCAAGCTTGGGCTCATCAGGAAGCGCCCCGAAGAAGCCAGGCTCCAGCAATCCATCGATCACTTGCGGGTATCGCGCCAGGATATCGGCCAGACGCGGCGCCGTGCCTAGGATGAGCACGAGGAATCCCACCAAATCCGGATGTTGCCGCAGAAGCGAGAACAGACGTCCGCTGCCATGAAGCGTCGTCAGAAAGCGATCGAAATTCGTAAAGGCCAGATCGGGATTATGGGTTCGCGCCAAATGACTCATCAGCAGCGGAACAAGCTCGGTGAGGTGCTCACGGGCAACCTGCCCGCGCAGCGATGGGTAGCCTCCTTGCAGCCAACGCCGTATCCAGGCCGAAATTTCGCGGGGCTGGCGAAAGCCCATTGCCGACAGTTTGGCGAGAGTATCGCCATCATCCGCATCCTTGGGAAAGACGAGAGCGCGTTCCTCGCCGGTGGGCGCCCGAGGATTTTCGAATAGCTGCTCGTAATGCTGTTGCACATTGCGTAGATGCCCAACCAGGATTTCAGCAAAAGCGTCTCGCGTCTGAAAACCGAGAAATCGAACGAACCGTTCGAGCGCGTCACGGTCCGTCGGCAGCGTCTGCGTCTGCTCGTCGGCCACCATTTGCAGCCGATGCTCTACCGTGCGCAGGAACTGATAGGCCGCGGCGAGATCGTTCCGCGCCTGCGCGCTGATCCATCCGCCGTCAGCCAGTACCGACAGCATAGCCAAGGTGTCGCGACCGCGGAGTTCCGGATGCCGGCCGCCGGCAATCAGTTGCTGGGTCTGGACGAAAAACTCGATCTCCCGGATGCCACCGCGGCCGAGCTTAATATTGTGTCCTTCGACCGCGATCTCGCCATGTCCTTTATAGGCATGGATTTGCTGCTTCATCGCCTGCACATCGGTGACGGCGACATAGTCGAGATATTTACGCCAAACGAATGGCGCGAGATTTTTCAAAACGGCTTCGCCAGCGGCGAGATCGCCGGCGCAAGGGCGCGCTTTAATCAGCGCCGCGCGTTCCCAGTTCTGTCCGGTGCTTTCGTAATAATCCAGCGCCGCAGGGACCGAGATCGCGATTTGCGTGGATGCAGGGTCGGGGCGCAGCCGCAGATCGACGCGAAAAACATATCCGTCCGCCGTGCGCTCCTGCAGAAGCTTCACTAGTCCACGAGTCAAACGAATGTAAAGCGACCCGGGCTCAGTCCCGGGCTTCAGCGCGGGCGCCTCCGGATCAAACAAGACGATGAGATCAATATCGCTGGAATAATTCAGTTCGAAGGCACCCATTTTGCCCATTGCAAGGACGACATAGCCGCTGCCGTCTTCCGGGCGTGCGGGATCGGGCGGACGGAGCTTGCCGCCCCGGGCGACCTCGCCAAGGAGGAAACGAACCGCAGCACCGACCGACGTGTCGGCAAGCTTCGTCAGCGCCTGGGTGATTTGTGGCAACGACCAAACGCCACCAATGTCCGTAAGTGCGATCAGCAGCGCGGCCTCCGCCTTCATGCGGCGCAGCAAGGACATCGCCTTGTCGTCGTCGCGGGTTGCATGAAGGGCTTCGGCGGTCCGCGCGAAGACCAACTCCAAATGTTGCTGCGGGTCGGCTTGGAGGATGGCGAGGAGACGGGCGGGATCGGCGCCGGCCAGATCCCATAGATAAGGAGACCCCTCGGCGATGCTGTCCATGACGGCGTTGGCCGGCGCATGCGCTTCCAACAGACGCTTCAGCGCCTTGCCTGCACGCGTGCGCGCAATGTCGGCCAGCCAATCGCAAACGCGTGTGCGGGCCTCCAGCGGCGAGAAAAGACACGGCGCGCCGGCAAACTGCGCTGCTAACGCCGTCTCCTTCTTTTTCGTTTTTGCACCGGCGGACGTAGACGACTTCATCCGAAGCTCTATGCCGGCCCGGCACGGGGGAAGACGAGAATAGACCGCAGTCCAGGCTGATTGCCCTCCAGCCTGAGCTCTCCTCCATGCAGGTGGGCGACGGCGGCGGCAAGGCTGAGACCCAATCCGGAGCCGGGCTCCGAGCGGTTCTGCTCGAGCCGGACGAAACGTTCAACCACCCGCGGACGGTCGGCTTCAGGAATCCCGGGTCCACTGTCGGATACGATAAGCATGCTACGATCACCGTCGGTAACAGCCCTCACCACAATCTCCGGCTTGTCGCCATTTTCTGGCGCATTCTCCGGCTTGCCGTATTTGATGGCGTTGTCGACAAGGTTTGCAAGGGCTTGGCTGACGAGTTCGCGATTGCCATGGACCGGCGTGGGCGCAGGAACCTCCACCCTAAGCGCAAGTCCCTTCATCTCCGCCAGCGGTTCATAGAGTTCGCCGACGCCGCGCGCGATCTCAGCAGCATCGAGGTCGGTCATGTTTTCGCGGGCTTGGCCGGCTTCCGCCCGTGCGATCATCAGCAAGGCGTTAAATGTGCGCATGAGCCGATCGGATTCCTCGATAGTCCGCTCCAGTGCCGCTCGATAATCGGGCTCGCCTTTTGCGGTCCGCAGCGCCTCTTCGCACCGGTTCCGCAATCGGGTCAGCGGTGTCTTGAGGTCATGCGCGATATTGTCGGACACCTCCTTGAGGCCGCGCATGAGTGCCTCGATGCGCTCGAGCATGACATTGAGATTTCCCGCCAGCCGATCGAGTTCGTCGCCGGTGCCGGCAATCGGCAGCCGTCCGCTAAGATCGCCGTCCATGATCGTGCGGGTCGTCTCGGTCATGGCATCGACACGATTGAGCACGCGCCGCGTCACGAAAAATCCGCCGGCCAGGCCGAGCACCACGACGAGAGCAATTGATCCCCAGCCGGCGGAGATAAGAACATCGTAGAGGCGCTGGCGCTCTTCCAGATCGCGGCCCACCAGCACACGAAAGCCGCCCGGCAACTGAAACACCCTGACCAAGGCTTGGTGTTCGGAGCCACCCTCTTCGTCGAGGCGGCGATAGGCAGTCTCTTTCCAACCGGCATCGTCCAGGAGACCGGGGGGCAGCGACCCTACGTTGCCGGCCAGGCCTTCGCCTGCCGTGGTCGTGACCAGATAGAGGCTTGAGCCCGGGCGATGCGAACGCCCGTCGACTACAAGGACGAGGCGGCGAATGCCTCCTTCGCGGTATTGTTCGGCAAGGCCTCTGATCTCCGCATCCACCGTTTCGGTGATCTGATCTGTGAAGAGCCGATGGGTATTCCAGGCCAAGTAGCCGAGCAGGAATGCCGCGAATAGGGCGAAGACAGTCAAATAGACCAGCGTTAATTTAAACGTGGTCGTTCGGAACAGCTTACCGAGCGCTATCACGGACCATGTATCCAGCGCCGCGAATCGTGTGCAGCAGCGGTTGCGTAAATCCTTTATCGATTTTCGACCGCAGCCGCGAAATATGCACGTCAATGACATTCGTCTGCGGATCGAAATGATAATCCCAGACGTTTTCAAGCAACATGGTGCGGGTCACCACCTGGCCAGCGTGCTTCATGAGATATTCGAGCAGCCGGAACTCACGCGGCTGCAACACGATCTCTTCCCCGTTGCGGGCGACGCGATGCGACAGCCGGTCAAGCTCGAGATCGCCGACACGGTAGACCGTGTCTTCGCCGCGCCCGCCGCGGCGTCGCGACAATACTTCGACGCGGGCCAAGAGCTCGGCAAAGGAATATGGTTTCGGCAGATAATCGTCGCCGCCGGCCCGCAATCCTTTGACGCGATCGTCCACTTGGCCGAGCGCTGACAGAATAAGCGCTGGCGTTTCCACACCCTTTTCCCGCAAGGTCGCAATAACAGACAGACCATCGCGCTTCGGCAACATACGGTCGACGATCAACACGTTGTATTGTCCGTCCGATGCGAGCGCGAGACCTTCCTCGCCATCGGACGCATGATCGGCCACGTGCCCAACCTCCCGGAATGCCTTGACCAGGTAGTCGGCTGCGTCGCTGTCGTCTTCGACGATGAGGAGGCGCATAGGGCTCCGGCGGTTCATTTAAAAAGCAGCTTATCGGACCGAAGCTGCATCCGCATCATTATGAAATCAAAATCGGGCATCTGGGTGCCGCAAATCGTCACTTTACCTATGCAAAGGGAGTGGCGGGAACAACCCGCCACTCCCTCCACTTAAGCCCGTCCGACGGGGGCACGAGCCGTTCGGGCCTGTAAGTGTGAGGGCGGGTGAAAACACCCGCCCTCAGGGGCAGCCGCTAGCGGGGGCGACGGATGCCAGCGACAATCCCCATCTCGTTAGGCGCGTCCGAGCGGCATGGCGACGAACTTTGTCGCTCCGCTGGACTTCACCCGCATCAGCACATTGCGCTTGCCTTGGCCGCGCGCGTCGGCAAGAGCCTTGCGCACATCCGCGGGGTTACCGACCATCTTTCCGCCGATGTCCAGAATGACGTCGCCGGTTTTAAAACCCGCCTGTGCGGCCAAGCCGTCGGCGTCGACACGCGTTACCACCACGCCCTGGGAGCCGGCGCCGCCGACACTGCCGGCGGGAGCGAGCGTCAGGCCGAGGCGGCCGGTGTCGCTGTCCGGCGCCGGCATGTCGGCGCGAGCTTCGCGCTGCTCCGGCAATTCGCCGAGCGTCACCGTTACCGTCTTCTCCGCGCCATTGCTCAATAGCCCGAGTTTCACGGCGGCACCGGGGGCCAAGGCGCCGATTTTCTTCGCGAGATCACGAGCATCGTTCACCGGTGCGCCATTCACCGAGGTGATAACGCTGCCGGATTCGACGCCGGCCTTAGCGGCCGGGCCATCAGGCTGCGCGTCGGCGACAAGCGCGCCACCCGTTTGCTTCAGGCCAAGGCTTTCCGCAATCTCCGGCGTCACCGGTTGGATCTGCACGCCGATCCACCCGCGCGTGACCGAGCCATGATCCTTCAACTGCGTGATCACCGTCTTCACGGTGTCAGCCGGAATCGCGAAGGCGATACCGACGGAGCCGCCGGACGGCGAGAAGATCGCGGTGTTGACGCCAATCACGTTGCCGTCGACATCGAAAGTCGGTCCGCCGGAATTGCCTTTGTTGACCGGCGCATCGATCTGGATGAAGTCGTCATAGGGCCCGGCGCCGATGTCGCGTCCGCGCGCCGAGACGATACCGGCCGTCACCGTGCCGCCGAGACCGAAGGGATTGCCCACCGCGAGCACCCAGTCACCGATGCGCGGATTGTTGTCGGCAAGCTTCGCATAGGGAAAATCGTTGCGACCTTCGACCTTGATAAGCGCGAGATCGCTCCGGGAATCCGTTCCGATGACTTTCGCCGTATAGGTTTTGCCATCGTCGGCGGTTACCTGCACGGTCGTCGCCTTCTCGACAACGTGATTGTTGGTCACTGCATAGCCGTCGGCCGAAATGAAGAAGCCGGACCCTTGGCCGGTGACGCGCGGCGTTCGCTGGTTCGGATTTCCGCCGCCGTCAGGCGATCCGAAGCGACGGAAGAAACGCTCCATCTGCGACCCGGGGGGGAATGGCGAGGCGTCCTGCCCGTCCAATCCCGTCGTTTGCGAGTTGCCGTCCATGGTCACCCGCACGGAAATCACCGCGGGTTTGACCTTCTCGACGACGTCGGCGAATCCAACGGGTCGCGGTACCGTGACGGCCTGTTGCGACACGTTTTGAGCGAACGCGGAACCAGGGTGCAGATTGATTTCGGGCGCCACGAAAGCGGTACCGAGTCCCAGCCCGGCAACGGTGGCCAGAAGGACAAGGCGCCGCGCGGAAAGAACGCGGGGTCTTTGCAGAGGGTTGTCGCCGCCAGTCATGAGATAGTCTCCATCGTGGAAATGTCAGGGCGCCGAGAGCGCCGCCTGCAAATCAAGATGGGGATGGTTGCCTTACAACGGCATGGCGGCCGGATTAAAACTTTGTAACGTTATCGCGGTATAAATCTACAGTAACTTCAATAGCTTACGAGAAAATACGAACTAAAAGCCGATCAGTCCTTATCCACCAGCTTCGCTAAGCGTGCCTCCTCCTCAGGTGTAAGCCTATCTTGCAGCCCCTGGGCTAAGGCGAACTGGCCACTTCTCCGGCGAGCCAAGACAATTAATACCAGCGCACCGACAAGCAGTAACGCTGGCGGTCCCAGCCATAACAAGGCGGTGTGCCAGGCGAATGGAGGCTTCAACAGCACGAACTCGCCATAGCGTGCGACTAAAAAGTCCAGAACTTGGCGGTCGTCGTCGCCGCCCTTTAGACGTTCCCGCAAAAGAACACGCAGGTCGCGCGCCAACGGCGCCTCGGAATCGTCAATCGATTGGTTCTGACATACGAGGCAACGCAGCTGTTGCGACAGCGCCCGCGCCCGCGCTTCGAGCGCGGGATCGGGCAGCACCTCATCCGGCTGAACTGCGAAGGCAGTGGGCGCCGCGATCATCGCCAAGACAATAGCGACATATCGCAGCCAGGCCATGCTTCACTCCGCCGGCGCGAGAGTTGCGGCTTTCGCCTTCGCGGGCCGCGGTGCACCGACGCGCAACCGGCGGTCGGAAAGCGAAAGCCCACCGCCCAGGAACATGACGATTGCGCCGAGCCAGATCAGAAGCACCAGAGGCTTATGATAGAGCCGCACCGCGATTGAGCCGTCGGGATTTGGCTCGCCAAGCGAGAGATAGAGTTGGCTCACGCCGCGCGTCATCAAAGCGGCCTCGCTTGTCGCGCTGCCGCGGCTGGGGAAGCTGCGCTTCCCCGGCTCCATGGTTCCGAGGATGGTACCGTTGCTGCGCACCGTGAAGGTAGCGATAAGCTCGCTGTAGTTTGGTCCTTGCCGCGGCGTCAGGCCTTCGAAGGTGAGGTCGTACTGCCGCAAAGAGATGGTTTCGTTTGGTCTTACTGAAGCGATCCGCTCGGCGCCCCAGGTCGTCTCGCAGATGACTCCCATCAGCGTGATGCCGATACCGATATGCGCGACCGCGCCACCCCAAACGGAGCGCGGAAGGCCCGCGGCGCGTTTCGCAGCAACGGCGAACGGCAGTTGGATAACTCCCGAGCGTTCGATGATGTCGGTGACCGCTCCCGCGATGACGAACACGGCCAATCCGATGCCGAACGGCGCCAGCACCGGCGCTCCACCGGCGATCACGAAAGTCGCAGCGATGCCGACAAGGGCGATTGCGAAAGCGCCGAAAAGGCGCTGTGCCACGCCCAGCACATCTCCGCGTTTCCAGGCTAACAGCGGCCCGAACGGCATGGCCACGAGCACCGGAATGAATAGCGGCCCGAAGGTCGCATTGAAGAAGGGCGCGCCGACCGAAATCTTGTCACCTGTCAATGCTTCGAGCACCAGCGGATAGAGCGTGCCGACGAACACGGTGGCGCAGGCCGTGGTCAGAAAAAGATTGTTGAGAACCAGTGCACCTTCACGGGAGACGGGCGCGAATAGGCCGCCTTGTTTCAGCAGCGGCGCCCGCCAGGCGAATAACGAGAGGCCGCCGCCGATGAAGAGAACCAGGATTGCCAGGATGAAGACGCCTCGCAGCGGATCGCTTGCGAAGGTATGTACCGACGTGAGGACACCGGAGCGCACCAAGAAGGTGCCGACGAGCGACAGAGAAAAAGCCAGGATCGCAAGCAGCAGCGTCCACACCTTCAACCCGTTGCGCTTCTCCATGACCACCGCCGAATGCAGCAGCGCGGTGCCGGCAAGCCACGGCATGAATGACGCATTCTCGACCGGGTCCCAGAACCACCAGCCGCCCCAACCAAGCTCGTAATAAGCCCAGTAAGAACCCATCGCGATGCCGATGGTGAGAAACATCCAAGCAGCAAGGGTCCAGGGCCGCACCCAGCGCGCCCAAGCGGCATCGATCCGGCCGTCAATCAACGCCGCGATGGCAAAAGAAAACGAGATCGAAAATCCGACATAGCCGAGATAGAGCAGCGGCGGGTGGATGGCGAGGCCGAGATCCTGCAGCAAGGGATTGAGGTCGCGCCCTTCGAACGGTGCTTCCGGCAGCCGCGCAAAGGGATTGGAAGTCAGAAGGATAAAGAGCAGGAATGCCGAAGCGATCCACGATTGCACGCTAAGCACGTTGGCCTTCAGCGTCGCCGGCAGATTGCTGCCGAACAGCGCCACCAGCGCGCCGAACAACGCGAGAATGAAGACCCACAGCAGCATGGAGCCTTCGTGGTTTCCCCAGACGCTGGTGATTTTGTAGACGAGCGGCATGGCCGAATGAGAATTTTCAAACACCGTCACCACCGAGAAATCAGACGTGACGTAGCAAGCAACCAGCGCGGCAAAGGCGACGGCGATGAAAAAGAATTGCGCCAGCGCGGTGGGAGCGGCGACGCTCATCAGCGCCGGATCGTTGCTGCGGGCGCCGAGAAATGGCACGAATGCCTGGATCAGCGCCAAGCCCAATGCCAACACCAAGGCGTAGTGACCAAGCTCGGCAATCATCGCGCACCGGCCTTTTTGTCGTAATCGTCCTTCCACCGGCCCTGTTTCTTCAAGCTATCGGCGACTTCCTTGGGCATGTAATTTTCATCGTGCTTGGCGAGCACGGTGTCCGCGCGAAATACGCCGCCTTGGTCGAGCGCCCCCTCGGTGACCACGCCCTGCCCTTCGCGAAACAAGTCCGGCAGCACGCCTTGATAGGCGACCGGTACCGTACGGCTTCCATCCGTGAGTTGAAATTGAACGGCGAGATTGTCGCCGCGCATGACGCTGCCGGATGCCACCAATCCGCCGAGGCGAATGCGTGTCCCCGGCAGCACATGCTTTTCCACGACGTCGGTTGGAGAATTGAAAAAGACGATGGAGTCCTTCAGCGCGCTCAACACCAGCGCCGCCGCGAGGCCCAGCACGGCCAGCCCCGTGCCGATCAGAGTGATGCGACGCTGTTTGCGAGTCATGCCTATCGTCAGCCTTGCAGCCCGAGACCTTTGACCAGGTCGTCGAGCTGGCGGAGTTTAGCCGGATCATTCCCGATAGAGCGACGGGCGTCCGCTGCGGCAGCCAGCGCCTTATCGCGCTCGCCGAGGACACTATAGGCCCGCACCAGGCGTAACCACCCATCGATATCGCTGCCGTCGCTTTTGAGACGGGTCGCGAGCCGGTCGACCATGCCGGCGATCATTTCTTGGCGTTGCCCGGGATTTAGTTCAGAAGCAGCGGCGACATCGTCCGCGCTTGGTCCGGGCGAACTCGCCGGAGGCGCCGCCTCGACGTGAGCCAAGGCACTGCGCACGAACTCGGCCCAGGGCGCGTCGTTTGGCGCCGACGCCAGCATGGCGCGCCAGATCGCGGCGGCTTCCGCGTGCCGGCCGTCTTGCTCGGCGGCAAGCCCGAGGAAGTAACGCGCCTTCGGGTCGGTGGCATCCAGCGCGAGCGCGCGGTCGAAGGCCTGCTTCGCCTCGGCGGTGACGACGCCGTTGGCGACAGCAACCAGCGCCTCTCCGAGATTAGCTTCTCGTTGCGCGGTGGAACCGTTATAGGCGGCTGCGTTGCGCCATGCCTTCGCCGCGTCGTCGAAGCGCCCGAGTTGCATGTAAACCGGGGCGACGACTTCCCAGCCCCGTCCGTCTTTGGGGTTGCTTTCAAGATGCGCTTCGATCTGTGCCACCAGGCGATCGACCGGTGGATTTCCTTGCGCGTCACGAAGCGCCAGCGGTTGGCCCGGCAGCAAAGGAGAACCCAAACCAAGATAAATTACCGCACTGCCGATGGGCAAAAGAATCAGCGCCGCGATTGCCGCCATGCGGCGGCGCCAAACGGACGAAACCATTTGGTCGTCGGTCCGGTCGGCGGCGGCGAGGAGACGGCGCGAGACCTCGACCCGGGCCGCTTCCGCCTCCACCTCGCCGATGCGGCCGGCGGCACGGTCACGGGCGATTTCCTCGAGTTGATCGCGGTAGACAAGAACGTCGTTGCTGGTGGAAGTGGCGGCGCTTGGGCGGCTCAACGGCCACAACACAGCGAAAACCGCCACGGCCGTCATTACCGCCAATACGAACCACAGGGTCATAGCGCTCTTTTAGCAACTCTAAGCCGGCAACGCGCATGCAGCCAGGGCGTCACCCCCGCTGGGCGGCGCTTCGGAGGCGCGACACTAAGCCCAAAAATGGTCGCGGAGCGAATTAGCCCTGAGCAGTCCAGGTGCCGTCTGGATTACGGCACGCCTCGCCCCGCATGCTTTGGGGCTTTCCATCGATATAAACTGTGTGGGTATAGGGACGGCACTTCGTGCCATGCGCTTGGTAGGCGGCACCGGGAACCACCGAACCGTAACGGCCCGAATCAGGGTTTCGCCACGCCACAGGCGCACCGGACTGACCGGATTCCAGCGCCTGCATCTGCGCCGCGTAGGCGCGCTGCTTATCCTCGTCGTCCATCGAGGCGCCGATACGATTTCCGATCAAGCCGCCGATGGCAGCGCCCGCAATCCCCGCCGCAATACGCTCGCCTGGACCGCCGCCGATCTGCGAGCCGATCAGAGCGCCGCCAACGGCGCCGACAAGCGTACCGGTATTCTCTTTCGGCCCCGTGCCCGTTTGCGGGTTTCCGGCGCAGCCCGCGAGGGTGAACCCAACACATACGACGCCGAAAATTTTGGCTGCAGACATAGTCACCCCCCGATCGACGAATTCATTAGCAGCGGCAAATAGTAGCCGCGACCATCTAGCTAGAGGATTCGATTGGGGCAAAACTCTGTCCATACCCGGCCATCAGCCGCTGGGCGAAGCCCCCGGCAGCACCAATTCAGCGCGCAAGCCGCCGATGGGCGCGGTGCCGAGATTGAGGGCGCCGCCATAAAGGCCGGCCAGTTCAACCACGATAGATAAGCCCAGTCCGGATCCGGGTTTGGTTTCGTCCAACCGCCGTCCGCGGTGTGCCACCTGCTCGCGCTCGGACGGTGAAAGTCCGCGGCCGTCGTCATCGACCACAATGCGCACTACTTGCCGGTCCGAGCTCGCATCCGGCCGTTCGCATATGACCTCGACGGCAACGCGCGATTGCGCCCATTTGCAGGCGTTGTCGAGAAGATTGCCGATCATCTCCTCAAGGTCCTGGCGTTCGCCAAGGAAGCGCGCGTGCTCAGGCGCATCCACTTCGATCGCGAGTTCCTTGTCGCGATGGATTTTTTCCATCGAGCGCGCCAGTGAGGTCACCACCGGCGGCACGTCGGTGAGCGTGGCGATCACCGTCAAGCGCGCGGCGAGCCGCGCGCGTTCCAGATGACGGGCGACCTGGTCGCGCATGATGTCGGTCTGCTCGCGTACTTTCATCGCGAAAGGATCGTCGCCGCGCGACGACGCCTCATTGACCATGACCGAGAGCGGCGTTTTCAGCGCATGGGCGAGATTGCCGACATGGGTGCGCGCGCGCTCGACGATTTCGCGGTTGGCATCGATGAGAGCGTTGGTTTCGCGGGCGAGCGGCGCAATCTCGTCCGGAAATTTTCCCTCCAGCCGTTCCGCGGTGCCGGAGCGGATCGCGGTCAAGGCCTCGGAAATACGCTTCAGCGGAGCCAGGCCGAACCGGACCTGGAACATTGTCGTGAGAAGAAGGACGACCGTCAAAGCACCGAAGGTGATCGCAAGCGTCCGATAGAAGGCGTAGGTTTCATCCTCGATCTCGCTGGCGTCGCCGGCGACCGACACCAGGAAACGCCCATCGTCCCCAAGGTCGAGCGGGAGTTCAGCGAGCCTCAGCGTCACATCCTCGGGGCCCTGCACATAGCCCGTCCGCGGCTCGCCGATTTCGGTGGGAACTTCCGCCCGTTGAAGATGCGGCAGCCCGCCATCCCATAGGGATCGCGAGGAGCGCACGTCCTTTTTTCCATCGAGGCGGGCGACCTGCCAGTACCAGCCGGAGAGCGGCAAATCGAAAGGCTTTTCACTGAGCGATTGCGCGAATCTTATGCCGGGTTCCTCAGGCGAGGTGAGATCGGCGACCAGTGTGCGCAGATACAATTCGAGACGGCGGTCGAAAGTACGCTCCACCGCGTGGCGGTAAAGCGAAGACAGCACGACCGCGGTAATGATGAGGATGACGACGGTCCAACCCGTCGCCGAGAGAAAAAGACGCAGCGCAAGAGAGTTGGCGCGCATGCGTCAACGCGCATCGGCAGGGGGAGTGAGGAGATAGCCGAGGCCGCGGACGGTCTGGATGACGTCGACGCCGAGCTTCTTGCGGATGCGGCCGACGAAGACTTCGATGGTGTTGGAATCCCGGTCGAAGTCCTGATCGTAGAGATGCTCGACGAGTTCGGTGCGCGAAACCACGCGGCCGGTGTGATGCATCAGGTAGGAAAGCAGACGGTATTCGTGGGAGGTGAGCTTCACCGGGTTGCCGTCGACCGCGACCCGCCCGGTGCGGGTGTCGAGGCGAACGGGGCCGCAGGTGAATTCGCTCTTGGCATGCCCGGCTGAACGCCGCAGCAAGGCGCGGACGCGCGCGAGAACTTCTTCGAGATGGAAAGGTTTGGCAACGTAGTCGTCGGCACCGGCGTCGAAGCCCTGGACTTTGTCGCTCCAGCGGTCCCGCGCGGTAAGAATGAGCACCGGCATGGCGCGGCCGGCGCGGCGCCATGCTTCCAGCACCGAAATCCCGTCCATCTTCGGCAGGCCGATGTCGAGGATGACGGCGTCGTAGGGTTCGGATTCGCCGAGATAGTGGCCTTCCTCGCCGTCAAAGGCGCGATCGACCACGTAGCCCGCCTCGGTCAACGCCGTTGCCAGTTGACGGTTGAGGTCCGGGTCGTCCTCGATCACCAGAAGGCGCAAATCGATACTCCGTCAGCGCGGTTCGGATAGGCCTGTAGGCCTCGCCATCACCCGCGACTCACTCTGCCACCCCGGGCGGGCGGTGTCAGCATAGCGAGTATGACCACGCCGCGCCCCGGCTGATAGCCCCGCCTGAGTGAACGGGCGGTGAACGCCTTCCGTCAGGCCGCCGCGGCGCCTACTTCCGTTTGGTAATCGCCTTCACCACCTGCTCCACAATCGAAGGTACCGCTTCGCCGGTCAGCGCCGCCTGTTTCTCTTTACTTCGGCCCGACACATAGACCCCAAGCACGCCGAAACGCGCCGCCATGTAAGTCATGATGAGACCGGACAGGTTGGCGAGGCCATTGATGATATCGGCATCGCCATTCCACAGCCCGTGGCCGAGAACGACGGCAAATCCGGGACATTCCAGCAAAGTCAGTTCCAGCGCATAAAGCGGACGCCAGCTACGTTGTAGCGGGTCGCTGCTCACGGCCTCCGTCCTCATGGTCTGGCCGACCTCCCCGACTTGGACTTTGCCGACCTCGGCCAGTGCCGAGAGCCAATTCGCCTCGGCGACACGCGCGGCGTCCGCCACCGGAG
>JAXDOS010000127.1:0-17911 GCA_034668785.1 Alphaproteobacteria bacterium
GGTCGGCTTGATGCCGACCGTGCCGGTGAAGGCGGCCGGCTGGCGGATCGAGCCGCCGGTATCCGTTGCCGTGGCGCCGAGGCAGAGACCCGCCGCCACCGCGGCCGCCGAGCCGCCGGACGAGCCGCCCGGGACCAGATGGGTGCCCGCCACCCCTGCCCCGCTTTCGGCATGCACGTTCGAGCCCGACCGCCGCCAGGGCGACACCACCGGGCCGAAAGCCGACGTTTCATTCGAAGAGCCCATCGCAAACTCGTCGTTGTTGGTCTTGCCCAGCAATACCGCGCCGTCGCGCCACAAATTCGCGCTGACGCTCGACTCGTAGGTGGGAATGAAATTATCCAGGATGCGGCTGCACGCCGTCGTGCGTACGCCTTCGGTGCAGAACAAATCCTTCACCGCGATGGGAATGCCTTCGAGCGGGCCGGCGTCGCCTTTGGCGATGCGCGCGTCGGCGGCCTTGGCCATGGCGCTGGCCCGCTCCGGCGTTTCCAGCACATAGGCGTTGAGCGTACGCGCCTGCTCCATGGCGGCGAGATGCGCGTTGGTAAGCTCCGCCGCAGTGAAAGCTTTCTTCTTCAGGCCGTCGCGGGCTTCGGACAAAGTGAGGGAGGTGAGTTCAGCCATCACCTACTCGACCACCTTCGGCACGGCGAAGAAGTTGTCCTCTCGCGCCGGGGCGTTCTTGAGAATGGCCTCGACATCGCCGCCGTCGGTGACCACGTCCGGACGTTTCTTCATCTCCATCGGCGTGACCGAGGTCATCGGTTCGACGCCATCGACATTGACCTCGGAAAGCTGCTCGACAAACGCGAGCATGGCGTTGAGCTCGCCACGCAGGTGCTCGACCTCGTCATCGGCAACCGCGATGCGGGCCAGATGCGCGATACGGCGAACGGTGTCGGCGTCAACGGGCATACGAAAGCCTCTGGAAATGTAGCGCGGGCTATAGCAGAGCCGCTTTCAACCCGGCAACTACGGCCGCTGCCCTTGAGATGTTAGGCTGCGCATATGCGCCTGCGCCTCCGCTGCCAGCATTCGCGTCAACTCCCCCGCTCCCATCTCGCGTCCGAGCGCCGTGGCCTGGCCCGACCACATCGGCGAGAAATCGCCGGAGCCCTGCGCTTCGGCCTTGGCGCGCAGCGGCTGCAAGGCGCCGGCAGCGAGCGGGAATTCCGGCACCTCGGCTATCGGCCCCTGTTCGCGGACGATGCGAGTGAGGAAGCCGCGTGCCGGGCGTCCGGTCATGACGTTAGTCAGCACGGTGCCGTCGTCGCGCGCGGATTTTAGCGCCGACCGATGCGGCGCTGAAATCTTCGCCTCAGGACAGAGCAAGTAAGCGCTGCCGATCTGCACGGCGCTCGCACCGAGCGCGAAAGCGGCGGCGATGCCGCGCGCGTCGGCAATGCCGCCGGAGGCGATCACCGGCACCTTCACCGCGTCGACGATCTGCGGCACCAGCGCCATTGTCCCAACCTGGGTAAAAATGTTCTCGTTGAGAAACATGCCGCGATGGCCGCCGGCCTCGAAGCCTTGGGCGATGATGGCGTCGACGCCGCGTTCGGCCAGCCACCGCGCCTCGGCCACCGTGGTGGCGGAGCTGATGACAAGGACGCCTTCCCGCTTGAGCTTGTCGTAAAGCGGTGCCGGTGGCAGTCCGAAATGGAAGCTGACGATCTCGGGCCGGGTCTCCAGCACGATCTCGAGCAGCGCCGCGTCGAACGGCGCGCGATTGGAAAACGGCACCGGCGCGGCAGGATCGATGCCGAATTCTTTGTAATAAGACGCGAGGCGCTCGCGCCAGGCGGCCTCGCGAGCGTTGTTTGGCACCGGCGCAGTGTGGCAAAAGAAATTCAGATTGATCGGCTTGCGCCTGCGCGCGCGTATCTTTGTTACTTCCTCACGGATTTTCTCGGCGCTGAGCATGGCGCAAGGCAGCGAGCCCAGCCCGCCCGCCTCCGACACGGCGGTGACCAGATCACTGTCCATGGCGCCGGCCATCGGCGCCTGGATGATCGGATGCTCGATGTTAAAGCGGTCGAGGAGACGGCGGTCCGGCCACATGAAAAGCCCTCGGAAAAACGGCTTCTTATTATAGACACCTGGGTCAGGCAAAGGGCCACTTGACATTGCAGCCATGCGTGGATTATATTCCTACCAGCTTGCTGGTTGATAGGCGCTGTCATGGCGCGCCTCGAAACTAAGCAAGTTGCGGTGCTGTTCAGCAGCACCGTTATGGAGCGCCGGGGAGGCGCCGAGTCCTCACAAGGACTCGCGCATCTCACCAGGTGCGCGGCGGGGTCCGATAATCCCCGCCAAGGGCGCCCCGATAGTGCGCCCTGGCGCCTCCCCGGCGCTCCATTTCCTTTTCGAAGGAAGCGGAAAAGGGAAACGGCGCGCCCGCGCCGCCAACAATAGGGCCGGCGGAGCGTTGGCTATTCCGCCCTCATCCTGAGGAGGCGCAAAGCGCCGTCTCGAAGGACGAGGGCGGCCTGCATGGTTCGAGACGCGTCCTGCGGACGCTCCTCACCATGAGGCCGAGGGAGTCAGTTACTGTTGATCAGACATCGCGCGATTATACGCTGAAGGCTTTCCCCTTCTCCGGCACCAAGACCTTAGTCGATGCGCCTTTCATCTCCGCGACGAACTTGTCCGCGTTGGGATCGATGATCGGGAATGAGCCGTAGTGGCAAGGAATCACCGTATCGAGCTTGAAGAAGCGCTTCACCGCAATCGCCGCCGATTTCGCGCCCATGGTGAAACGGTCGCCCACCGGCACCATGGCGATCTTCGGCTGATGCAATTCGCTGATCAGCGCCATGTCGCCGAAAACGTCGGTATCGCCCATGTGATAGATCGTCGGCTCGCCGTCGACCTTGACGATCAGCCCGCAAGGATTACCGAGATAAATCGGTTTGCCGTCCTGGATGTCGGACGAGGAATGATCGGCCCGCACATAGGTCACGGTGAAAGCGCCGAGGCTCGTGGTGCCGCCGGTATTCATCGGATTGATTTTTTCGATGCCCTGGCCGTTCAGCCACATGCAGATTTCGAAATTGGCAGTGACGGTCGCACCATTGGTTTTCGCAATCTCCACCGTGTCGCCGACGTGATCGGAGTGGCCGTGGGTGAGCAGGATATGGCTGATGCCCTTGCTCGCCGCCGCTTTGTCGCCGGTGAAAGCCGGATTGCCGGTGAAGAAGGGATCGATCAAAAGCGACACGCCCTTGAAATCGAGGCGAAAGGCGGAATGTCCGTACCAGGTGATCTGCATGGTCTTTTCCCGTGGATGCTGGAGGGTTCGGCGCGCACAATAGCCATTGCGGCAACGGGATCAACCGCCATTGGTTTCGGCCGGCGCGGCATGATAGGCACGCGGATGCCCGCGCAAATCCTGCCTCTTGTCGAAGCGGCGGCCCATTGGCCTGCGCGCGGCGCGCTTATCGGCCTCGATCTTGGCACCAAAACCATCGGCGTGGCTGCATCGGATCCGGACCGGCGTCTGGCTGCAGGGGTGGAAACCATTGCGCGGACCAATTTCACCCGCGATGCGGCAAGGCTGCTCTCACTGGCAAGCGAACGCCGCGCCGTAGGCTTCGTCCTCGGCTTGCCGGTCAATATGGATGGAAGTGAAGGCCCGCGCGCGCAGTCAACACGTGCCTTCGCCCGCAACTTGGCGAAGTTGACCGAGTTAGCGATTGGCCTCTGGGACGAGCGGCTATCGACCGCAGCGGTAGAGCGGGAGTTGATCGCTTCAGATGTCAGCCGCAAGAAACGCGCCGCTGTCATCGATCAGCACGCCGCTGCATACATTTTGCAGGGCGCGCTGGATCGATTGAGGCGTCTCAATACAGTACTCTAAAGCGGTATTTTACCTTGCCAGACGCGCGTTTGGCTCGGCGCACGAACCCCAGTGTCCTAAGGTATCGGCGCCTGGCATGCCGTCGTCTTGATCAAAGTGGACCGGAACCCAGCAGCGGCCTGCGTAAGCGCGTGCGGGCGCCTGATATACCGGCTCCGGTTCGTAAGCATAAGCGTCGGAAGCATATGGGCCGGCGACATAGCCGGAGCTATAGGCGTACGGTCCGTAAGCGGGGCCTGGCTCGTAATAATTATAATTGTTCGCATTCGCAGCCGCCGCGCCAATCACGGCTCCGGCCACCAATCCGCCGCCGACAGCAGCGGCAATGCGCCCGTTCCGCGCGAAAGAGGGAGTAGCGGCGCTTATCGCCAATGCGCCCGCGAGTGCAGCCGTCACGGCATATCTTGTCGTTTTTTTCAGCATGATCGTATCGCTCCTATGCTTCGTGGGTATGTGCCCGATCAACGGAAAATTGCTTTCCCGGCGGTCATAGGACCAACCGCACGCGAAAGCCCAGGTTCCTCGCTGCCGCACAACAGGATGTGATCTCCGGGCCGGTAACAATGCCGTCAAGAATTCATGGGATGGCGCCCTGTTTCCCTTGCCCGCCGCCGCCGATTTCGCCTATAGAACTCGCTTTAATGAACATTGCGCCGAGGTCCTCCTTCGTCCTTCGCCGCCCACACCTGTTGGGCATCGAGGGACTTTCCCGCGACGAGATCGTGGGTCTCCTCGATCTTTCCGAAGAATTCGTCGACCTCAACCGTCAGATCGAGAAAAAGGGCGCGTCGCTACGCGGTCGTACCCTGGTCAACCTGTTCTTCGAGGCCTCCACACGCACCCAGGCTTCCTTCGAGCTTGCGGGAAAAAGGCTCGGCGCCGACGTCATGAACATGTCGGTCGGCTCATCTTCCATGCGCAAGGGCGAAACGCTGATCGATACCGCCATCACGCTGAACGCAATGCGGCCGGACATCATCGTCGTGCGTCATCATTCTTCAGGTGCCGTGGAGCTACTCGCCCACAAGGTCGATTGCTCGGTGATCAATGCGGGAGACGGGTCCCACGAGCATCCGACCCAGGCGTTGCTCGATGCGCTCACCATCCGCCGCAACAAGGGCCGCATCGAAGGATTGGTCGTCGCCATCTGCGGCGACATCCTGCACTCCCGGGTGGCGCGATCGAATATCATTCTGCTCAACACACTGGGCGCGCGGGTGCGCGTGGTGGCGCCTTCGACGTTGTTGCCGATCGGAATCGAACGTTTCGGTGTCGAAGCCACCCGCGACATGCGCGAGGGACTTGCAGGCGCCGACATCGTGATGATGCTACGCCTGCAGCGCGAGCGCATGAACGGGTCGTTCGTGCCCTCGGTGGGAGAGTATTTCCATTATTTCGGGCTGGACGAGAAAAAGCTCGCCTATGCCAAGCCGGACGCGCTGGTCATGCATCCGGGGCCGATGAACCGCGGCGTCGAAATTGACTCCATCGTTGCCGATGGCACCCATTCCTTGATCCGCGAACAGGTGGAGATGGGCGTCGCCGTGCGCATGGCGGCCCTTGAAGCGCTGTCGCGCCATTTGCCGAACGCATGATGCTCTCCGACCGCCGCCCCATCTTGCTCGCCAACGCCCGGATCGTGGATCCGTCGCGTGATCTGGATATCTCCGGCGATTTGTTGATCGCCGACGGCGTCGTCCGCGAAGCCAAACGCGGCATCGGCGCCGCCGGTGTGCCGGAAGGCACTGAGATTGTCGATTGCCGTGGCCGCATCGTAGCGCCTGGCCTTATCGACATGCGCGCCTTCATCGGCGAACCTGGCGCCGGCCACCGCGAAACGCTGGCGTCGGCGAGCCAGGCGGGTGCGGCCGGTGGTGTCACCACGATCATTTGTCAGCCGGATACGTCGCCGGTGATCGACGACCCCGCGATTGTCGACTTCGTGCTGCGCCGCGCGCGCGACACCGCCATCGTTCATGTGCACCCGATGGCGGCGCTGACCAAAGGCCTCGAAGGCAAGGAGATGACCGAGATCGGCTTGCTCAAAGCCGCCGGCGCTGTAGCCTTCACCGACGGCGAGAAGAGCGTCACCAATGCCCAAGTCATGCGCCGCGCACTCACCTATGCCCGGGATTTCGATGCATTGATCGTCCATCACACGGAAGATCCTGACCTCGTCGGCGAAGGCGTGATGAACGAAGGCGAGTTCGCCGCACGCCTCGGCCTCACCGGCGTGCCGAGGGCAGCGGAGACGGTGATGCTTGAACGCGATCTGCGCCTGCTTGCGCTCACCGGCGGCCGCTATCACGCCGCGTCCCTCACCTGCGCAGAGGCGATCAATGTGCTCAGCCGGGCGAAGGACGAAGGCCTCGCCGTCACCGCGTCGGCCTCGATCAATCACCTGACACTGAACGAGATCGATGTCGGACCCTATCGCACATTTCTGAAGCTCGCCCCTCCCCTGCGCGCCGAGGAAGACCGCAAGGCGCTGGTGGCCGCGCTGAGTTCGGGACTCATCGACGTGGTGATGTCCGATCACAATCCGCAGGACGTGGAAACCAAACGCCTGCCTTTCGCGGAAGCGGCGCCCGGCGCCATTGGCATCGAAACCATGCTGACCGCGGGCTTGCGCCTCGTCCACAGCGGCGAACTTGAACTGATGGTGCTGTTGAAGGCGATGTCGACGCGGCCGGCGCAACTGCTCGGCATAGCGGGCGGAACGCTGAAACCCGGCGCGCCCGCCGATGTGATTGTGATCGATCCTGATCTGCCGTGGGTCCTCGATCCGGCAGAGCTTAAATCGAAATGCAAGAATACGCCGTTCGATGAGGCGCGGATGCAGGGGCGCGTGGTGCGCACCATCGTTTCCGGCCGCACGGTGTATGAATACGTCTAAGCGGCAGGCGATCTAATGCTGAACACGCCTTATCCTCACATCCTCGCCGCCCTGGCATTCGGATATTTGCTTGGCTCGATCCCGTTCGGCGTGATGTTGACCAAGCTGACCGGCGGGACAGACCTCCGTGCCATCGGTTCGGGCAATATTGGCGCGACGAATGTATTACGCACCGGCAACAAAACGTTGGCGGCAGCGACACTGCTAGGAGATATGCTGAAGGGTACCGTCGCGGTTCTACTGGCGCAGCGTTTTGGGCTTGGCGCCGCCATAGCCGGCGGTCTGGCCGCCGCACTCGGCGCATTCCTTGGCCACCTCTTTCCGGTGTGGCTTCACTTTAAGGGCGGCAAGGGCGTCGCCACCTATATCGGCATCCTCCTAGGTTTGGCCTGGCCGGCGGCGCTCGTCTTTTGTGCGGTGTGGGCGGCGATTGCAGCGCTCACGCGCTATTCGTCACTCGCTGCTCTCGTTGCCAGCGCGGTGGCTCCTGCCTTCCTCTGGTTCTATGGCGACGTCCCCGCCGCGGAGCTTTTCGTGTTGCTTACCGTGCTGCTGTGGATCACCCATCGCGCCAACATTTCGCGGCTGCTCCAAGGCACCGAGGGCAAGATTGGCCACTAGCCGCCAATCTGACATTCACACCGCCATCTGTTTCCCTGTAAGGTTGTGCTCGGGCAAGATTCACTCGCCTGAAAGAGCGGATACAGGGGGCGACGTGAGCGGTAGCGGGGGGACGGAGGGCGTTCGCCTGACGGACGAGCAACGGCTCGACTGGCTGCGTCTTATCCGCAGCGAGAATATTGGTCCCCGGACATTTCGTACCCTGCTGAATCATTATGGCGGCGCCCGCGCCGCGATCGAAGCATTGCCGGACTTAGCGCGGCGCGGCGGCGCTTCCGGTCCCGCCCGCATTTATCCGCGCGAGCAGGCAGAGCGCGAGATCGAAGCAGCCCGGGCGCTCGAAGTCGTCTTTGTGGCGCTCGGCGAGCCGGAATACCCCCCGCGTCTTCAGGCAATTTACGACGCCCCGCCGTTGATCGCCGTGCGCGGCAACATCGCCGCCCTCGCCGTTCCCATGGTCGCGATTGTCGGAGCCCGCAATGCCTCCGCAGCGGGCGCCAAGTTTGCCGAACGGCTCGCCCGCGAACTAGGCGCCGCCGGGTTTGGCATCGTTTCCGGCCTTGCCCGCGGCATTGATGCCGCCGCGCACCGGGCGAGTATCGGCACTGGAACAGTTGCAATTCTGGCCGGCGGTCATGACCGCATCTATCCGCCTGAACATGCTGACCTACTCCACGCGATCCTGGCCGAAGGAGCCGCCATTTCAGAAATGCCCCTGGGCTGGGAGCCGCGGGCGCGCGACTTTCCCCGTCGCAATCGGCTGATTTCGGGACTCTCACTCGGCGTCGTCGTGATCGAAGCGGCAAAACGCTCCGGCTCGCTGATCACGGCGCGGCTGGCGCTCGAACAGGGACGCGAAGTTTTCGCCGTGCCCGGGTCGCCGCTCGATCCGCGTACGGAAGGCACCAACGGCCTACTCAAACAGGGTGCAACGCTGGTAACAGAAGCCGCCGACATTATTCCGGTGTTGCGCCCGATCCTGGGCCAGGTCCCCGACCTGCCGGTGGAGGAGCCGGAAACAATCGAACGCGTGTCACCCGGAGCGGAGCCAGGCGCCGATGAGCGCATGCGCATCATTTCGCTGCTCGGCCCGACACCTGTCGCTATCGACGACCTCATCAGGCTGGGCAATAGCTCCCCCGCCGCCGTGCGTATCATCCTGCTCGAATTGGAAATCGCCGGACGCATCGAGCGTCATGGCGGCGGCCTGGTGTCATTGTTATAGGCCGTGGGAACCAGGCAGACCCTATTGCTGCTGGTGCCGGCCGATGTTCTCCGCCTCGAGCTTGGCCATTTCCAGGATATATCCCAGCGTGTCGAGACCGTGCCGCCGCGCCATCAACGCCAAATCACCCGATAAAGCCGCGATGTAGCTCGCTGCCGCCCGTCGGTCCTCCGGCTCGTCGCTTGCAGCCGATTGGCTCGTCATGATTCCTCACAGGGTGCCAACCGGCCTTGTACCGTAAACTCGTTCAGACGTATACATTCTATATATGTTACTCCTAAATTACTCTTATAAGTTGTGACCGGGACGCAAACCAGGACCCTCATTTTGAAGGGTCTCCATCTGCCTAAACATCCTCGGTGCGAGCCCGCGCATTTGACAGGGCGGGTCGAGTTACCCATGTTCCCGCCGAGTCACGAGGGCGAGTCCGGGTGTCTCGTCTTCCGGATTATTCCCTAAACCATTGGATTTACATGGATCTCGTCATCGTGGAATCGCCTGCAAAGGCGAAGACGATCAACAAGTATCTAGGGCCTGGCTATGAGGTCCTGGCGTCTTTCGGCCATGTCCGCGATCTACCGGCCAAGGATGGTTCGGTCGATCCGGCGGCCAATTTCCACATGCTTTGGGAAGTCGACGCCAAGGCGGCCAAGCGGCTGGCGGATATCGCCCGCGCCATGAAGGGGGCGAAGAAACTCATCCTCGCCACCGACCCGGATCGTGAAGGCGAAGCCATTTCCTGGCACGTCCTCGAAGTGCTCAAGGAAAAGCACGTGCTTAAGGACCAGCCGGTCGAGCGCGTGGTATTCAACGCCATCACCAAGCAGGCGGTGACGGAAGCCATGAAGCACCCACGCGCCATCGACGGCGCGCTGGTTGATGCCTACCTCGCCCGCCGGGCACTGGATTACCTCGTCGGTTTCACGCTCTCGCCGGTGCTGTGGCGCAAGCTTCCGGGCGCGCGTTCCGCCGGCCGCGTGCAGTCGGTGGCATTGCGGCTCGTCTGCGACCGCGAATTGGAAATCGAGAAATTCGTCGCCCGGGAATACTGGTCGCTCGTCGCCAAGCTTGCGACTGCTCGGGATGAAGCTTTCGAGGCTCGCCTCGTCGGAGCCGACGGCAAGAAGATTCAACGCCTCGACATCGGCTCCGGCGCGGAAGCCAAAGCCTTCAAGGAGGCGCTTGAACAGGCGGCGTTCACAGTAGCATCCGTGGAAGCGAAGCCGGCGCGGCGCAATCCGCCGCCACCCTTCACGACCTCGACCTTGCAGCAGGAAGCCAGCCGCAAGCTTGGCTTTTCGCCCGCGCATACCATGCGGCTGGCGCAGCGGCTTTACGAGGGCATCGACATCGGCGGCGAGACCGTCGGTCTCATCACTTATATGCGTACCGACGGCATCGACATGGCGGAGGAAGCCATCGGCTCGATCCGTAAGATGATCGGCAAGGATTACGGCGCGCCCTACGTGCCGGATGCGCCCCGGAAGTATCAGAACAAGTCGAAGAACGCGCAGGAAGCGCACGAAGCCATCCGCCCGACCGACGCCAACCGGACGCCGCGCGAGGTCGCTTCCGCGGTGGATCGCGATCAGTCGCGGCTTTACGAGTTGATCTGGAACCGCGCGGTCGCGAGCCAAATGCAATCGGCCGAGCTTGAACGCACTACTGTCGATATCGCGGCCAAAGTGAATGGCCGGCAGATCGACCTGCGCGCCACTGGCCAAGTGATCAAGTTCGACGGCTTCCTCACGCTCTATCAGGAAGGTCAAGACGAGGACGCCGAGGACGACGAGTCCCGCCGTCTGCCCGGCATGAGCGCGGGCGAAGCCTTATCGAAGAAAGAGATCGTCGCCGATCAGCATTTTACCGAGCCGCCGCCGCGCTATTCCGAGGCCGCCCTGGTCAAGCGCATGGAAGAGCTCGGCATCGGCCGGCCTTCGACCTATGCCGCCATCCTGCAGGTGCTGCAGGACCGCGGCTATGTGCGCATCGACAAGAAGCGGCTGTATCCGGAAGACAAGGGCCGCGTCGTTATCGGCTTCCTGGAAAGCTTTTTCACCCGCTACGTCGAATACGACTTCACCGCTTCGCTCGAAGAGCAGCTCGACCGCATCTCGAATAACGAGATCGACTGGAAGCAGGTGTTGCAGGATTTCTGGGTGGACTTCATCGGGGCGGTCAATGAGATCAAAGATCTTCGGGTCACCGAAGTTCTCGACGCACTCAATGAACTGCTCGCGTCGCACATCTTCCCGCCGCGTGAAGATGGCGCCGACCCACGCAAATGTCCGAATTGTGAAACCGGGCGGCTATCGCTCAAGCTTGGAAAATTCGGCGCTTTCATCGGCTGTTCCACCTACCCGGAATGTCGCTTCACGCGGCAGATGACAGCCGGCGGCGATGGCGGCGCGGAAAGCGGAACGAAGATTCTTGGCGAAGATCCGGTATCAGGTCTGGAAGTCACGCTACGCACCGGCCGCTTCGGTCCTTACGTCCAGCTTGGCGAAGCGGTCGAGAAGCAGAAGCCGAAGCGATCCAGCCTACCGAAGGGCACGGAACTGTCGTCGGTCGATCTCGATATGGCTCTCGCGTTGCTCTCCTTGCCGCGCGAAGTCGGCCGCGATCCGGAAAGTGGCGAGCCTATCGTTGCCGGCGTCGGCCGTTTTGGTCCCTATGTCCAGCTTGGCAAGACCTACGCCAATCTTGAAACCGGCGACGATGTCCTCACCATCGGATTGAACCGGGCGGTCACGTTGATCGCAGAGAAAAAACTCAAAGGTCCGACGGGCCGCCGCTTCGGCGCCGATCCAGGGCGTCCGCTCGGCGATCATCCAGTGAAGGGCGGCACCATCGTTGTTAAAAGCGGGCGTTACGGCCCTTATGTCAGCCACGACGGCGTCAATGCCACACTGCCGGCTGACAAAACACCGGACGCAATCACGCTCGACGAAGCGGTGGGATTGATCGACGCGCGCGCCGAGGCCGGCGGCGGCAAGTCGCGGGCGCGGCGCAAAGGTCCAGTCCGCAAAACGTCGGCGAAAGCTGCGAGCCCGAACATTGCGAAACAGCCGGCGAAGAAAACCGCGGCCGCGGCTAAAAAGCCTGCCGCCAAGAAATCAGCACCGAAACCAAAGAGTGCGGCTGAATAAGACGGGCGCGACGACAGCGTTACTGACAAACGCGCCTAAACGCCCCAGGAGCGTAAAGGTTCCCGTCGCTTCCCCTCGCCGCCACAATTCCCCCTTCAAGCCGCACCAAATCCACAAATCGGGCCGCTTCCGACGTCATACCCCGTGTCGAACCGGGGGAGATTCTCCTTCATTCTCAAGCTTTCGAGCGCTGGGGGATAACTCCGCGCCTGCAGGGGGATTTTGTTGAATGCGACGATTGATCGCCGTCTGGGTTTTCTGCTTCCTATTCGCATCCAGCTCCCTCGATCCTGAAACTTTTCTACTTGATTCCAATGCCTTATCTTCCTTACCTAATGTCGTTTCTTCTATAGAGGCACGATTCACCGACGGCATGGCCGTCGCCGAACGGCAAGAAGCCGATCAGGACGCGGGGTCCCTGAAGCCGAAAAGTCAGGACCGTTTTGAATCTTCCCTTTTGAACAGCACAGAAACCGACCCTTCCGCCGCTCAACTGTCTGAATCGTCCCCGCGTAAAGTGTCGGTCGCGGAAATGTGCGACACGGTCGCGTCGGCCGCGCAGGCCAACAATCTTCCGGTCGGGTTCCTCATTCGCCTGATCTGGCAGGAGAGCGGCTTCGATTCCTCCATCGTCAGCCGTGCGGGCGCCCAAGGCGTGGCGCAGTTCATGCCGCGTGTCGCCGCCGAGTGGGGCTTGCGGGATCCCTTCGATCCGCTGCAGGCGCTTCCCGCCTCGGCCCGACTGCTGCGCTCGCTGCATGAGCAGTTCGGCAACCTGGGCCTCGCCGCCGCCGCCTATAATGCAGGCTCGGGCCGTATCCAGAGCTGGCTTAGCAGGCGCGGAAAATTGCCGGAGGAAACGCGGTCTTACGTCATGAACATTACCGGTCACGCGGCTGAACAGTGGGTCAAGGCCGCGCCGCATGCCGTCAGCTTCCGCATCCCGCGCCGGGCACCATGCCAGGAGATTGCTGCACGGTCGAACGATGAGGCGGTTCCTCTCCCGCTTCCGAGATTGGCGCCGCCGGCTGTCGTCTATGCCTCCGCTTCGGCGTCCGATGGCAAACCTGCTGCCGCTGTCACCAAGCGCGTTTCGCTGCTCGTCCGTACTGCCGCGCACAATCCGCCTGCTCCTGCGCCGATCATCGTTGCGTCTAAGGCCGTTGGATCGAAGGCAAACGGGATCAAGAGCAACGCAATGAGGATCACTCCGGTGACCCTTGCATCCGGAAAGCGTCAGCAACTGATCCTGCCGGTCAAACTTGCAGCAAAATCTACGCCCGAGCGGCCGCTGCGGCTCGCCATCATGACGGAGCCGAAGGACAAACGCGCCAGCAAGGTCGCGGCAAAAGCTCCGGCCAATGGGCGCATTCAACTCGCCATGGCGACGCGCTCGTCGCGGAGATAGCGCTTTGGCCGGTCGGCGGCTTCGCCCTGTGGCTAAAGCCCTCCGGCTCGCATAAATACAGGGCAGAACCCTCTGCCCTGATAGCTCCATTGGCCAAACCTCCAAAAAAACGCCCCGGTCTTCCTTCCAAGGAAGAGCTTATCGCCTTCATCGGGTCGCAACCCGGCAAGGTCGGCACGCGGGAGATCGCGCGTTCCTTCGGGCTGAAGAACCAGGACCGCGTCGCGCTCAAGCGCATGCTGCGCGAGCTCGGTGACGAGGGTCGCGTCGAGCGCCGCCACAAGAAGCTGCACCCGGCGGGGGCCCTGCCCTCGGTGGTGCTCGCCGACATCACCGAGCGCGACCGCGATGGCGAATTCATCGCGGTGCCCACCGAATGGGACGAGGAAGCCCACGGCGCGCCTCCCAGAATCCGCATCTCCATACCGCGCCGCGCGCGGCCGGGCGAAGTCGCCGGCGTCGGCGACCGAGCGCTGCTCCGCACCGAAGAGATCGAAGAAGACGGCGGCATCCGCCACAGCGGGCGCGTCATCAAGATTGTCGACCGGGCCAAGCTGCGCGTGCTCGGCATCTTCCGTGCACTACCGGGCGGCGGCGGACGGCTGGTGCCGATCGACAAGAAGCAGCTTGGCAAGGAACTCACAATTCCCGCCAACGCCACGGCGGATGCGCAGGACGGCGATCTGGTCGCCGTGGAGATTGCGCGGCAGGACCGCCTCGGTCTTTCCATTGGCCACGTCAAGGAAAAGCTTGGATCACTCGCCACCGAAAAGGCGGTGAGCCTGATCGCCATTCACGCCCATTCTCTTCCTCATGTATTTCCGCCTGAGGCGCTGGCCGCAGCGGAAGCCGCCAAGCCCGCCGGTCTTGCCGGACGAGAAGATTGGCGGCAGCTGTCGCTGGTCACCATCGATCCGCCCGATGCCAAGGACCATGACGATGCGGTTCACGCCATTGCCGACACTGATCCAGGAAATCGCGGCGGCCATATCGTCACCGTCGCCATCGCCGACGTAGCGCATTACGTCCGGCCAGGTTCGGCGCTCGACCGCGAGGCACTGAACCGCGGCAACTCGGTGTATTTCCCGGACCGCGTCGTGCCGATGCTGCCGGAGCGCATCTCCAACGATCTATGCTCGCTCAAACCGGAGCAGGATCGGGCCGCTCTCGCGGTGCGCATGATTATCGGTGCGGACGGCCGCAAGCGGTCACACAGCTTCCATCGCATCCTGATGCGATCCGCCGCAAAACTGCATTACGTTCAGGCCCAGGCGGCAGCCGACGGAAACCCGGACGACATCACCCGGCCCCTGCTCTCCTCAATCATCGAACCGCTCTACGACGCTTATCGCACGGTGAAGAAAACCCGCGACGAGCGCGAGCCGCTCGACCTCGATCTCCCCGAGCGCAAGCTCATGCTCACGCTCGCCGGCACGGTCGACCGCGTGGTCACCGCTGAACGCCTCGATGCCCACCGCCTGATCGAGGAATTCATGATCCTCGCCAATGTCGCGGCAGCCGAAACGCTGGAGAAGGCGAAGGTGCCGCTGATTTATCGTGTGCACGACGAGCCGGGACCGGAAAAAATCCATGCCCTGCATGAATTCCTGAAAACGCTGGATATTTCCTTCGCCAAAGGCGGCGCCTTACGGGCCCAGGCCTTCAACCGCGTGCTCGCGCGCGTCAAAGGTACTGACACCGAGCCATTGGTGAACGAGCTGGTGCTGCGCACCCAGGCGCAAGCCGAATACGCCGCGGAGAATTACGGGCATTTTGGTCTCAATCTGCGCCGCTACGCGCATTTCACCTCGCCGATCCGCAGATATGCCGATCTCATCGTGCATCGTGGGCTGATCCGGGCGCTCAAAGCCGGCGATGATGGGCTGCCGCAGACGGAGGATGTCGTCACCTTGGGCGAGATCGCCGCGCGGATTTCAGCCGCCGAGCGTCGCGCCATGAAAGCCGAGCGCGAGACCACCGACCGGCTCATCGCGCATTTCCTTGCTGACCGCGTCGGCGCGGAATTCCAGGGCCGTATCAGCGGCGTCACCCGCGCGGGACTTTTCGTCAAGCTCAACGACACCGGCGCCGACGGCCTGATCCCGGCGCGCACGCTCGGCAACGAGTATTTCCGCTACGATGAGCGCGCCCATGCGCTGATCGGCAATCGCAGCGGGGAAACCCATCGGCTCGGGGATCCGGTCACCGTGAAGCTCGTCGAGGCGGCGCCCGTTGCGGGCGCGTTGCGCTTTGAGCTGCTCTCCGAGGGTAAGCTCGCAGCCGGCAGGCGCCAGCGTCCGCGCACCGAGGTTCCAGATCGTCCGGCGAAGCGCCGGGGACACAGGCGTTCGCGGTCATGAACGACCAGCTCGCGCGCCTCACCGCCCAGGGCAAGGGCGAACTGCCCAACGTGAGTCCGAAGGACGCCGCCTCACTTATCATTATCGACCGCTCCGGACCGGAAGCGAAGGTGCTGCTCGGCCGCCGTCATGAGGGCCATAAATTCATGCCGGGGAAGTTCGTCTTTCCCGGCGGCCGCGTCGAATCTTTGGACCGCCTGATGCCGGCGGCAAGTGAACTCGATGCACGTACCGAGGCGCGGTTGCTGGCGCGCAGCGGCCGGCCGAGTTCGGGAAAAGCGCGCGCCTTCGCGCTCGCCGCGGTTCGCGAAACCTTCGAAGAGACCGGACTAATGTTGGGCGTCAAAGACGGCCAAGCGCCAAAAAGTCCTGGCGGGCTATGGACAGCGTTCGCGCAAGAGCATGTGCATCCGGACCTGGCCCCTATGCATTTCGTCGCCCGGGCCATCACGCCGCCGGGACGGCCCAAACGTTTCGACACGCGCTTCTTCGCCGTTGACGCGGAAGCGGTTGCTCATCGCGCCGACGGCGTCATCGGGCCCGACGCGGAACTGGTCGAGTTGGTGTGGATTCCGATCGCGGAGACCAAGCGGCTCGGCCTGCTCACCATCACTACGGTGGTGCTGGAGGAACTCGAAGCCCGCGTCGTCGCCGGAATGAGCCACGATCTTCCGGTGCCCTTCTACCGGATGCTTAACCGCCGCTTTGTGCGGGAAATGCTTTAGAGTCGCACTGCTCTTATTGAACCATTAAATGCATTGTTTCGTGATACAGCCCGTGATTTAATCTCAACTACAATTATACCAACGCGGGATCACTCCCGGTTTGGGTCAAAAAGATGGGCACGGTTAAATCAATCGTCGTCAATTATGGACTCCTCTTGTTGGCTGGAGGTGTTGGCTATTTTTTTGCCGGGCCGTTGGAGTCCGCTCTAGGCATTACGCTTGCTATCGTTGTTCAGACCAGCTGGCGGCGCTTCAGGAACAGGCTTGTGTATCATGAAGAGTATGAAAGGGTTAAATCGCATTATCTCGAAACCGCCCTTTCGACCGAAATGCCGCCGCGCCCTTCGGTAGCGCTGGTTTCGGCCCTCCTAGCCTTTGCAATTCTTTTTCCGTGTTACGCCATCGTTATATCGTTGGTCCATGACAGCAACACCGCCGTAGATTGGATGAAAAGTATCCATCCTGCTGTCGATTTGCTTGTCCCTTTCATTCCTGCTCTTCGAGACATGCCGCTAGATCTCGTCAATACAGGCCATGCGGATTGGGCGCCCGTCGTGCAGCACGTGCTATTTGTTGGCTGGGCTTTTTCAGCTCCACTGGCGGCATGGACCATGCTCGATGTGTTTGTTCTCCATAGACACGCTTGGAACCGCGCTGTCTTTCTAAACAGTCGTTCTGAAATCATGAAAAAATTCTTGCTGCCGGGAGCCGCCTTGATAGCGGTGCTGATGCTCTTTCTGTTTGTTGGATGGTGGCCAACTCCGTCGGGCCAAGGCTCCCTGGGGGAACTAGGGATGTTTCAGGCACCCCTATTGGCCTTTTTGTTTGTTGGCACGATGCTGTTCTTCCTTAGCCTAGTTATGGCCGGAAACGCACTCCTGCAGCGGTCATTTTTCGGTGATTATGATGCCGGAAATCAACCGTTTGACGCCGCCGCACGTGAAATGTTTGAACTGACACTTCGCCGAAATGGCATGAGTCCGAAAGAGGAATAGGCCTCTGAAGAATGCGGGGGCGGGCAGCTTGGTGGCAAAACGGCCGCTTTGTGCGGAAATGCTGTAGCCGCGCCGTTTCCTTGACTTTCGTCCCCCGATCGCTAGGTTCCGCGGCAACGGCAGGCCCGCCCAGGCCCGCCCATCCCAAATCGAGGTTTGCTCATGGCTAAAGTTGCATCAATCAAGATCAAGCTGGTGTCGAGCGCCGACACCGGTTTCTATTACGTCACCAAGAAGAACTCGCGCACCATGACCGATAAGCTGGTGAAGAAGAAATACGATCCGGTCGCCAAGAAACACGTCGAGTTTCGCGAATCCAAGATCAAGTAAAAGTAGCTCATCTCGTTACCCAAAGGCGCCGCAAGGCGCCTTTCGCGTTTTACGGCTTCCCGATAACATTGGTACTGACCACTAGATGAATTAACTCCCTCATCAAATTGCGCGTGACACAATGTCCAAACCGAAAATCCTGATATTCGCGCCGCGCGAGGAGCCGGCTTCGGTCATCGCCGCGCTGGAAGGCGCCGGCTGCGAGTTGAGATTCGGCGAGCGGGCTTGGCAAATGCCGCGCGGCGCCCACGAAGACGCTTTCTTCGCCGCCGCGCGCGATGCGGTGGCGCTTATGGGCACGTCGATCCGCCATACGCCGGTCAGCCGGAGGATCATGCAG
>JAXDOS010000128.1:0-3269 GCA_034668785.1 Alphaproteobacteria bacterium
GAGAATGCGCAAGCGGTGGCGGAATGGCTGGTCAAGCACAGTAAAGTCGCGTGGGTAAGCTATGCGGGACTGGCAACCGACCGCTATCACGCGCTGGCGCAGAAATATTGCCCGAAAGGCGCGGGCGCCGTGCTCACTTTTGGCCTGAAGGGCGGCTACGACGCCGGCGTCAAGCTCGTCTCCAATGTGAAACTCTTTTCCCACCTCGCCAATATCGGCGACACCCGCTCGCTCATTATCCATCCTGCCTCCACGACACATCGCCAACTCTCCGATGCGCAAAAGGTGCAAGCCGGCGCCGGCCCCGATGTGGTGCGGCTCTCCGTAGGGCTTGAGGATAAAGAAGACATCATTGAGGACTTGGAGCAGGCATTGGCCGCGGCATAAGCAGTGCGACCGAGAACGAACACGTTCGTAGAACTGTCATGGAATGATCCTAGGCTAAGCTTCGTCTTCAAAGACTGCTAAGGAAAATCCATGACTTGCTTTGGCTTCAAGACGCCCGCGAGTTTTAGCCGCTGCGCGGTTGCCGCGATCGCCCTCATCAATCTCGCCTTCGGCGCCGCGGCCTTCGCGCAGGACGTTCCCAAAGCACCGCTTGGCCTGGATAAGATCAACCACATCATCGTGATCTATCTGGAAAATCGCAGCTTCGATAACCTCTATGGGCTGTTCCCCGGCGCCAACGGCGTCGCCAACGCCGGCGAGGCCGCCAAACAAGTCGATAAGAACGGCAAGCTCTACGATAAGCTGCCGCCCGCGCTGAATACCAATCTCAGGCCGCCCGCCGTCGACGCGCGTTTCCCATCCGACCTCGCGAATGCCCCGTTCCGCAGCGAGCCTTACGCCGGACTGCACGAGACCACAGGCGATCTCGTGCATCGCTTCTATCAAGAGCAACTGCAAATCAACGGCGGCAAGATGAATAAGTTCGTCGCCTGGTCGGACGCCGGTGGTTTGGTCATGAGCACCTATGATGGCTCGACAATGCCGTTGTGGGACTATGCCCAGCGTTATGTGCTGATGGATAATTTTTTTCATGCCGCGTTCGGCGGGTCATTCCTCAACCATTTCTGGCTCGTTTGTGCCTGCTCGCCGATCTACAAGGACCCGCCACCGAAGCTCGTGATCCAGCTTGATGCCAGCGGCGCTCTGTTAAAGGACGCGGCCGTGACGCCGGATGGCTATGCAGTCAACACGATGCAGCCGCGCCAGGGGCCGCATGCCGCCAACGTCACCGATCCCGCCCAACTGCTGCCGTTGCAGGACCTGCCGACTATCGGCGACCGGCTGTCAGAAAAAGGCGTCACCTGGGCTTGGTATTCAGGCGGCTGGAACGATGCGGTGGCGGGCAAGCCGGACCCGCTGTTTCAGTTCCATCATCAAGCCTTTGCCTTCTTCCGAAATACGGCGAACGGCACGCCGGGCGCGAAAGAGCATCTGAAGGACGAACTTGATTTGATCGCCGGTATTGAGAAGGGCGAATTGCCGCAAGTCGTGTTCTTCAAGCCCGCCGGCGAGGACAACGAGCATCCCGGCTATGCCAGCGTTCTTGCTGGCGAACGGCACACTGCCGATCTCATCAAGATGATCGAGCGCAGCCCGTTGTGGAAGGATACGGCGATCATCATCGCCTATGACGAGAACGGCGGGCTGTGGGACCATGTTGCTCCGCCAAAGATCGACCGTTGGGGCCCGGGAACGCGCGTGCCGGCGCTGGTGATCTCGCCGTTCGCTAAAAAGGGTTTCATCGACCACACCCAGTACGACACGACGTCTATTCTGAAATTGATCGAGACGCGCTTCGGTCTTGCCCCTCTCGGTACCCGCGATGCCGCTACGAACGACATGACCAATGCATTCGAGCTGAATTGACCGTCGCGATTATCTCGGCTCTGGCGCGGGGACTGCAATAACATCACCAGTGCGGCGCGCTTCCAGCCGCTGCGCATGGAGAGTGGCAATCGTCAGCACGACGAGGGCCACGGCTTGGTGCGCAAGCGCCAGCGCAAGCGGCGCCTGATAGAGCAGCGTGAGAATGCCGAGGCTGGCCTGGATCGTAACGGCCCCTGCAAGCGCCAGCGCATTGGCGAGTACGCGGCGGCGCGCGCTGCGGGCCGCATCGATGACATGCAGAATTGCCGCAAGCCACAACGCATAAGCCATCATGCGATGATCGAATTGCACGGTGAGCGCGTTTTCGAACAAATTGCGCCACGGCGGTTGGTTGAACAACAGCCGTGAGCCCTCCGGTATAAAACTGCCGTCGATCAGCGGCCAAGTATTATAGACAAGCCCCGCATCCAGGCCCGCCACCAATGCACCGAGATAAATCTGAACCAGCACCATAAGGAGGATAGCGGCCGCGCCGATGCCGAGACGCCGCGGCGCTGGCAGCGGAGCGCGCGGGGATAATTGTTGCGCGGTCCACAACAGCGCAGCGTAAATCAGGCACGCCAAGGTCAGATGAAACGCCAGGCGGTATTGCGAGACGCTGACGCGATCGGTAAGACCGGAGGCGACCATCCACCAGCCCACCGCGCCCTGGAACGCCCCGAGCGCAAAAATGATCCACAGCCGCGGCCGCAACCGCGGTTCAATCCAGCCGCGCCACAGGAACCAGAGGAACGGCAGCAAGAACGCCGCGCCGATCACGCGGCCAAGAAAGCGGTGCGCCCATTCCCACCAGAAGATGGTCTTGAATTCATCCAAGCTCATGCTGCGGTTGAGCTGCTGATATTGCGGGATGGCCTTGTATTTCTCGAACTCGGCTGCCCATTCATTGCCGGTCAGCGGCGGCAGGGCGCCTGCAACCGGTTTCCATTCCACAATCGAAAGGCCGGATTCCGTGAGCCGCGTCGCTCCGCCGACGAGAACCATGATGAACACGAGCGCGGCGACCGCGAGCAGCCACAGCCGTATCGCGCGGCGGCGAAGGTCGATATCCGGAGACACAAAGTTCATGAGACGCAGGATCGCTTGCGGTGGGACACAGCGGGACATATAGAGCGTTTTCTGCCGAAGTGAAATTCGCCTGCGGCTTACGCCGCGTTGACAGGACGGAAACCGTTCCACATCGCCGTGGCGGCACCCGACATCAGTACCCGCACATAGCGCATCCGCTGGTACTCGCCGTTGAGCGAAATTCTCGGCAGCGCGGTAAGATGCCGTTGGTGTTGGGAAAATATGACGCCCGGCCGGGTCGTCACCGCCGTCTTGAAGCCAAGCTCCGCGGCGAGACGAAACTCGCGCGGCCCGGCCGAAGTTTT
>JAXDOS010000129.1:0-6049 GCA_034668785.1 Alphaproteobacteria bacterium
GGCGTGAGGTCGCGGCTATAGGTGCCGAGCTGCTGCATGCGCGCGATCACGTCGGGCATCGCGGTCACCTTGCGCACATCGGCATTGACCTTCTGGATGATGGCGTCGGGCGTGCCCGTCGGCGCCATCAAGATGATCCAGCCGCTGGAGACCACGCCGGGCACCGTCTCCGCAAGCGTCGGCAATTCCGGCATGTTGGGCAGGCGCTTCGCCGCGGCGATGCCGAGCAGGCGCACGTCGCCGCTCTGGATGCCGGGGTCGAGCCCCGCCAGCGCCTCGAACATGATCGGGATGCGGCCTGCGATCACGTCGTTGAGCGTGACCGCGGCGCCCGAGGCATGCACGAATTCAATCTTCGCCTTGGAGCGCTCGCGGAACAGCTCGCCGGTCAGATGCGCCTGGCCGCCGCGATTGGTGGCGCCGAAGAACATGCCGTCGGGCGTCTTGTTGGCGAGCGCGATCAGTTCGGCGACGGTCTTGGCCGGGCTGTCCTTGTGCACCCCGAGCCCGATCGGCTGTTCGCCGAAAAAGCCCATGGAGACGAAATCCTTCTGCAGATTGACCGGCATCTTGCCTTCCTGCTCCACCGGCAAGACGTTGAAGCTCGACGCCTGCGTGGCGTAGAGGGTGTAGCCGTCCTTATCGACCCCGGCGGCCGCCTGCGCCGCGAGCAAGCCGCCCGCGCCGGGCCGGTTGAGCACGACCACCTGCTGCTTCCACAATTGCGTCAGGCGGTCGGCGATGATGCGCGTGATCACATCCGGGCTGTTGCCGGGGGCGGCGGGCGAGATCAGCGTCACCGGCTTGGTCGGCCATTCCTGCGCAACCGCCGGCGCGCTCGCCAGCATCGCCAAAGCCGCAATGGTGAGCATCGATCCGCGCATAGGCATGAGCTTTCTCCCTGTGACATTATGTTTGGAAGCGTCGCGGGCTTCGGACATATGCTAGCACGAGGACGCTGCGGCTCGCACCACCGCTTGATGGGCCGGGAACGATCCGGTCACCGCTGCATTAAGGTATGCCGTCACAAACCCACGCCCCGGAGGGCCGTCTCTGCGATGAACATCTTCAATTCTTGGCTGCAATCGATGCGGTTCGGCGCCGACGTGCAAAGCGTGATGACGACGCGGATGCTGATGCTCGCCGGTGGCGGCCCGAAAACTGCCGCCGAGACGCAGCGCATGATCTCCGAGAAGATGCTCGCCTTCGGCGAATCGCAAATGGCCTTCGCCGCGGCGCTGGCGTTGGGCCAGGGTTTCCACAAAGCCACGCGCCGGGCGCATACCCCCTATCGCCGCGCCGTGCGCGCCAACCGCCGGCGCCTCGGCTGCTGAGCCCCCTACTCCTCCTTTTCCGTCGTGAAATACAACGGATAGCCCTTGCTCTTGCCCAGCTCCGTCGCCTCCTTCGCCTTGGTCTCGGCCACGTCCTTGGTATAGACGGCGATGACGCAGGCGCCCTTGCGGTGCGCGGTCATCATCACGTTGTAGGCCTCGTCCTCGCTCATACGGAACACCGCCTTGAGCACCATCACCACGAATTCGCGCGGCGTGAAGTCGTCGTTGAGCAGGATGACTTTCCACAGCGGCGGCCGCTGGGTTTTCGGCCGCGTTTTGGCGCGCGGCTTCACCAGGGTTCGGCTCATTCGGACCCCCCAACGCTGGACAACCCATGATTCAACCCATTACGCCCGGAGGCAAGCGCTGCGTGGATAAGGTGGCTCACTTTCCCGGGCTCGGCTATGCTGGGGCAGATTCGCGGTATTGCGGTGTAGCTACGCGGCGGACCATTTTGACCGCGCCGGCTGAGGGGGAAACGATGGCAAAATCGGCCAAAGAGGAAGCGCAGGCGCGCGCCGAAGCAAGCTTCAAGCGCAAGGAGCTGCAGGCGCGCGACGGCAAGCTGGCGCTCACCGAATACGAGACCTCGGTGCGGGCGACGCGGGAGAAAACCGCGCGCTTGAAGGAGCTGCGCGAGGCCAAGGAGGCCGCCGACCGCGAAGCGGCGGCAAAGAACCCGGTCGTAAAGGGAAAAAAGAAGTAACTTCAGCCCGTGCGATCTTCGCACATTGGCCAGGGACGCCGTCATGCCCTTTAACCGCAACCTGCTCTATCTCATCATCGGCGGCCTCGTCGTCGCCACCGCCGTGCTGAGCTATCAGCTCTATCAGGACCGCAAGGAGCCGAAGGGCGTGCAGCTCAACATCGGCCCGGCCGGCGTCTCCATCGAAAAAAAGTAGAGCTATCTCCCCGCCGCGGCGATCACCTGCGGCAGCAAGCCGGCGGCAATCGCGGCATGGCCCCGTGCGTTGTAGTGCTGGCCGTCAGGATCGCGCGCGCTTTTGGGCGCGTAAGCGCTGATCCGATCCAACAGGATCACCTTGACGCCACGGGCTTGAAGCTTGCTTTTGATCTGCGCGACGTTGGCGCCCACTTCGCCGCCCGCACCCTCGCGCGCATCGTTGCCGCCGGTCTGCAGAATGACCACGTGGGTTCCGGCCGGCACCGCTGAATTCAGCCGCCGCAGCATCCCGCCGGTGGTGTCACCGGCAATGCCGGCATTGGCGACCTGCGCGTCGTAGCCTTTGGCGCGCAATAGCGCTTCGAGCTTTGCGGGATAAGCCTGGCTTCGGTCGACGCCGCCCGGATGCGCGCCTTGGCCCCGGCCCGCCGTGTTGCTGGCCCCGAGTGCCACAACGTTGAGCGTCGCGGCCCTGGCGCCCCACGCGCCGGTCAGCAGTCCAAAAACGATGAAACCAACTGCGAATAGGCGCATGAATACCTCCAGCCGAATCTAGAGCCGGAGGCGGCCGCGCATCAACATCATTCGTTGCCGGAAGACGCTATTGCAGGCCGAAATAACGCGGCCGATCCAGAGGCGCAGCCGACGCGCGGCGATACTCGCCATAGGTGATGCTGCCGCTCTCGTAGCCGCCGCTGGCACGCCGATACACCGAAACGACCCGGCCGTCGGGCAGGATCCGGTCATAGACCCGCACCAACCGCTCGACCAGGAGGTCGTCCGGATAGCGAGGCTTCTTTGCCGCCACAGCTGTCTTCTTCTTCGCGGCGGTGCGCAGTGGCGTACTGGCCGGCGCTGCCTCGGGGGCGACCGGGTCGGCTGCCGCCAGGGCTTCGGTCGCAGCAGTGTGCACCGCAGCCGGCGGGGTATTCGTCGCCGGCTCAGCCACGGACTCGACAACAGGCGAGGAAGGCGATGTCTCCTGCGGCACCTCAAGCAACGCGGCCTTAGCCGCCCTCGCGGCCACACAGTCTTTACGCGCGGTGCTTTGGCCACAAGCCGCAGCGGTTTTCGCGGGCTTGGCTTTCTCCGGCGTTGGCGTCGGAGCGGTAGCCAGAGCCGGTTCGACTACAGCGGTTTTTTGCTGCTGCGCGCTGTCCGCTGCGCTGGCGACAGCGGCCGGTGTAGCGGGAGAATCTAAGGAATCGGCGGTATCTCGCGGCGTCAGTGCGATGGCCGAGGCCAAGCCAACCATCAGAACACCGGCGATCTTCAATGCCAGACCCCTCCGGCGCGGCTTTATATGCACGTAGTGCGGCTCTGCGACGGGACGCTCAAAAGCAGGAAATATGTGGCGCAACGCAAACACGTGGCTTCCCCTAGACGCCTTATTCTCAAGGCTTTGCTTAGCGGTCCGTGCGAGGCGGTCGGCCTATTCAACGCCGGGATCGGATCGTAGTTCCGTGTCACAATTAGGGCGCTGTCACTGCAAGCCGCTTGCGGCGGGCGTTCGCAAAGCGTTGACGATTTGATTCAGCACAAAGAGTGAGCGCGGGTCGGCGAGCCCAGGCCGCATTTCTTCGATCGCATTCTGCAGATACGGCACTAGCCGCTCGGGATCGACGATCCCCTCCTGCGTGAGAAATTTAAGCGTCAACACATGACAAGCGAGAAAGCCCGCGATCGCCGCGGTCATGGCTTCGGTATCGAGCGTCGGCTTTTTCGCGGCGGGCTTTTTCTTCACACTGTCCTCCTGGGCTCGGGGCCCGCCAACTTACGCTAATCACATAGGGCGGGGAACAAGCCGCCTTACGCATGCATTGACTTCGGTCATGGCACCGGCACGAACCAAAGTGGACGTAATTCCGCGGGCAACGTCGCGTAGCGCACGCAAGCTGCCGGTGCCGATTACCTCGGTCGCCCGTCGCCTGCCGGTGCCAAGCGCCACATCCACAAAAACTTTGCCAGGGGCGTTGCGCTGTCGCCGCAAGTTTCTCCGCGTCTTTCCTAAGGGCTTTCGCGACGAAACCTATTTGGCCTGGGAGCGCGATTATAAGTGGCAGGCGCATGAGCGCTGGGAAGCCGCCCTCAACCGCACCGACTTTCGCCGACTGCTGCGCGACCGCAAATATGCGGAAATTGCCGCCTTTGCCGTCGGTATCGAGTCGCGCACCAATCTGCTTTTTTCCTTCGAGAAGATGGCGCTACGCGATGCGGTGAAGTCCCCCGCGGGGGCGCAGGCTTTTTCCACCGGCCTCCATGATTTCCTGCACGGCGCCGGCGAAATGGAGAAAAGGTTCGAGCGCTGGTGCGAAGTCATCGGAGCGCTGCCGCGCCGGCAGACACGCGTGCTACCCTGGCCGATGGTGACGATTTTCGGATTCATCGCACAGCCCGAGACGCACATTTTTCTCAAACCGAATGTTACCCGCGAGGCCGCCCGCCGTTATGGCTTTGACTTCCGCTATCACTCGCGGCCGTCATGGAGCACCTATGCGAACCTGCTCGATTTCGCCCGCACGGTGCGCCGTGACCTGCGCGACCTGCGCCCGCGCGACATGATCGACATCCAATCGTTTCTGTGGGTCCAGGGGTCTGACGAATACGCATAGAGAAGCCGCGATGGGAAAAGGCCAGTCGAGCGTCGGCAACAAGACAGCGACAGACGGCGATACAGATAACGGGACGCCGCGCGATAATCGCCCCGGAAAGCAGCCGCTCCCTACACGTACCGAAACCGAGATCGCCAAACACAGCGAGCTTGGCAGCGACCGGTCCGGCGGCCAGGACGCTTAGATTCCGTCTAAAGCTCAGATAAACAAGAGTGCGGCGAGGCGCTATCACATAGCGCGAAAGCACGCTAAGATTCCGCCATAGAAATTGCGTCGCAATCAAGGGCCGCCATCAATGACGATCTCTATGTACACTGTGTCGATTCCGGTTTTCGTGCAACACCTGACCGCGCTTTCCGCAAATCTGGACAAGGCCGCCGCCTTCGCTGAAGCGAGGAAGATCGATCCGCCCGTATTGCTGAACATGCGGCTCTATCCGGACATGTATCCGTTGGTGCGTCAGGTGCAGGAAGCGACCAAACACGCTGCCCGGGTCAGCGGCCTTCTGGCCGGCGTGACCTCGCCCGACATGGCGAACACGGAAGCGAGCCTCCCCGAATTGAAGGAACGCATCGCGAAGACGATCGCTTTTCTGGCAAGTTTGAAACCGGCTCAGGTCGACGGCACCGACGACAAGGAAATAAAAATCGCATTCTCCAGCGGCGAGCGCACCTTTACCGGGCAGTCGCTGCTGCTGCATAACGCGCTACCGAACTTCTATTTCCACACCACGACCGCCTATGACATCCTGCGGCATTGCGGGGTCGAGATCGGCAAACGCGACTTCATGGGAACGCCGGCCAAATTATGAGAGACGCTATCCTGAGCAACCGTCGACAACTTCTTGCCCTTCTTGCTGGCGCTCTTGCAGCGCCCGCGGTTGCGCGGGCACAATCGCCATCCATGAGCCGGATTACAGCCTATGCTTTTTCGTTCAAAGGTCTCGAGGGCGCCGACATCCGCCTGGCCGAGCACGCGGGCAAGCCGATCCTGATCGTCAATACGGCGTCGCTGTGCGGCTATACGCCCCAATACGCCGGCCTTCAGCAACTGTGGACCCGCTACCGCGACAAGGGGCTGCTGATCGTTGGCGTACCCTCCAACGATTTCGGCGGCCAGGAGCCGGGCACCGCTACGGACATTCTCGAAACCGCGCATAAGGAATATGGCGTCACCTTTCCGCTCGCCGCGAAGGT
>JAXDOS010000130.1:0-19724 GCA_034668785.1 Alphaproteobacteria bacterium
CCGTCCCGGAAGAGCCCATGCCCTGGACGGCGACACCGGAACCCACGGCCCGCCCGTCCCGCCCCGCCGACGCCATTGCCGGGCTGGCGGAAGAGCTTTCCGCCCGGACGCCGCAACGCGATTTCAACCTGTCCGGTGCCCGCGCCGCCACTCCGGAACCAGGCCGCGCGGCCGCGCAGCAGCAGCCGTCGCCGATCGAGCCGTCCGCTCTCTCGCCCGCCAGCGATCCAAATCTATCGGATATGGCGCAGCGGCTCGAAGCTGCATTGCGGGCGCCCAACGAGATGCGCCGCGGTCCGGAAGCTTCCGCCAAGCCCGAGCCCAAGGAGGCGCCGTCGGCGGCCTCCGAGCTTTTTGGCTTGCGCGGCATGAGAAGCAACGAGCCCGCCCGCCCGCCCGCGAGCGAGCCGAAGCCCGCAACGCCTCGGGCGGAGATGAAGCCGATGATGCCCGAGTCGAAACCCGCAACTCCGTCTCCTGAGGTCAAGCCCCCACGCCCGGAAGCGGCGACCGCGGGCTCACGTCCGGACATAAAACCGGCGGCTCCACGGCCTGAGGCGGCAACGGCGACGCCGCGGCCGGAAGTGAAACCTGCCCAACCGAAATCGCTCTACGACAGCCTCGAACAAGAGATGGCGAGCCTCTTGGGCCGTCCTCCAGGCAAGCCTTGACGACCGCACCATCCGGCTGCCGCGTTCGTCTGGTGACGGTGGCAGCCGGGGTAGCGGTCCTCCTCCTCGGCACCGCCGTTCCGGCCGCCGCGCAAGATATCAGCATCAATTTCGGCCAAGGCGGCGGGCTGACGGAGCGCGTCATCCAGTTGATCGCGCTGATGACGGTGCTGTCGCTGGCGCCGTCGATCCTGGTGATGATGACCTCATTCACGCGGATCGTCGTCGTGCTGTCGCTGCTGCGCACCGCGCTCGGCACCGCGACCGCGCCGCCCAATGCGGTGATCGTCTCGCTCGCTTTGTTCCTCACCGCCTTCGTCATGGGACCGGCGCTGCAGAGCGCCTATGACCTCGGCATAAAGCCGCTGACCAACAATGAGATCGGCGTGGAGCAGGCCTTCGAGCGCGCCACCGTGCCGCTGCGCGCCTTCATGCAAAAGAACGTGCGCGACAAGGATCTTCAGCTCTTCACCGACCTGTCCGGCGAAACACCTGCCGCGCGCGCCGAAGACATGTCGCTGCGTATCCTGGTGCCGGCTTTCATGATCTCGGAACTAAAACGCGCCTTCGAGATCGGCTTCCTGCTGTTTCTGCCTTTCCTGATCATCGATCTGGTTGTCGCTTCCATCCTGATGTCGATGGGCATGATGATGCTGCCGCCCGTCGTGGTGTCATTGCCGTTCAAATTGATTTTCTTCGTGCTGGTGGACGGCTGGAGCTTGGTGGTGGGAAGCCTGATCCAGAGTTATGGGTCGTGAAGGGAGTCACTAGGCGCTAGCGCCTTCCTGTCCTCTGGCGCCCACCTCCGCAACGAGGATGTCCGCGCTCAACGCCTCTGCCATTTGCAGGACTGTTCCGCGCGCATCGACAATGACGGACGAGCCGAACGAGACTCGGTTCGCCGTTCGGCCGGCGACATCTGCTCGAACGATCATCACTTCGTTGTCCGTGGCCCTCGCGATGTCAACGGCCCTGCTTGAACCCACCACATCGGCCCGGTTCGGAGGTAGGCTGTTGTTGGTCGGCAAGAAAATGGCCTTGGCGCCGCGTGCAGCCATGTCGGTAGCGAGCTCGGGATAATTGGAATCGTTACAAATCATGATCCCGAACGAAAGAGCCCCGACGGTGAAGATCGGGCTTTGATCCCCTGCGCTGTACACGGATCTCCTGATCGCGGGATGGCGCTTGCGGTAGATGCCGATGATCCCTCCGTCGTGAAACACGGCGGCGGCATTGTATAGCTTTCCGGCGCCGACCGTTTCGGTGAACCCCACGATGGCGGTCACCGATTTGCTTGCGAGAGGAGCGAGTAGCGCTTGCAGCTGACCGCTTTCGACGTCAATTGCGAAATCGAGAGGGCATTCCGCATCGTCCGCAAGCCCTCCGAGCACAGCCTCGGGACAACACAGGATATCCACGCCTTCGGTCTCACACCATTTCACGCGATCGCGAATGAGTTCGAGAGCTTCCATGGAGCCGCCGGGTAAAAGCGGAGCCTGATAGGCCGCAACCTTCATCGGAATCTCCGAAGCCTCGGCTCACTATTTCCGCGCTGCGACAAAAATCATTTCTGTAGTTGTGGGATCGGCCGGGCGGCCGTCCCAATCGCCATATACATTTTCGACCGAGAAGCCTGCGTTTGTTAGCGACTTGGCTATGTCGTCTTGTGAGCGATATCTAAGCTCATTCACGGAGACCAACTCTTCACCAGTATCAGCAAACAAATAGTGAATCTCGTAAAGCACGCGACTGTCTTTGACCTCAGTCAGTTGATACCACATCTCCACTTGCCCGCTTGGGGTATTGACCTTGCGGCTAGAGGTCTCTCGATGCCACTTTTCCCAAGGTCTCACAAAAGGGTTGCGGCTATCAAAAACAATGTGACCGCCAGGGATCAGGGCCTTGTGCGCAGCTTCCAGCAGCGCTTTCCAGCCTTCATCAGCAATGAAGAACTGCGCTACATGGCTGGTCATTAGCACCAAATCGCCTCGAAGCTCTTCTAGCTGCCTAGTACTACCTTCAACCCACTGCACTTGCTCACCATGAGGCTTACGCCGGGCGACATTGAGCATTGCCCTCGATGGCTCGACGCCAACCATGCGATAGCCACGCTTAGCGAGCTCATAGGTCAGCAGCCCTGTGCCACAACCGAGGTCGATAATTATTGAGGCAGAGAGTCTCTCTGCTAGGCGGCAGTAGAATTCGCTATCCGCAACGGATGCATTCAGGGAGTCGTAGAGGGCGACCAGACGAGGGTCGCTAAATTCTTTGTAATTCGGTGTCATATCTATTTTGTGGTTGCCGGAAATTCGTCCTTGGGCATGCAAGGATGGCAAATCTTCCCTATAGTTTTTAGCTCCGCTTGGAGTCCTACAAGTCCATCTTCAAACTGGCCGGCTTCAGAGAGGAAGCGCCGCCGCCGGTTACGCGCGCATCAACTCGATTGCGGCTGAGCGCTGGGCAACGGGGACCGCGGGCGGGGGCTTGCGTTCAACAATAGAAACGCCACCGACTTTGTCAGTTGTTCAAAGGTGTAAGGTTTTGGAAGAAACAGGAACGGCTCGACGAACAGGGCTTTCATTCCTTCGTTGACGCCCGCGCCAGTGGTGTACAGAACCGAGAGCTTGGGCCGCGTGACTTTAGCGTCCTGCGCCACCTTGAGGCCGGCCTCCAAATCGCTTCCGAGCTTGAGATCGATGAATAGAACATCGACCTGCTGGTCCGTGGCCAGCAGGGCTGCGGCGCCGTCGGCGCCCGTGGCGGAAATGACCTTATGGCCTGCTTCCTGCAATACGGATTCGGCCAAAACGCGAACTTGCTCGTCATCCTCGACGACAAGGATCACTGACACGATGGAACCTTCTCGCGTTTGTTCAGAGACCTAGCTGCTTACCGGCAAGCCGGTAGCCGCACAAGGATGAATCCGCGCCCACCCAGGGGCGAACGCCGCCCTGCCGATGGCCCATCAATGTGTCGGGATGCATGCAGACGACGCCAGCCCAAATATCGCACCATCGAATGGGACAGGGGGTCAGCCTCCGACTCAGGAACGAAGAAGCTACCATCTTCTTGTCTCGCAGAGGCAATATGACCCGGTTCTACTTCCACCTGACGGATGGAACCATGATCGAGGACGATCAAGGCCAGCCTTGCGCGACGGAAAAAGAAGCGCGGGCGCATGCCGACAAGGTGGCACGGGAACTTTCACGCAACCGCGCGCGCGATGACATCAAACACTGGGCTGTTTGCGTGACCGACGAGTCGGGAAAGCGGATTACTCGTATCCCCCTCGCTCGTCACCCGCGCAGGCAATAGACTCTGGTTTAACCGCGCTGTTCGATCCCGCCACATCGCAAGGATTCTGCTAGCGCGCGGCTGCCTGGCGAAGCCCGGTTTGCGGCGCCACGCCGCCCGCTGACGCGGCGCGGTCCGGTGCGGACGCGCCCGGCGGCGGTACCGGCGGTGGGGCGGGCCCGGTGGCTCCCGATTGCGGAAAGCGGGCGCGGATGTCGCGCAGGAATCCATCCAGCGTGTCGATCGTCGCCACGGCTTTGGCGACGTCGCGGAACTGCGGAGCCGACGCGGCGGCGGGCGAGCTGACGATTTGGAACGCGTTACCGTCGGGGCCCTCGGCCATCTTTGCCGCATATTTCTCGCGGAAGCGCCCAAGCCCGATTGCATCCTCAGCCAATGCAAATCCGATGGCGCCGCGCAGGATGTCGACCCGCTCGATATCCGTCAGCGGCTCCCATTCCTGCCAGCGGTTGCCGTAGAGGATTTCTATTTGCTCCGCCGCCTCGTTCCAGCGCCGCGCCGCCCATAAGACGTCGGAGCGCAACCTGACCGCCTCGCGGCCATTGACGTTGGCGATAACTTCCAGCCCCACATCGTTGCGCCCGATGTCGGACAGCGCCCGCGCTTCGATCAGCAGCCGCTGATCGCGCAATTCGTTGGAGAGTTCGGCGGTCCGCGTCGCCCGCAGCGTCGCCAGCGCGCGGTCCGGCTTGCGGTTCATCAAATAGACCACGGCAAGCCGCGTCGCCACCTGCGCCCGCGCCGCGCCCTGCAGCCGGTGATCGACCTGATATTGCAACAACTCGGCGGCCTGATCGAGCAAGTCGACGCTGACCAGGCGGTCAGCCAAGCGCCGGATCATCTCGTCGCCGCGGCGGCCGATCGGCGTCAGCTCGCGAAAGTCATAAAACAAACTGAGCGCGTCGATGGTTGGCAACGCATCGCCCTTGCCGGCGAGGAACACCGAGTCGAAAGTCGCCGACGCCTCGTCCTGGATGCGGCGCGTGATTTCGGCATTCGGATGCGCCATCAGCGCCGTGCGCATGACGTAGAAGGCGTCGCGATAGCGGTCCTCTTCGATGTAAAGCCGCGCCATTAATTGCAGCGCTTCGATCTCGGTCTCGTCGCCGCGCCAGATCGCGGTGAGCGCCTCCAATTCGGAGATCACATCCGGACGCTTGAGATCGTTGATCTTGTAGCGCAGGGTTACTTCACGCAGCCGGCCTTGCGCGGAGGCGGCGCGATCGTCCGACTCCGCGGCGCGGCTATAAGCAACTAACGCATCCTCGGAGCGGCCGAGCCCTTCCGCCAGCCGCCCGGTGAGCACGGAGATGTGCGGCTCCAGCGCGCGCGGCACACCGATCATTTCCAACTCGCCGAGCAGATTGGCGGCGCCGGCGAAATCCTTGACTTCAAGAGCGGCGCGCACGGCTTCCTTCAAAGCGAGGCGCTGCAGTTCGGCCGGCAGCGTTCCCATTGCAACTTCGGCGCTTTTGAAGCCGTCGTTGGCTTCCGCCCATTTGCCCTGGCGGGCCTGCGCCAGCGCGCGCCACAGCCGCGCGTCGTGCTGATTGCCGATCATCGGATTGGCCAGATCCTTGAGCGCTTCGTCGCTGCGCTTCAACAGGATGTTGGCGATGGCGCGCAGCATCAGCGCCGGCACGTCGTCGGTGGTGGCGCGGTCGCCCGCCAGTGCTACGTCAAGCACCGCCTTCGCTTCCACATCCATGCCGCGGGCGAGATAGAAACGGGCGAGATCGAGCCGCGCCGCCGGACGCCGGCTTTCCGTGGCCTCGCCGGCGGCGCGCAGCAGCAACGATTGCCGTTCGGCGAAGTCGGCCTGACGGTCGAAGCCCCAAAGCTGCGCGTCGAGGATGATGGGTCCGCTGCGGCCGGAGCGCCGCGCCGTGAAGCTGACCGCGGATAATGTAAGGCCCGAGGGGCGGCCGATGACGATCTTGTCGACCATCAACTCGGCGTTGATGTCGTCGGCGACCGGCTGAATGGCGATGCCGTGGGTGGAGGCGAGCGCGTGGAATTCGACGAAGTCCTGGCCTTTGACAAAGCCGCGCGCCGGACCGAGCGCGGTGATGACAAGAAGCGTGTCGCCGATTTCCGGGTCCAGCAGCCGGTGCAGCCGGTGCGGCTCCTCGAACGGAACGATGGCGCTGGCGCGCGACGGCCCGACGATGTTGCGGGTGAGCGTCAGCGGCTGCGTCGGCTCCATCACCGCGTCGCCGATGGTCAGCGTCCAATCGGCGCCGCTGGAGACGATGCTGGTTAGCCGCGGGCGCTGCAGCTTGATGCGCACCACGCTGGCGTCGGGCGAGCGCGTCAGGCTCGCGCTCTGGATCGTGCGGCTCGGTTCCGCGCTGAGCGCGGCGAGATCGATGTCGCTCGCGGCGTCGAACACCAGCCAGAGCGTGTCGGCGCGGCGAAACACTGCCGCCGGCGTCGGTTTGGCGAAGGGAAAAGTCAGGCGCAGGTTGTCGCCCTGGCGCACAAGCTCGACGACGACCGCGCCGGACGATGTACGCGGCGGCGGGGCGGCGGCCTCCGCCGGCTTGGCGGGTTTTTGCGGCGGCAGCGGCACGATCGCCGCCGGCGTGGTCGCCGGCGCGGCCAGCTGCGCTTCCGCGGATTTGGTTGAGGGTTTGGCGGCAGGCTTGGCAGGCGCGGCGGGCCCGTTCTTTACGGCGGCCGCGTCCTCAAGATTTGCCGGCTCGTCGGATTCCAGCTGCGCCTCTACTTCGTCGCGCGCCTTCTTAGCATCCGGCGTAACCACATCGACCACGTAGCTGTTGTCGTCGCGGAAGGTGCGGACATCGACTTTGGCCGCCAGGGCAAAGCGTACCGACGCCGAAGCCGAAGCGGCGTCCGGTTTGGCCTCGATCGACTCCAGCGTAGCGGGCAGCGACGCCTGGGCGTCCGCGAGATCGAATTTCAACGGAGCGTCGAAGGCCAACGTCAGCGTGTCCTGCGCGCGCGCGTTCGACACCGCCACCTTCTCGGGCAGATCAAAGACATAACGCGTAAACGTCGGCTGTTTGCCGACGCGCACCCGGATCGGCGGCTGATTGCGCCACGCCGCCATCTGCAACTGCTGTTTGGCTTTCGCCTCGGCGTCGCGCGCGCGCTTGGCGAGTTCGTCGACGACATCCTGCGGCAAGCCGGGCATCAGGCCGGTCCAGGGTTCGGGCATGAGATCGACGAACAGCCGCTCCCCAGCCGTCATGGTATTGACCTTCACTTGCCGCGCCAGCGCGATGCGGATGCCCATGCCGTCGGGATCGCGCCGCGCCGCGCCGATAAAATCCGTAGCGCCGACGCTCAACTTTTCCACCAGCACATCGACTGGTTTCTTGAAGGAAATCACCATGATGCCGTTGGCGACACGCACCTGCGATGCGACTTCCTCGGCGAAGCGGAAAGACAGGCGGGCAAAGCCGTCGCGCACCGCCATGCTCACGTCGCCCTTGACCGGCGCGGCAATGGCCTGCGCAAGGGGTAAGAGAAATAGGAGTGTCGCAAGACAACAGATGTGGGGAAACAGGCGCCGCCGGCCTGTCGCGGGTGCGATGATGGCTCGCCAACTGGTTACGCTACACAACATACGCCGCCCCGCGCCGGTCACAAACCGGCGTTCCGGCAACACGCCGGTCCGCCCGAGTTTAGGATTTGGCGTTTAACGTCACGTTAACCCTGGACTACGTGCCGCTTGGCTTGCCGCTGATCTTCGGCAGGTCGGAGGCGGAGGGCATTTTTTCAGCCGAGGAAGCGCGGTTGGCGAGTTCTACGGTTAGCCGCTCGGCCGCTTCCGGCGACATTTGGCCCAGAATGTCCGACATCCGCCGCGGATTGAGCTGGGTCGCAACCTGAATGAGGATGGTGAGATCGAGCCGGTCGAAGATCTTGGCGGCGTCCTTGGCCTTCATATTCTCGTACATCATCACGATGCTTTTGAAGCGGACCGCCTCGGCATCGTCCTTCTTCTGCATGGCGGAATTGACCCGAGCCTCAAGGTCCTTCAGCTCCTTCAGCCGCGTTTCCAGGCGTTTTTCCGCCGCCTTCAGCAGGCCGTCGCGGATGTCGATCTCACGGGCGCGGGCTTCAATCTCCTGACGGCGCTCTTGTAGCCGTTCCAGCACGGCCCGCTCCGCGGCCGAGGCCGGACGGGTGCCGTCGAGTCGCACCAGCGTTCCGTCCGCCTTCGCCATTGGTTCGGGGGGGGTCGCGGGCGCCGCCGCTGGAGCGTTGATCTTGCCGGCGACGGCGGCAACCTTGTCGCTCGGCTTTTTCTCGTCGATGGAACCGGTGACATCCGGATAACTGAACATTTCCTGCGCCCAGGACTGCTTGGCGCCGGGAGCGAGCGGTGGAATTTTCGCAGCGCCGGCGGTGGACGCCGCGCCATCCGCCGCCGGACTGGTAAACACACCGCCAAGTGTGTAGCCGCCGTCGCTTACGATCCCGATTAGCTTAAGGGTGAAAAGGCAGATGGTCGCGAACAGCACGACCGGCAGCAGGCGGAATTCGCGCACGTAGCGGATCATGCAGCGAGACCGTTCAGCCGTGAGCGGGCGCGTTCGGTGAAAGCCTGAGCCGCGGCAGCGACCGACTTCGGATTGGACGCGATCTCCGCGCCGCCAGGCGCGCCACGAGACCGGCGCAGAATATTTTCTCCGGTCTCGAGCTGGCGATCCATCTCCGCCGCCACGCGCTCGGCGGTTCGCAGGCGTTCGCCGAGGCCCTGTTCGCAATCGCGCACGGTAGTCTTGAGCCCGGCAATGGCGCGCTCGGCATTGGCGGTCGCGGTCATCAGTTCGGAAATCGTGGTTTTCAGCGACGCTTCGTCGGCCTTAAACAGCTTCAGCCGCCGGTTCAGCAGGAAGCAATATCCGATGGTGAACAGCAGCAACAGCGCCACCAGACTCTCGATCACGAGAGGAAAAGAATTGCTCACTGCGCCTCCAGACGGGCTGTGGTTTCGTCGGCTTTTTCAAACATGGCGAATGTTGTCTTCGGCCTGCGCAATTGCTTGGTGACGCGCACCGCGATGCGGTCGCCGACGCGCCCCATGCGGCCCTCGGTGAGGGCAACGTCACCACAGCGCACCGTGACCAGCGCATCGGGTTTAAGTTCTAGCGTGAGCGTGTCGCCGACTTCGAGATTCATCACCTGCTTGAGCGGAAGCCGCGCCTCGTAGAGCACCGCGTCGACTCCGATCTCGGCCTGCCCTATCTCAGTGGCGAGATGGCCTTCCCAGATCTGGTCGCGGCCATATTTCTCGGCCATGTACATCTGCAACAAGACCGCGCGGATCGGCTCGATCGTCGCGTAAGGCAGCAACAGCTCGATGTTGCCGCCGCGGTCCTCCATGTCGATCCGCAGCCGCACCAGGATCGCGGCATTCGCCGGCCTGGATATGGCGGCGAAGCGCGGGTTGGTTTCCAGCCGGTCGATGTTGAATTTGACCGGCGACAGCGGCTTGAACGCGAGCTCGGCGTCGGCGAGCACCACTTCGATCATGCGCTTGACCAGATTGGTCTCGATCGTGGTGTAAGGCCTGCCCTCGATGCGGATCGCGCTTTGACCGCGGCGTCCGCCGAGCAACACGTCGATGATTGAATAGATCAGGCTTGAATTGACGGTGAAAAGCCCGAAGTTGTCCCATTCTTCGGCCTTGAACACCGCAAGGATCGCCGGCAGCGGGATTGAATTGAGATAATCGCCGAATCGAACCGAAGTGATGCGGTCGAGCGAAACTTCGACGTTATCGGAAGTGAAATTGCGCAGGCTCGTCGTCATCAGCCGGACCAGCCGGTCGAAGACGATCTCCAGCATCGGCAGACGTTCGTAGGAGACCATCGCCGAGTCGATGATCGCGCGAATGCCGGAATTGTTGTTAAGCGAGAGGTCCGCCAGGTTGAAGCCGAGCAGGCTATCGATCTCATCCTGATTGAGGATGCGCTCGGCGCCGCCTTTGGCGGCCTGAACGAGCTGGCCGCTCTCGTCAACCAAAGCCTGCCATTGGGCGGCGGCGTCGCCGTCCGCGCCCTCGGTACCGTCGGGATGCGCGGGCGGAGCCTGCTCCGCGTCAAGCGCAAGGCCCCATTCGGCGGCCAAGGCATCTTGATCTATCTTGTCTTTCTGCGACATGGCTCCGCCGTTACTGGACGACGATCTCCTTGAACAGGATCGCGTTGATGTGACTCGGAGCAATCGCGATGTTGACGCGGCGGGTCAGCTCTTCCTTGAGGCGGTAAAGGCCCGCCGATCCATCGAGATCGGTCGGCCGCAATTCCCGCAGATAAGTTTGGAAGGCGTCTGTCACGCGCGGCATGACCGGCTGTATCTGCTGCGCCAGCGCTTGGTCTGGTACTTCGAGCACGACCTTGACCTTGAGATATTGGGTGCGATCGCCACCGGCGTTGGCGAGATTGACCAGGATTTCCGGCAGGTCGACGAAGACAGCGGGCTTGCCGGCTAGCGCGGTCTGCTTCGCGTCCTTTCCGGCTGCATAATATAAGTAAGCGGCGGCCCCGCCTCCGCCGCAGATCAGCAAGACAGCGGCAGCGATCAGGATCGTCTTCAGGGATAGTTTTAATTCCAATGCCCAGGCGGGTTTTCCGCCTTTGACGACGGCCTCTCCGCCCTCGTTTTCGGGGTCCTCGTCATCCAAATCGGATTCAACGGCTGCTTTTTTCGGCTTTAATGCCATGAGCTCTGTCCTGGATCGCTCGAGATGCGGGAGCCGGCGAGCGGCGGATACTCAGGACTAAGCCGCGGGGCGCGACCCCGTGCGCCCTTCGATAAGAGGCTACGGCGCGAATGGTTAACAGATACTTTCGGCGGTATTCAGAGCCGGAAATTTTTGCCGGGTAGGCGTCCGTCTGTGGCCGCTTTTGCCCCTCGCCGATTTGCCCGAGATGAGCCAACCTATTGTTTTTGCGAGACTTTGTAATTTGGCATAGCCCCTGCATCGAAGACGGCGAGCCGAGGCTTGGGAGAGCCGGCGGTTCGCAGACATTCCCGCCTGGGAGGGCGGTACGTGTCGTTTAGGGGAGCACTACCGATGGAGAATTCTCTTCTCGTCGGACTTTCGCGACAGGTCGCGCTGAGTCGCGAACTCGAAGTCATTTCCAACAACGTCGCCAACTTGAACACCACGGGGTTCAAGAGTGACGGCGCTCTGTTTGAACAGTATTTGATGCCGGGTGCCCGCGACGGCCAGTTCAGCGGCGCCGATAGCCGCGTCACTTCCGTGCGCGACCGCGCGACCTGGCTTGATCTCAGCCAAGGCCCGATACAGCAGACCGGCAGTCCGCTCGACATCGCCATCGAAGGCGATGGCTATTTGACCGTGCAGACGCCGCGCGGCGATCGCTATACCAGAAACGGTTCGCTGCAGATCAATGCCGCCGGCGAGCTGGTGACCAATGACGGCTATCGCGTGCTTGGCGAATCCGGCCCGATCGTTTTCGAAAATTCCGACCGCGATATCACTATCAATCCGGACGGCTCGATCCGCGTCCACGAAGGCTTGTCCGCAAAGACGGATTCGCCGCGCGGAAAGCTCCTGCTGGTCGATTTCAGCAAGCCGCAGCAACTGCGCAAGGACGGCTCGAGCACGTTTGTAGCCAATCCCGACAATCAACCACGGCCGACGACCACCGCGCATGTAGTTCAGGGCGCCGTCGAGAAATCCAACGTGCGCGGCGTCATCGAGATGACGCGTTTGATAGAAGTGACGCGCAGCTACACCGAAATATCAGCGCTGATGCAGCAGCAGGGCGAGATGCGGCGCGGCGCCATCGACAAGCTTGCCGAGGTTCCGGTCTAAGCCCGGCCAACGACTAGGAGACGATTTCCATGCGAGCGCTTCACACCGCAGCGACCGGGATGATGGCCCAGGAACTCAACGTTCAGGTCATCTCCAACAATCTCGCGAATATGCGCACCACCGGCTACAAGCGCCAGCGCGCCGAATTCCAGGACCTGCTCTACGAGCATGTGCGCCGCGTCGGCAGTCAAACTTCCGACCAGGGAAATGTGCTGCCAACGGGCATCGAACTCGGGTCCGGCGTCAAGACCGTGGGCACGCCGCGGCTGATGACGCAAGGCAGCCTGACGCAGACCGGCAAGGATTTCGACGTCGCCATCCGCGGCGAGGGATTTTTCAAGATCCTCATGGCCGACGGCCGCACCGCCTATTCACGCGATGGTTCTTTCGAGCTGGATGCTCAAGGCCGCATGGTCACCGCTCACGGCAACGTCGTTCAGCCGGGAATTACGGTTCCGCAAAACGCCAGCGCGGTTTCGATCAGCCCGCAGGGGCAGGTCTCGGTGACGCTTCCCGGCAACACCACGTCCACGCCCGTCGGCCAAATCGAGCTGTCGATGTTCGTCAACAAATCCGGTCTGCAGGCGATCGGCGACAACTTGTTCCTGGAAACGCCGGCTTCAGGGCCGGCGCAGAACGGCACGCCGAGCGTCGAAGGCTTCGGCGATATCCAGCAGGGAAATCTCGAACAGGCCAATGTGGAGGCTGTCAGCGAGATCACCGATCTGATCGCCGCGCAGCGCGCCTATGAAATGAATTCCAAAGTCATCACCGCCGCAGACCAGATGTTGCAGACCAGTTCCAATCTGATGCGCTGAGGAGGCGCCGCCATGTTGCGCATCACATTTGCCGCTCTTCTCGCGCTGACCTTGCCGGCCACGGCGCAAGTTACCGGCGCGATCGGTTCCGCCTCGCCGATGCTCAGGCGCGCGGTTACGGTCGAAAGCGATGTCGTGCGCATTGGCGATCTCATCGACAACGCAGGCGCCGCCGCGAATATCCCGATCTTCCGCGCGCCCGATCTCGGCGACACCGGCCCGGTGCCGGCGAAGCGCGTGATCGACGCCGCGCGTTCACACGACTTGTTTGATATCGACGCCGATGGAATTTTGGACGTGATGGTAACCCACGCCAGCCGCGCCATCACGAGCAAGCAGATCGAAGCGCGCATCGCTCAAGCAATTGCCGCGCAGTACGGCCTGACCGGCGCCGGCGATCTCGCGGTGATGTTCGACCGTGAAGTTCGCACCATGCATGTGGAGACGACGGCGACGGCGGAATTGCAGGTCGTGCGGCTGTCCTACGATTCACGCTCGGGTCATTTCGACGCCGCACTGGAATTGCCGGGCAGCGCCGCCGCCCAACGCTTGCGGTTGCGGTTTGCCGGAAACATCGCAGAAACCGTCGAGACGGTAGTGCTGGCGCGGCCGCTGGCGCGCGGCGAGATCCTACGCGCGGCGGATGTCGTGATGGAACGGCGGCCGAAAACGGAAGCCGGAAACGATACCTTCAACGCCGCCGATGCAGCGATTGGGCTTTCCGTGCGCCGCGCCATGCGCCCTGGCCAGATGCTGCGGCAAGCCGACCTGACGAAGCCGGAGCTGGTGCAAAGGAACGAGGCGGTGACGCTGCTCTTCGAGGTGCCGGGAATCCTGCTCACGGTCCGCGGCAAAGCCCTGGACGCGGGCACCCAGGGCGACATCATCAACGTGCTGAACACGCAGTCGAAACGCACCGTGCAGGGCACGGTCACCGCGCTCGGCACGGTCACGGTGACCTCCATGAAGCCGCGCATCGCGGCGAATATCCCTTCCGCCGAAATGTCCGATCTCGCAATCAACCCACGCACCGAGTGAGAGTCATGCCGAACACGCGAAGCTTAGTGTCTCGCCTTCTACCGGTCGGCCTGGCCGCCTCGCTGCTTGGAGGTTGCGCCGCGCTCGATCGCGTGCAGGCGCTTGGGGAACAGCCGCCGCTGTCGGCGATCGAAAATCCGACAGCTCAAGCCGGATACAAACCGGTGCAGATGCCGATGCCGGATGCGCAGCCCGCCTCGTATAATTCCAACTCATTGTGGCGCAACGGTTCGCGCGCCTTCTTCAAGGATCAGCGCGCGCATCAAATCGGTGACCTGCTTACCGTCAAGGTCAACATCACCGACAAGGCGGTGATCGCCAACGAAACCCAACGCAGCCGCGCCAACAAAGAAGATTCCGGGATAACCGATTTTATCGGCAGCAAGCTGATCAAGCCTTCGGTGCCGCCCATACTGCCCGGCCGCATCCTCACCGCCGACTCGACCGCTTCGAGCGACGGCAAGGGATCGGTCAACCGTCAGGAAGCCTTGCAGACCAATGTCGCGGCAGTGGTGACGCAATTGCTGCCGAACGGCAATCTCGTGGTCGAAGGCAAACAGGAGATCCGGGTCAATTTCGAAGTTCGCGAACTCATCGTCGCCGGCGTGGTGCGGCCGGAGGACATCGAAAGCGACAACACCATCGACTCGTCGAAGATCGCGCAGGCGCGGATCGCCTATGGCGGCCGCGGCCAGATTACCGATGTGCAGCAAGCGCGTTACGGCCAGCAGGTGCTCGACGTGCTGTTGCCATTCTAACGGCTGGCCTCCCCGCCGTTTCCGTCCCGGGATGAAACGGCGATACCACGCGGCCTTCGGCACTCCCCGCCGGAGGCCGCGTTTTCTTGCGTGGCCTTCACACCGTTGCGCTTCGGTGTAAGCTGACGTCTTCACGGGGGGCAATCATGACTGATAAAAAATTCGAATGCACCGAGTGCGGCGCCAGCTTCAGTACGCGCGAAGCTCTGCGCGCGCATGTGTTCCGCCATATGGACAGTGATGCGGCACCTTCCGGCGGCGGAGCGGAGAAACCGCCCCGTTCAGATCGGGACAATTCAAAATGAGTTGGGCTCTCGACAGCGGATTTGGTTTTGGCGCTTGCGCGGTCGCTGCGCAATTGAGCGGCAACGTCGTGGAGGTTCTCGAGCGGGAGGCAATGGACACCGAAAAGGCGCTTGATCGTTCGTTGGCGCTCGGCGCTGCCGCGGCCAAGGGGCGCCTGCAGGCAATCGTCAACTCGGCCCGCCAGACCGCTTATGCGGGCGGTAACATCTCCCGCTTCGCCGAGCCGATCATGCAGGTCTGGCGCGACCTGAGCGCCCAACTCAATGCTAATCCGCATCTTTGGGCGGATACGCACGCTTTCTCAGCCGGCTTCAACCTCGGCGGCGCCTATATGCGCTGCGAGCGCAACCTGCGGCATCCGTCAACGCCAACCAATCTGAAGGAAGCCGCCGCGGCGCTGACCAGGCTCCGAGCGCAATTGCCGTCGTTCACCTTCGACTTTGCCAGCCGCATCCAAGAAATCGAGGCCATGTATCCAGCAGGAAATTTAGCCACGGTGGCGGACTCTATCTCCGCGCTCAACGGCGACATCGGAGCAAACCTACAGCTTACCTGAGCCGTAAGCTTGCGCCGAAGCGTCTTGACCCGCAGCCGACCCGCGCTTGCTCAATCGTCCCGGTAGACCCGCTCGCGACGCTCGTGACGCTCCTGCGCCTCGACCGAAAGCGTAGCGATGGGCCGGGCTTCGAGCCGTTTGATCGAGATCGGCTCCCCGGTTTCCTCGCAATAGCCGTAGGAGCCATCCTCGATGCGCGCCAGCGCGGCTTCGATCTTGGCGATCAGCTTGCGTTGGCGATCGCGCGCCCGCAACTCGATGGCACGGTCGGTCTCCGAAGACGCCCGATCGGCGAGATCGGGATGATTTTGGTTCTCGTCCTGGAGATGCTGGAGCGTCTCCCGGGCTTCCTTCAGTATATCGTCCCTCCAGGTGAGCAATTTCAGGCGGAAATATTCCCGCTGGCGCTCGTTCATGAAAGGCTCTTTGTCGGAGGGCCGGTAATTATTGTTTTTCTCCGAAAGCATCCATTGCAGCTCCGCGCGTTTTGGCCTTGGCTTACTCGCGGTATTTCCCCCCGGATACATCCAAACATCTCCCTGACATGTTGTTTTAATTGGCCCAGACGGCTGACGAGCCGGCAGGGCAACGCGATAGATTTTCCCCCCAGATGCGGGACGAAACCCCACCTCGCGGGGAGCGCTTATATAGGGGGAGCGGGTTGCCGACAATAACGGAATGGGCCGCCAAATGACTGAAATGATGAAAAAGATACTGCGTTGCAGCGATGAGCCGGGGCCCCGCGGCTTTCGCCTTCAACCAACGCCGATTTAGCTTATTCCGGCCTTGGCGAGCTCGACTTCGACCCGCAGATCGATCTCGGCCAGGACGCTATCGAGCCCCCGGTCCCCGGACGTGTTCTTGAGGTCGGCGGCGGCGGTTTTCAGCCTTTGCAGTGTGGACTGATCAAGGGGGCCGCCGAGCAGGCCAAGCTTGAGTTCCTCGAGCACATCCAGGGCATTGCGGCCGCGCTTGACGGAGCGCCGGCGCCGTTCCGCGGGATCTTCGACCCCTTGGAGCGCGATCAAGGCATCGATTCCGCCCACCATCCGCAAGGCTCCGGTGGAGGCAGGCGCCCGCGGCGCCGCTTCTTCGGTGACGGAGAAGGTGCCCGAGCCGGTGCGCCGCGCGGACGGCGCGGTAGCCACGGAGGCGTTTCCGTTGGGTCCATAAATTCGCATGGCGAGCCTCCGGCCAAATTTGCTGGCCTCGATCTCCCGCCCAGGGTCGCCATTTATGGTTAACGGGCGGTAAACGCCCGGCAAATACTGCCGGGAAACGGCAACCGCTACCCCGCATGGCCGTAAGCGCATTGGGAGCACTACCTAATTGTCGTTCGATTCCAATGTCATAGCTCGCGGCCGAAGGTGGCACGCAATTCGCTTTAATGAAGGCAGTCCACCTCAGCGGGGAGCTTAGGGTGACGAGAAGATTGCAAGCTGCGTTCGCCGCGGCATTGACGCTGGTTTTTGCGTCGGTGCCGGCGGCAGCTACATCGCGCATCAAGGACCTCGCGAATATCGAGGGCGTGCGCCAGAATCAGCTTATCGGCTATGGCCTCGTCGTCGGTCTCAACGGTACCGGCGACACCCTCAACAACATACCTTTCACCAAGCAATCGCTGCAGGCGATGCTCGAGCGCCTCGGCGTCAACATCCGCGGCGCGCAGATCCGCACCGGCAATGTCGCAGCCGTCATGGTGACGGCCAACCTGCCCGCTTTCGGGACCCAAGGCACCCGCATGGATGTCACGGTGTCGGCGCTTGGCGATTCCAAGAGCCTTCAGGGCGGCACTTTGTTGGTGACGCCGCTGCTCGGCGCCGATGGGAACGTCTATTCGGTCGCCCAGGGCTCGGTGGCGATCGGAGGCTTCCAGGCCGAAGGCGACGCCGCCAAGATCACGCGCGGGGTTCCGACAGTGGGCCGCATTGCCAATGGCGCCATCATCGAGCGCGAGATCGAGTTCGCGCTGAACAAACTCGGTCAGGTGCGGCTCGCCTTGCGCAACGCAGATTTCACCACCGCCAAACGCATCGCCGCGGCGGTGAATGATTTCATCGGCACGGCAACCGCCGAGCCGCTTGACCCTTCGACGGTGCAGCTCACCGTGCCGAAGCGATATCACGGCAATGTGGTTTCGCTGCTCACCGAGATCGAGCAGTTGCAGATTGAACCCGACCTCGCCGCCAAGATCGTCATCGATGAACGCTCCGGCGTCATCGTCATGGGCCGCGATGTGCGCGTGTCCATGGTCGCGGTGGCGCAGGGCAATCTCACCGTCACCATTTCCGAGACGCCGCAAGCGAGCCAGCCGGCTCCGTTCTCGCGCGGCCAGACGACGGTGGTGCCGCGCTCGCGCGTCGGCGTGCAGGAGGACGGCAAGAAGCTTGCGCTGGTGAAAGATGGGGTGTCGCTGCAACAACTTGTCGATGGTCTCAATTCACTCGGGATCGGACCGCGCGACATGATCGCCATCCTGCAGGCGATCAAGGCCGCGGGCGCCATCCAGGCCGATATCGAGGTGATGTGATGGCGGCTTCTCTCGCATCATCGCCGGCGCTCTCGCCCGCCGCGAACGCGGCTTTGATGAATGCGACCGCTACGCCGAAAGCCGGGACCAACGTCAAGGCGCGGGCCGCCGCCGTGGACTTCGAGGCGGTGTTCCTCAATTCCATGTTCAGCCAGATGTTCACCGGCATCAGCGGCGAAGGTCCGTTCGGCGACGCCGGCGGAACCGGCGTGTGGCGCTCTTTTCTGACGCAGGAATATTCCAAATCCTTCGCCAAGGCGGGAGGCATCGGTCTCGCCGATCAAGTCTACCAATCGCTGCTCGCCCAGCAGGAGGTAAGCGGCAAATGAATTTCCAACATTTGCAAAATTTAGCGCCGATGCCATGAGCATCACGCCTGACGCTTTCCCCTCCCCTGCTCCGCTTGTCGCGCCGAACGAAATCGAAGCTCTGATCGGCCGTTTGATGGAGGCGATGGGCACCCTGCTTACGATGATCGAGAAGGAAACGGCTTTGGTGCGTGTGGGAAAGCTGCGCGAAGCGTCGCAGTTGGAGCAATCGAAAGCCGATTTCGCCCGCAGCTATGTGGCCGACATGATGAAACTGTCTGCGAGCCAAGCCTCGCTGTCGCAGGCGGCTCCGGAGTTGCGGCAAACTTTCCGCCGGCGTCATGAGCAATTCCATGAATTGCTGCGGATCAACATGACCGTGCTGGCGACGGCGCATGCGGTCTCCGAAGATTTGATCCGGGGCGTGTCGAGCCAGCTCGCGCGCAAGAGCGCGCCGCAGACCTATGGGGCTTCGGGCCGGCACACGGTTCCGGGTCCCAGCGCCAGCCAGCCGCTCGCGGTCAGCCGCAATCTCTGATCGATTTAAACGGGCGCGGCGTCCCTCTTGATCTTATGGACTTCGATGATCTCGCCGGTAGGCGTCGCGCGCTTGCCCAACAACACCAATTCGTCGGCGGGGACTACCCCGACGTCGACATCCCGGTCGGGCAAGACGACGGTGACATGCTCACCGATCATCACGTCGACCATGTGCACGGGAGTCTTCTTTGCAGCTTCCGTCGCCCATATTTTTAGATTTTCATAAAACGGCGAGCGCCGCCACGCGGACGGATAACCCGGATCGACATGGGCGGTGAGACGGCGGCCGCCGTGGCTCTTGAACAGGACGAACTTGGCCTTTTCAGGCTTCCATTCCGGTCCGAGCCCCTGTGAGATCATCCACTCGCAATAATGGCCGCGACAGGTGACGGGACGGGTGGGGTAAATGCCACAACCCTTTCCTGGCAGACAGAACGTGCACCATTCGCCGGGCGTATGATCAAAACCGGGAACCGCCAGCACCTTGCAGCACAGGGTGCATGTTCCGCACGCGCGGCCCGGCACGATCCTGGCTTGGATGCTGGCAATTTCGGCAGCTTCGGCCGCAGTAATAGTAGGGGCTTGGTGGGGTGCGTGCACGCCGGATTCATTACGGAATAACGATAATGAATCGTTAAGGCGCTTTCCCTTAACGAGCGCTCCAAAGAAAACGGCGGAGCCTAAGCCCCGCCGTCTATTGCGCGTTTAGATCGGATTAGCGGAAGAGACGCAGCACCGATTGATCCGCCTGAGTGGCGAGCGACAGAGTTGTCGAAGACAGCTGTTGGCGGGTCTGCAAGGCAAGCAGGTTGGCGCCTTCCTGGTTGCCGTCGGCCAAGACCAGACCATCCGCGCCGGTATTGTACGTGTTGATCTGCGACTTGGTGAAGTCGTTACGAGACTGGATGATCGACACGCTGGAAGCGAAGGTCGAAGCCTGGTTTTTCAGGGTCGTCAGCGCGGCGGCGATGTTGGTCACCGCATTGGCGATGTCAACGTTGGTTTGGAAACCGGCGGAAGCGGTAATGCCGAGGCCGGTGGCTGTGTCGGTAACGCCGGTCA
>JAXDOS010000131.1:0-9216 GCA_034668785.1 Alphaproteobacteria bacterium
GTCTGGCATGAATCACCCGTCAACACGGTGGAAGATGCCCGGCATCGCGAACTGGTTATGGGATCCTCCGGACCGAATTCGACGCCGAGTTTCTACGGGAAAATCTTCATGGAGACGCTCGGCGTCAAATTGAAGATTATCGTCGGCTACCCCGGCCAGAACGACGCATTGCTCGCCATGGAGCGCGGCGAGATCGACGGTTATCCGAGCGCCTTTTACAACTCGCTGATGGCGACACGGCCGACCTGGATCAAAGAGAAGAAGGTCAAGTTGCTGGTGCAGATCGGCGCCGAAAAAGAAAAGGCGATTTCCGATGTGCCTTTTGCGCGCGATTTGGCCACCAAGCCGGAAGATAAGCTGCTGATCGATCAAGCCGCGGCGCCGCTCGCCGTCGGCCGTCCCTATGTTATGCCGCCGGACGTGCCGCAGGACCGCGTCGACGCCATGCGCGCGGCCTTCCTGGCGACAATAAAAGACCCGGAGTTTCAGGCCGAACAGGAGAAGCTCCAGCTTGGCGCCAATGCCCCGCAAACGGGCGAGCAGATTCAGGCCATTGTCGAGAAGGCGTATAAATCTCCCCCTGAGGTGATCGAGCGTCTTAAGGCGGTCACCGCTCCGTAAGCGGCCGCCCGTACACCGTGAAATAAATAATGGTTGAGGGATGAATGGCCGGAGCGCTCGAGGGAATCCGCGTCATCGAAATCGCCAGCTATGTGTCTGGCCCTTATGCGGGGATGCTGCTGGGCGACCTCGGCGCCGAGGTGATCAAAATCGAGACGCCGGGCAAGGGCGATCCGTTCCGCGGTTGGGGCCGCGTCGAATATAGCCCGCCCTTCGGCTCGGTGAATCGCAACAAGAAGAGCGTGGTCATCGACCTGAAATCGCCGGAAGGATTGACCTCCGCCCGCGCGCTGCTGCGCACCGCAGATGTGCTGATCGAAAATTTCCGCACCGGCACCATGGAGCGGCTCGGGCTCGGCTACGACGACGTGGCGCCCGACAATCCCGGCCTGATCTGGTGCTCGATCACGGGCTTCGGCTCCAGCGGGCCCTATGTGGCGCGTCCCGGCTACGACACCGTCGGGCAGGCGATGAGCGGGCTCTTGAGCCTGTTGACCGACATGAAAGAGCCGCGCCCCATGGGCATTTCGCTCTCCGACCATCTCTCCGGCATGGTTGCCTGCAATGGCGTCCTTGCTGCTTTGGTCGCCCGTGGCCGCACCGGCAAGGGGCAACGCGTCGACACATCGCTGTTGGAAGCCAGCATTTCCTTTTGCGGCGAGAATGCCGCGCGCTATTTCGAGAACAGCAAAGTGCCCGGACGCGGCACCCGCACCCGCGAGGCGCAGGTCTATGCGTTTGTCGCGGGTGACGACAAACCGTTCATCGTGCATCTGTCCTCGCCGGTGAAATTCTGGGAAGGGCTCGCGCGCGCCGCCGGCAAGCCGGAATGGATTACCGACGAACGCTTCGCCACTCGGGAAGCGCGCAGCCGCAATTACGAAGAATTCAGCAGCGAGCTGAGCGCCATCTTCGCCAAGCAGCCGCGCGAACACTGGCTGAAGAAACTTCTGGACGAAGATGTCCCCTCGGCGCCGCTCAATACGCTGGCCGAGGTGTTTGACGATCCACAAGTCCAACATCTCGCCATGCGCAAGGATTTGCCCCACAAGCAGCTCGGCAGCGTCGGGCTCGTGCGCAACGCGTTGCGGATGTCGGCAACGCCGCTTGAAATTCACTCCGCCGCGCCGGAGCTTGGCGAACATACCGACGCAGTATTGGCGGAAATCGCGGCGCGCGAGAAAAGCCGATGATCGAATCCTCGCGCGAGCTGCGCGACGTCTGCGCCATCGTCGGTGCCGGCAACAGCCGGCTCGGCAAGGTGCCGGGCGTTTCCAGCCTCGATCTTCTGGTCGAGGCCATGCGCAACGCCATCACGGATGCCGGGCTGAAGGTTTCCGACATCGACGGCATCGTCTGCCGCGGCCCCGACGAATCCTATTGCCACCACCAGCGTATCGGCGAACGCCTCGGCATCAATGCGCGCTTCTCTACGTCGCTGGATAATGGCGGCGCCAGCCAAATCCTGTCCGTGGCGATCGCGACCATGGCCATCAACGCCGGGCTGGCGAAGACGATGATCTGCGGCTATGGCCGCGATAGCTGGTCGCGCACGCATTCGTCGGACGAGGCGCGTGTTCGCAACGAGACCCGTCCGGAAAGCCAGCGCGCGCAGGAATTCGGCCCCGAATATGGATATTTTGGCGCCGTCGCGGCGCATGCCTTCGGCGCGACGCGGCACATGCATCTCTATGGCACCACGCGCGAGCATTTCGGCGAGATCGCAGTCGCCTTCCGCGAGCACGCGCTGCGCAATCCCGACGCGCAAATGAAGAAGCCGCTCTCCATCGCGCAATATCGCGAGGCGCAGCCGATCGTTTCGCCCTTTGGATTGTTCGATTGCAGCTTGCGCAGCGACGGCGCCGGCGCCGTCATCGTCACCAGCCGCGAACGCGCGCGCGACCTTCGCCAGCCGCCGGTGCCGATCAAAGGCTTCGGCAGTTTCAATAACCTGCGCGGCTGGTTCGCCGACGACAACATGGTGACGACGGCGGCGAAGCAGAGCGGCGAGAGCGCCTATGCGATGGCCGGGCTCGGCCCTGCGGACGTGGACACCGCGCAACTCTACGATTGCTTCACCTACATGGTGCTGACGCAGCTTGAGGATTACGGCTTCTGCACAAAAGGCGAGGGCGGTGACTTCGTCGCCTCCGGTGCATTGCGCATGGGCGGACGGCTGCCGACCAACACCTCCGGCGGCCAGCTTTCCGAGGCGCATGTGGAAGGCATGCTGCAAGTGGTCGAAGGCGTGCGCCAGATGCGCCACACTTATCCAAAGGAGCGCCAGGTGAAAGACGCGGAGATCGCGCTGGTCTCCGGCCACGGCGGCAATCAAGTTTGCCACTCCACCTTGATCCTGGGGAGGGCGTGATGGAGAAGGCCGCAGCGAAGCCGAAGCCGGTCCCGCGCCCGGCGCCGGAATCGGTACCTTATTGGGAAGCGGCGAAGCAGCATCGGCTTGAGCTTCCCCACTGCAACGCCTGCGGCAACTTCTGGTTTCCGCCGTCGCAGAGTTGTCCGCATTGTCTCGCGGCGGATTTTTCCTGGGAAGCAGTTTCAGGGCGTGGAAAAGTCTTCAGCTTCGTCGTTTTTCACCGCGTCTACCATCCGGCCTTCGCGCAGGAGGTGCCCTATGTCGTGGCGCTGGTGGAGCTTGAGGAAGGTCCACGCCTGCTCAGCAACATTATCGGCATTGCCCCGGACGAGGTGATGTGTGAGATGCCGGTCAAGGTCGTGTTCGATGACATGGCTGACGGAGTATCCGTGCCGAAGTTTGCGCCGGTCTGACTCTGTACCTCCCCCTAAAAGGGGGAGGTCGGTTTGCGAAGCAAACCGGGTGGGGGTCGGCCGCGGCAATGCGGTGAATTAGACCCCCACCCCAACCCTCCCCCGTTCAGGGGGAGGGAGTGCTCTCACTCCGTCCGTTCGATCACCACATTCTTCAGCGGTTCGCCAGCCATCCGGCGTCGCAGATTATCCAAGAAGATTTTGCTGAAGCCGCCACCGCCGCTCTTGCTGCCGGCACCGCCCACATGCGGGGTGAGCAGCACATTCGGCATCATCCAGAATGGATGATTGGCCGGCAGCGGTTCTGTGTCAGTGACGTCCAGCCCCGCACCGGCAATTTTGCTTGCGCGAAGCGCATCGATCAGCGCCGGCTCATCCACCAACTTTCCGCGCGCAATGTTGATGACGTAAGCGGTTGGCTTCATCGCTCGCAACACGTCACCGTTTAGGATTTTGTCCGTCGTCTCATCATAAGTCAGTGCCAGCAGCACAATATCGGCCTCCGCGGCGGCAGCCTGCAATTCGCTGCGCGGCCTGATCCGATCGACGTTGGGCATCGGCCCGGTGGCACGGGAGATTCCCGTCACCTGGATGTCGAAGGCTTTCGCCTTGCGCGCGATCTCCTGTCCGATAGCGCCGAGGCCAACGAGCAGCAAATGTTTTCCCGCAAGATTATCCATGGACGGCGTGACCGCTTCGCGCGCCCAGACGGCATCGCCGCGCGCTCGCTCCGTGGCGCCGATTCGGCGCAGCAAGCCGAGCATCAGCGCGAAGGCATGTTCGGCGACGGCGAAGGCCCGCAGCCCTGCCGCGTTGGTGACGATCACGCCCGACGGCAGGCCAGCGGCGACCGCGTTGTCTATGCCGGAGGTACTGAACTGGATCCATTTCAAGGCGGGGCCGCATTCGCGGATGATCGTCGCGTTCTCGCGCGTATAAGCCCTGTTCCCGGTAATCAGGATTTCCGCTTGCGGCAGCGCCGCGCGCAACATGTCCTGATCCAACGCATTGATGGCCGAGATGCCGGGAAACGCCGCAAGGGCGGCTTCGAGTTCGCCGTAGCGCCCATGCGGATCGAACAAGACAATCTTCATGGCGCCGCCTTCGGCACGAACGGGCTTCGTCTGAATTGGGGCGGAAATGGTGCCCAGGGGCGGAATTGAACCACCGACACTGCGATTTTCAGTCGCATGCTCTACCAACTGAGCTACCTGGGCGCCGCCTCGCAATTAGGCGAGGGGGAAGCGCGCGCCGGGGTTATAGAGGCTCGATTCCGGGCTGTCCAGAATGGCAGCGGCATCGCGCCCGCGTTGCCTTGGAAGTCCGTTCATACACGGTAATTTCAATGGTTTCTGGAGCTCGAAGGGCGCCGACGCGCTTGGGCAGGAACAGTTGGCGGAACCGCCTGACGTTTCCCGCGTTGGATTTACGTCGCTCCATCACCCTCGGCCGGAAATTGCCGCCTATTAGATCGCTACGAGACCGCAGCAATGCCTCTAGAAACGCCTCTGGACTTTAACCGAATTTTCCCGATCTCGGACGCGCCGTCCGCGCGGCTGATGCGGCTTAAGGCATTGTGTCTTTATCGCGCCGGAATTCTCACCGAGTTGCAACGGGCGGCGGTCGCCCGGCAGGCGAGAGAAGTGCTGGCTCATGCCCATCTGCCGGCAACGAGTCGCTCTCACTGTCATTCCCAAGCTGCCTGACGCCGCAGATTGAATCCCCAGCAGCGTGGGCTCGCGTCCATGCGAGTTCGCCGCGTGGAAATTCCCCGTTACAACATGTGATCCTTGACAGCGCGTCTGCCGCTCACGCTTGGCGGAACCTCCGCGGCCCGTGAGTGTTGGCATATCGTTTGCTTGTAGTCACTTGCCGCAATGCGCATCACTGGAGACCGCCATGTCGACGTCCAAAACCGCCCTTCTATCCATCCTGATCGCGTGCTGGATCGTCGGCCTGCTGAATCAATTTCAGGCGTGGGATTCGGTGTTGAAATATCTGATGCTGTCGGTGCTGCTGGTGACCGTGGCCGCGCTCAAATGGGAATATTCGCGGCAGGTCAGCAAAAGCAAGCTGCCGGCACGCCGTAACCGCCGTTAAAACGCGGGCTTCGTTCTGGATGTTATTGCGGCACTGCTGAAAGTTTTTCAGGCAACTTAGCTCGCTGTCAGCTTTCTTCGATCTCGCGAAGAATCTCCGCCGTATGCTCCCCAAGTTGCGGCGCCGGTTTTTCGGAGGCGGCGTGCCACCCGTCGATCACAATTGGCGTGCGCAGGCCGGGGATCGTTCCGCCCTTGGCCGCATCGCTTGGCAGGTTGATCTGCATGCCGCGGAAGACGACGTGCGGATCGTTGAATACCTGCTCGAGATTGTTGATCGGCCCGGCCGGCACCTTGACCGCTTCGAGTTTGGCCAGGAGGTCGCCGCGATTGACGCGCGACGTGAGCGTGCTGAGCTTGGCGACCAGTTCGTCGCGGTGCTGCAGCCGGCCGGTGTTGTCCTTGTATTTTGGATTGTCGGCGAGTTCGGGCGCACCCAGCACGTGGCAAAGTTTGACATATTGCGCGTCATTGCCGGTGGCGATGATGATGTGGCCGTCGGCGACCGGAAATTCCTGATAGGGCACGATGTTCGGATGCGTATTGCCGATCCGCAGCGGGATCTGTCCCGACACCAGATAATTGAGCGCCTGGTTGGCCAATACGCCGACCGTCGAATCGAGCAACGCTGTATCGACATACGCGCCCTTGCCGGTGTTCTCGCGCTGGGTGAGCGCGGCGAGGATGCCGACCACCGAATAGATCCCGGTCAAGATATCTGAGATCGCGACGCCGGCGCGGGTGGGCGGACCATCGGCGACGCCGGTAATATCCATCATGCCGCCCATGCCTTGCGCCATCAGATCGTAGCCGGCGCGCGACGCATAGGGCCCGTCCTGGCCAAAGCCGGTGACCGAGCAATAGATCAGCCGGGGATTTTCAGGAGCGAGGCTTTTGTAGTCGAGCCCGAACTTGGCCAACCCGCCGACCTTGAAATTCTCGATCAAGACGTCCGAGCGGGCGGCGAGCTTGCGCACGATACGCTTGCCATCTTCGCTGTCGAAATCCACCTCGATCGACCGTTTGCCCCGGTTTGCCGCATGATAATAGGCCGACCCCAAATGACCGCCATTCGTGCCCGGCACGAACGGCGGTCCCCAGCCACGAGTATCGTCTCCGGCGCCCTTGCGTTCCACCTTAACCACGTCGGCGCCGAGGTCAGCCAGCATTTGACCGGCCCACGGTCCAGCCAGGATGCGGGCAAGCTCAAGTACCTTTAGCCCGGCCAACGGTCGTGGCATGGACGGATCCTCCCAGTCGGCACCCAGAAGGGTGTGAACGAGTTGTTTTTCTTGCCTGGAGCCAAAATTTTGTCCAGGGCCGGGGTTAGCAGGCTATCGATCGCGTGATTTGCGATGGAACTACCGGCGACAAGCTGACACGGTAGGAACCGGCACATTAATGCGGTATAAGCCGCAGAAGAATACGAACAACAGCTGTCGAATGACGGCATATACGGGTTGGATTGGAAACAAGGAGGAAAACATGACTGTCAGTCGACGCCGCGTCCTCATGGGCGCTATTGCTGCCCCTGCTATCATCGCCGCGTCTCGGATTGGATCCGCCGCGGCGGCGCAGACGCTGAAGATTTCGCATCAGTTTCCCGGCGGCACGATCGATCAGGGCGATTTCCGCGACCGGCTCTGCCAAAAATTTGCCGCCGAGATTGAGAAGCGGACGAAGGGTGAGCTTACCGCTCAAGTCTACGCCAATTCGTCGCTGATGAAGACCATTCCGCAGTTCTCCGCCGTGCGTAAGGGCGCGCTGGATATGACGCTCTACCCGATCTCTTACGGCGGCGGCGAGGTCGCGGAGCTCAACATCGGCAATCTGCCTTGCGTCGTCAGCTCCTACAAACAGGCCAACGCCTGGAAGGCATCTCCGGTCGGCAAGAAGTTCAGCGATCTGCTCGCCGACAAGGGCGTCATCATGGTCTCCTGGGTTTGGCAGGCCGGCGGCGTCGCCAGCCGGGTCACGCCTATCATCAACCCCGCGGATGCCAAGGGCTTGAAGGTCCGCGGCGGCAGCCGCGAGATGGACATGGTGTTGCAGGCGGCCGGCGCGACGACCTTGTCGACGCCGTCGAACGAACTTTATGCCGCCATGCAGACCGGCGCTTGCGATGCCGCGATCACCTCTTCGACCAGCCTGATCTCGTTCCGGCTGGAAGAGGTTGCCAAGAGTCTTACCACCGGCCGCGGCAAGGCCTATTGGTTCATGCTCGAGCCGCTGCTGCTGTCGAAACAGATTTTCGACGCGCTCACCAAGGATCAGCAAGCCGCCATCATGGCGGTCGGCCTTGAACTGGAGAAATTCGGCCAGACGGAAGCGAACTCCGACGACCAGAAAGTGGCGGAGGTCTATTCCAAGAAAGGCGCGAAGGTTTCCGACCTCGACGACGCCGCGCTCGACAAGTGGCGCGCGGTGGCCCGCGATACGGCATGGAAAGACTATGCCGAGAAGACCGCGCTGTCGGCCGAGCTTCTCAAGCTCTCCCAAGAGGTCAGCGTCTGATCTGGTAAGCCGACCGCAATGTCTCACGGACTCGACACTGTCGAGCGTAAAGCGAAGACGGCGCCCAAGGAGGGCGCCGTCATCTATTTGGCCGATCACATCCTGTCGAAGATCAATTATTACATCGTGATCGTGTCATCCGTTGCGCTGGTGGCCGCGGCTTTCGTCCTCACCTACAGCGTGGTGACCCGCTATTTCTTAAAATACTCTTCCGACTGGCAGGATGAGATGTCGGTGTTCTTGATCGTCGGAGCGATTTTCATGTCTAGCGCCGCAGTTCAGGCCGAGCGTGGCCATGTTGGCATCGAGGCGCTCGCCAGCATATTGCCGCCACACGTCAATTACGTCCGGCAGATTATGGTCGATTTCGCCAGCTTCCTGTTCTGCACTTTCTTTGCCTGGAAATCGTGGATCCTGCTGGAAGAGGCCTGGGTCGATGGTTTCCGCTCCGGCTCGACGTGGGGGCCGCCGTTGTGGATTCCCTATTCGTTGATGATGACCGGAATGATCCTGTTGAGCATTCAACTGTTGCTGCAAGTCATCGGTGCTTTGCGTCGCCGGAGATCGGCGGCATGACGGTATTGTCGATCGGGCTGCTCTATGGCGCCGTCACCCTCATTGTCATGTTCGCCGGGATGCCGATTGCCTTCGCGCTCGGCGCGGTGGCGACGTTGTTCATGGTCGCCTTCATGCCGTCGTCATCGGTCGATACCGTCACCCAGAATGTCTATGAGGAGATGGCTTCGATCACGCTGCTGTCGATCCCGCTATTCATTCTCAAAGGCTCGGCAATCGGGCGGTCACCGGCGGGCAAGGACCTTTACGGTGCGCTGCATGCGTGGCTGCACCGTATCCCTGGCGGCCTCGGCATTGCCAATGTCTTCGCCTGCGCGCTTTTTGCTGCCATGGCCGGCTCGTCGCCTGCCACCTGTTCGGCCATCGGCTCCGCCGGTATTCCGGAAATGCGCAAGCACGGATATTCCGGTGGCTTCGCCGCGGGCATCATCGCCGCCGGCGGGACGCTTGGCATCCTGCTGCCGCCGTCGATCACCATGATCCTCTATGCGGTCGCGGCCGAACAATCGCTCGGTAGATTGTTTCTTGCCGCCATCGGACCGGCATTTTTGCTGGTAGCGCTCTTTTCGGCCTACGCGATGTGGCGGTTTCGCCGCGAATATCGGACTGCAAAAGCCCT
>JAXDOS010000132.1:0-38845 GCA_034668785.1 Alphaproteobacteria bacterium
AGCGCGAAGCGGTCCTGCTGCTCCGCCGATGACGGACGCGCCCGCGCCAACGCGAGCAGATAGTTGTTGCGCTTGGCGTCGAGCAGCGTGTCCTCGGTGAGCGTGCCCGGCGTCACCAGCCGCACCACGTCGCGGCGCACGACGCTTTTGCCGCCGCGCTTTTTCGCTTCCGCCGGGTCTTCCAACTGCTCGCAGACGGCGACGCGGTGGCCAAGCACGATCAGGCGATGCAAATAATCGTCGGCGCGATGCACCGGCACGCCGCACATCGGGATGTCGCGGCCGAGATGCTTGCCGCGCTTGGTCAGCATGATGCCGAGCGCGCGCGATGCTGTCTCGGCATCGTCGAAGAACAGTTCGTAAAAGTCGCCCATCCGGTAGAACAGCAGGCAATCGGGATTGGCGGCTTTGATCTCGATATATTGCTCCATGACTGGAGTCGGCCGCGCACTTGCGTCGGCGGCAGCCGGGGCTTCGGGCGGGAGGATGGCGCGGGCGAGGTCCATGAGGCGGACGCTAGCAGATGCCATCCGCGCTTTCATGCGGCATCAGAGAAAACCACAGGGTTAGCCTGCGGAAAATTTTGCGATGATATCCTGTGGAATCGGCTGCGATTTCATCCGTCCGGGGTCGTCGGGATGCCGGCCGACCCATACGCGGGTTTCGAAACCCTCCACCGCAAGCTTGCCGCCCTTCATTAGCCTGTGCCGCATCTCGAAGCTGGAGCGGCGAAACTCGGCTACCTCGGTTTCAATGGTGATGTCGTCGCTGAAGGCGAGCGGGAGGACAAAACGCGCGCGCGCATCGACCAACGGATAGCCGATTACATCGTAGTGCTTGAAGAGCTGCGCGGCGCTCATGCCGGCCGCCTTTTCGAACAGCCGCGTGGTCGAGGTGTCGAATAGCTCGAAATAGCGCGGATAGAAGACGATGCCGGCGGGATCGCATTCGCTCCAGAGGATGCGGTGCGCGCGGCTATTGGTCAGCATGGGCGGGTCGTTCCTTCTCGTTCGGCTTGGCGCAGGCAAATTCGCCTCCAAGCTCCGGAGGGTCAAGCTCACTTTTTACCCTCTCCCCTTGTGGGAGAGGGTGCTGAGGGGACGAAGTTCGCGAAGCGGGTGAGGGGTCGGAGTTTGCGGTCGCATTGACCCCTCACCCGGCTCATTGCGCGCTGACGCTCGCAATTCGCCACCCTCTCCCACAAGGGGAGAGGGTAAAAAGCGCCTTCGCTGCTGGATTTGACCGCCTGGGGGGATCGCCCCTAAATGAGACCTACGACGCCTGAAGGAAGTCCCGGAATGCCGCGCATAACTACCCTCACCGAGGCCGTGAAGGCCAATATTCGCGATGGCGATACCGTGGCGATGGAGGGCTTCACTCACCTCATTCCTCATGCCGCGGGTCACGAGATCATCCGCCAGGGACGCAAGAACCTGACGCTGATCCGCATGACGCCCGATCTGATCTACGACCAGATGATCGGCATGGGCTGCGCGAAAAAACTCGTCTTCTCCTGGGGCGGCAATCCCGGCGTCGGCTCGCTGCATCGCCTGCGCGATGCGGTGGAAAACGGCTGGCCGCATCCATTAGAGATCGAGGAGCACTCCCACGCCGCCATGGCGAATGCCTATGAAGCCGGCGCGGCGGGCCTGCCTTGCGCGGTGTTTCGCGGCTATGTCGGCGGCGATCTGCCGAAGGTGAATTCCAAAATCAAATATATCGAATGTCCCTTCACCGGCGAAAAACTTGCGTCGGTGCCCGCGCACCGGCCCGATGTCGCCGTCATCCATGCGCAAAAGGCCGACCGCGCCGGAAATGTTTTGATCGAGGGCATTATCGGCGTGCAGAAGGAGGCGGTGCTCGCCGCCAAGCGCGCCATCGTGACGGTGGAGGAAATCGTCGACGATCTCGGCCCGCGCAGCCTCAACGCCACCATCCTGCCAAGCTGGACGGTCGCTTCCATCGCGCAGGTTCCCGGCGGCGCATACCCGTCATACGCCCAGGGCTATTACGGCCGCGACAATGCCTTCTATAAAGCGTGGGACGCGATCGCGCGCGAGCGAGAGGGTTTTCTCGCTTGGATGAAGGCTAATGTCCTGGAGCAGAGGCCGGATGTTTTCGCGGCGCATGTCTCTAAGCACAGGGTAGCGGCGGAATGAGTATGATGAGCTACACCTCCAACGAGATGATGACCGTCGCCGCCGCGCGTGCGATGCGCAATGAGGATGTCTGCTTCGTCGGCATCGGATTGCCCTCGGCGGCATCCAACCTCGCGCGACTGACGCATGCGCCCGGCATCACGCTGATCTACGAATCCGGCACCATCGCCACCAAGCCTGACGTGCTGCCGCTCTCCATCGGCGATGGGGAATTATGCGAAACCGCGCTGACTACCGTGTCGGTGCCGGAAATGTTCCGCTACTGGCTGCAAGGCGGACGCATCAGCGTTGGCTTCCTCGGCGGCGCGCAGATCGACAAATACGCCAATTTGAATACGACGGTGGTGGGCCCATATAACAAGCCGAAGGTGCGGCTTCCCGGCGGCGGCGGCGCGCCGGAGATCGCGAGTTCCTGCGGGGAGATTTTCATCATCATGGCTCAAGGCAAGCGCAGCTTCGTTGACAAGATCGACTTCATCACCTCGCTCGGGCATGGCGAGGGCGGCGATCATCGCGCGCGTCTCGGCCTGAAGACCAAAGGCCCAACCAAGCTGGTCACCGATCTGTGTATCTTCGAACCCGATCCCGCGACGAAGGAAATGACGGTGGTGTCAATCCATCCCGGCGTGACCCGCGAAAAAATTCAGGACAATACCGGCTGGACGGTGCGCTACGCAGCACAGGTCGGCGAGACGCCGCCGCCGACGGCGCTCGAGCTTGAGGCGTTGCGCGCGCTGCATGCCCGCACCGCCGCCGCTCACGGCAAGGCCGCGTGATGAAGTGTTATGCGCAAGGCACGTCCTCTCGCTCCCTCCCCCCTTGTGGGGGAGGGTCGGGGAGGGGGGTTCTTGCTCGCGAGAGCAGTTCACCCCCACCCCTAACCCCTCCCCACAAGGGGGAGGGGAACTGCAAGGGCTTGCCCGACCGAGGAATACTCGATGCGTGATGTTTTTCTCTGCGATGCGGCACGGACGGCGATCGGGCGCTACGGCGGCGCCTTGGCGAAAGTGCGCGCGGACGATCTCGCCGCCGTGCCGATCAAGGCGCTGGTGACGCGCAATCCGAAGATCGACTGGGAGGCGCTGGACGAAGTCTATCTCGGCTGCGCCAACCAAGCAGGCGAGGACAACCGCGACGTGGCGCGCATGGCGCTGCTGCTGGCCGGATTGCCGGCAAATGTTCCCGGCGTGACGCTCAACCGGCTCTGCGCCTCGGGCCTCAACGCCGTCGGCGCCGCCGCACGCGCGATCCGCGCGGGCGAGATCGATCTGGCGATTGCCGGCGGCGTGGAATCGATGACCCGCGCGCCTCTCGTCATGGGCAAGGCCGAGGCGCCGTTCCAGCGCAGTGCGGAAGTTTTCGACACCACCATCGGCTGGCGCTTCATCAATCCGCTGATGAAGGCGCAATACGGCGTCGATTCCATGCCGGACACCGGCGAGAACGTCGCCGAGGATTTCCAGGTCACGCGCAAGGATCAGGATGCTTTCGCGCTGCGCTCGCAACAGCGCGCCGGCAAGGCCATCGCGTCTGGCTATTTCACCACCGAGATCGTTTCCGTCGAAGTGCCGGGCGGCAAGTCTGGGCCGACGCTGGTCGATCGCGACGAGCATCCGCGCCCGAATACCAGCATGGAAGATTTGGCCAAACTGAAGACGCCGTTTCGCAACCCCGGCACGGTCACCGCCGGCAATGCCTCCGGCGTCAACGACGGCGCGGCGGCCATGATTCTTGCTTCCGAAGCTGCCGTGAAGAAGAACGGCTTGACGCCGCGCGCGCGCGTGCTCGGCATGGCGTCTGCCGGCGTGCCGCCGCGCATCATGGGCATCGGTCCGGTGCCGTCGACGCAAAAACTAATGGAGCGGCTGAAGCTGAAGATCGGTGATTTCGACCTGATCGAGTTGAACGAAGCCTTCGCCTCGCAAGCGCTCGCTTGTCTGCGCCAGCTCGGACTTGCCGACGACGCCGAGCATGTTAATCCGCATGGCGGAGCCATTGCGCTCGGTCATCCGCTCGGCATGTCGGGCGCGCGCCTGGCGATGACCACGGTGCATGGCCTCCACGAGCGCGATGGTAAGCTTGGACTTGCCACCATGTGCGTCGGTGTCGGACAGGGCGTTTCGCTCGCGCTGGAACGTGTGTAACCATCAATTGAGGAATGTGGGATGAGCTACGTCTATCCGCGCGAGAGCCTAAAGGCTTTTCCACCGGCGCTGTCTCCGGCCTATCGCAGCACGGTGAAACGCTCGCCGTCGAAGCCGCTCATTCTAGCGCCGCATACGCTCACGGAATTGACCGGCCCAATCTATGGCCATGACCTGGTGAAGCCCGGCGACGAAGACCTGACCAAGCAACATGACGGCGAGCCGCTCGGCGAGCGCGTCGTCGTTCATGGCCGCGTGCTCGACGAGGACGGCCGCTCCGTTCCCAATACGCTGGTCGAGATCTGGCAGGCCAACGCCTGCGGCCGCTACATTCATCCGGTCGATCAGCATCCGGCGCCGCTCGATCCGAATTTCACTGGCGCCGGCCGCGCCATGACCGACGGCGAGGGACGTTACAAATTCATCACCATGAAACCCGGCGCTTATCCTTGGGGCAACCATCCGAATGCCTGGCGCCCGGCGCATATCCATTTCTCACTCTTTGGCCGCTCCTTTCTGTCGCGGCTAGTGACGCAGATGTATTTCCCCGGCGATCCGCTATTCCAATATGACCCGATCTTCAATTCGGTGACCGACGAGGCCGCGCGCCTGCGCATGGTGTCGTCTTTGGACATGGACAACACCGTTCCCGATTGGGCGCTGGCCTATCGCTTCGATATCGTGTTGCGCGGCCGCAACCAGACCCCGATGGGAAGCTGAAATGCGGGAGATTACGCCTTCGCAGACCGTCGGGCCGTATTTTGCCTATGGTCTCACGCCCGGAGACGAATTCGATTGGGCGCAGGCAATCGGCAACGACCTCGTCACTCCGGACGCTTCCGGCAAGCGCATCCGCATCGAGGGCCGCGTGTTCGACGGCGACGGCAAGCCGATCACCGATTCCCTGATTGAGATCTGGCAGGCGGACGCTGCCGGGCGCTATGCGCATCCGGCCGACCAGCGGCGCCCGAACGCCAAGTTCGTGGGCTTCGGCCGCGCCGGGACCGATGCCAACGGCGCTTACAGCTTCACCACGATTAAGCCTGGCGCGGTTCCCGGCGGCGTCGACAGCAAGATGCAGGCGCCGCACATTCTGGTGGCCGTCTTCGCCCGCGGCATGCCGAAGCATTGCTACACACGGATTTATTTCCCCGACGAAGCGGCGACTGCCGCCGATCCCATTCTTAATCTCGTGCCTGCCGACCGCCGCGACACGTTGATCGCGACGCTGGAAGAGCGAAACGGCCAGATGATCTATGTGTTTGATATTCACGTCCAGGGCGAGCGCGAGACCGTATTTTTCGACCTGTGATTTTTCATTCGTCGTCAGCAGAGGATCGTATGGGACAAGGCATCGTCGCGGGAAAAGTCGCAATCGTCACCGGAGGCGGGCGCGGCATCGGCCGCGCCATCGCGCTCGGCATGGCAGCCGAAGGCGCCAAAGTCGTTGTCTGCGATATCGGCGCGAGTCTTGAAGGCGCGGGCAATGACGCGGGGCCCGGGCAAGAAGTCGTCGAGGAAATCAAGAAGGCGGGGGGCGAGGCTATTGCTTCGACGCTCTCGATCACGGAGCCGAAGAATGCCGACGAGATCGTGAAGAAGGCCATCGAGGCCTTTGGCCGGGTCGACATCTTGGTGAACAACGCAGGCATCCTGCGCGACCGCATCTTTCACAAGATGACCACGTCGGACTGGACGGACGTGCTTGCCGTGCATCTCAACGGCTCCTTCAACATGAGCCGCGCGGTGGCGGGGCCGTTCCGCGAGCAAAATTCCGGCAGCTTCGTGCACATGACCTCGACCTCGGGGCTGATCGGCAATTTCGGTCAGGCCAATTACATGGCGGCCAAGCTCGGCGTCGCCGGGCTGTCGCGCGGGATCGCGCTCGACATGCAGCGCTTCAACGTGCGCTCCAACTGCATCGCGCCCTTTGCCTGGACGCGGATGATCGATTCCATTCCGGCAGAAACCGAAGAGGAGAAACGCCGCGTCGAGCGCTTCCAGCAGATGACGCCGGAAAAGATCGCGCCGCTTGTTGTTTATCTCGGCTCGGATCGTGCCGCTGGCGTGTCCGGGCAGATTTTCGCCGTGCGCAATAACGAGATATTTTTGTTCAGCCAGCCGCGTCCGGTTTCTACCATGCATCGCGCCGAGGGCTGGACGCCCGACGCCATCGACGCGCAGCTCAAGGACGCTTTCGGCCCCGCGCTGACGCCGCTGGAACGTTCGGGCGACGTGTTCACCTGGGATCCGAAGTGAATATGCCGGGCGCGTCGCCCTACTTCACCTCCCCCCTTGAGGGGGAGGTCGACAAGCGCGGGCTTGCCTGCGCTTGTCGGGAGGGGGGTGTCGTATCGGGCGCGGGGACAATCATTACCCCCCTCCCTAACCCTCCCCCTCAAGGGGGGAGGGAATAAGAGCGTCATGCCCATCGACTACGAAAAACTGCTCGCGCTGAAAATCCCGGAGGTCGAGCAGACCTATGCCGCGAAGGACGCGATCCTCTATGCGCTCGGCATCGGGCTCGGCCACGATCCGCTGAACGAAGACGAACTGCCTTTCGTCTATGACAAGAATCTCAAAGTGCTGCCGACTTTCGCGGTGGTGCTGGGATGGCCGGGATTCTGGGCGCGCGATCTCGACACCGGCATCGATTGGGTGAAGCTCGTGGCCGGCGAACAAGGATTGGTGCTGCATCGGCCGTTGCCGGCTAGCGGCACCATCGTCGGACGCACGCGCGTCACTGAGGTAATCGACAAGGGGCCGGGGAAGGGCGCGCTGGTTTATTCTGAGCGTGTTGTTAGCGATAAAGCCAGCGGCGAGAAAATCGCGACGGTGACGCAGACCACATTCTGCCGCGGCGATGGTGGCTTCGGCGGTCCGCCGCGCGAAGCGCCGGCCGTGCATCCGATCCCCGACCGCGCACCGGACGTTGTCGGCGAGTTATCGACGAGACCGGAGGCGGCGCTGATCTATCGGCTCAGCGGCGATCCCAACCCGCTGCATGTCGATCCCGCCATCGCCAAGGCCGCGGGATTTCCGCGCCCGATCCTGCATGGGCTTGCAACTTTCGGCATCGCCGGTCATGCGATCCTGAAAAATATCTGCGGCTACGATCCGGCGAAGCTCACGGCGATTTCGGCCCGCTATTCAGCGCCGGTGTTTCCTGGCGAAACCATCCGCACCGAGATGTGGCGCGATGAAAATATCGTGAGTTTCCGCGCGCGCGTACCCGAGCGCGACGTGATCGCGATCAACAACGGCCGCGCGGAAGTAGGCCGATGATCTTCTTACCTCCCCCTGAAAGGGGGAGGTCGGTTTGCATCAGCAAACCGGGTGGGGGTCCGTGAGCCTTAGCCGTCGGTGATCGACCCCCACCCTGACCCTCCCCCTTTCAGGGGGAGGGAAACCATACCGCCTACTCGAAAGCGTGCACGGTTTCTTCCGGCGCCAGGCTCGGCGCCCGCGACGTGCCGATGACGAAGACCAGCGGCAGCGTCGCCAGCGTCAGATACATCAGCAGCTTGAAATCGTTGGCATAGGCAATGATGGTCGCCTGCTGCGTCAGCAAGCCGTCCATCATCTCCCGCCCAGTATCGGTCGTCATATCAAGGATGCGCGCCACGTCGGGCATTTGCAGCGCATTGTTGAAAGGCGTGACGCTTTCCGCGAGATAGGCGTGCATGCGCGTCGTCATGTTGGTCAGTTGAGCAATCACAATGGAGATGCCGATGGAGCTGCCGACGTTGCGCACCAGCGTCAGGATGGAGGTGCCGTCGGTGCGCAGATGCGCGGGCAGGGTGGAAAACGCCACCGTGCTCAGCGGCACGAAAACCAGACCCAAGCCAAATCCCTGAATGATGCTGGCGACGACGATGGTATGCGACGAGGTCTGGTCGGTGAAGCCGACCATCTGATCGAGCGTAAAGGCGGTCAGCAGCAGTCCCGTGAGCACGAGATAGCGCGGCTCGATGATTTTCATCAGCCGTCCGACCAACATCATCGCAGCAAGAGTGCCAATGCCGCGGCCGGCCAGCAGCAGCCCAGTGGTGAGGATCGGATAGCCGACCACGTGCTGCATGAAGGGGGTCACCAGCGCCATGGTCCCGAACAGCACGACGCCGATGACCACCATGAATAGGCATCCGGCAACGAAATTGCGGTCCTTGAAGATATCGAAGCGCACGAAGGGCGCAGCCGTCGTGAGCGAATGCGCGAGGAAGAAATAAAATCCCGCGACCGCCACGATCAACTCGATGATGATCTCATAGGACTCAAACCAGCCGACCTGTTCGCCGCGGTCGAGCATCAGCTGGAACGAGCCGATGCCCACGGCGAGCGCGATGAATCCGAACCAGTCGAAACGCAGATGACCTTTCTTCTCGGTCTCATCCATGAAGGTCATCAGGCCGAGCACGGTGAAAATGCCGATGGGAACATTGATGAGAAAGACCCAGTGCCAACTATAGTTGTCTGTGAGCCAGGCGCCGAGCGTTGGACCCATGATCGGGCCCAGCATCACGCCGATGCCCCAGATCGCCATCGCCGAGCCGCGTTCCTCGATTGAGTAATTGTCCAGCATCACCGATTGCGACAGCGGCACGAGCGCCGCGCCAAACATGCCTTGCAGCAGGCGGAAGGCGACCATCTGCCCGATGTTTTGGGCCAAGCCGCACAGTACCGAGGCGAAAGTGAATCCGGCGGCGCAGACGATGAACAGTTTCTTGCGGCCGAAGCGGTCGGCGATCCAGCCGATCGGCGCGGTCATGATCGCGGCCGCGACGATGTATGAGGTAAGCACCCAGTTGATCTGGTCGAGTGAGGCCGAAAGGCTGCCCTGCATGTAAGGCAGCGCCACGTTGGCGATGGTGGTGTCGAGCGCCTGCATGATGGTCGCGCTCATGGCGCAAACCGTCACCAGAGTCCGCCGCGTACCGGTCGGCGGGCCCGCCGTCCGGGCGGCGTTCACGGCTTGACTTACTGCGCCGCCGCCGAATGGCCGAACAGCGAGCGGCGCTGACCGGTATCGATCTCGACATTGGCGCTCATGCCGGCGCGCAGGTTATGGGTGTCCTCGCCTTTGTTGAAGGCGATACGCACCGGCACGCGCTGCACCACTTTCACCCAGTTCCCACTCGCGTTCTGTGGCGGCAGGATGGAGAATTGCGAACCCGTGCCTGGGCTCAGAGCCGCGACACTGCCGCGGAAGGTATGGTCCGGGAAAGCGTCGACATCGATGGTCACCGGCTGGCCGACGCGCAGATAAGTGATGTCGGTTTCCTTCGGGTTGGCATCGACCCAGGGCTGGCCGTCATCCATCACGCTCAACACGGGTGTGCCGGCGGCGACGAAGCGGCCGGGCTGGATATTGTCTACCTGCGTGGCGATGCCGCCGATCGGCGCCTTCAGCGTCGTGTGATCGAGGTCGCGCTGCGCCTGTTCGAGCGCGGCGTTGGCCTGGATAAAGGCCGGATATTGCTCGATCGGCAGGTCGGGATTGCCGAGCAGTTGATTGAGCGTGTTGGCGCGCTGCTGCACGGCGTATTGCGTTTGCAACTGCGCCGTGACCAGCGCCGCCTGGGCCGTGTCGACATCGGCCTGCGACCCTGAGCGGCTCGCGGCCAACGTTGCCTTGCGGTCGACGTCGCGCTGCTTCAACTCGACATTCTTTTGCGCCAGATCGACAAGCGTCGTCAGCGACTGGAAATTTGTCTTCTGGTTGGCGAAATCGGCGCGCACGGTAGCGAGCTTGCTTTGCGCTTGCGCCAGCGCGAACTGGAAGGGCGCGGGGTCGATCTCGAACAGCACGTCGCCCGCCGCGACATGCTGGCCTTCCTTCACGGCGCTTCGGGTGACGCGGCCGGAAATGTCGGGCGTGATGAAAACCTTCTGCGCTCCGACGTAGGAATTATCGGTGGAGATATAGCGGCCGCCCATCGCATAGAAAGCAAAACCGATGATGGCGGCGATAAGCGGCAGGATGACCAGCAGCACCAGGCGCAAGCGCCGGCGCATGAATCCGGCCACGGCTGATGTCTTGGTAGGCACTGTCGTAGTTTGAGGCAGCAGTTTGAGAACGGTATCAGCCATAGCGCGCTTCACTGGGTTCAGCATTTTTCCGAATGGCGCTGCGTAGGTTGTCTTTCGCCGCACTAAGTTTTGAGATCATCAGCGCCACGTCCGCTTCATCGATGCCCGCGAGCACTTCGGACATCACCTCCTCGCCCAACCGGGCGAGGCGATCCATCAACGGACGCGCCTGTAGCGTTAGGAACAACCGCTTGGCGCGGCGATCGTTCGGATCGGCGCGACGCTCGATCAAGCCGCTGTCGCAGAGGCGATCGACCAGTCGCGTGAGCGTGATCGGCTGCAGGTCGAGTATCTCCGCGAGTTCGGATTGCTTGAGGCCTTCCGCACGTTCGAGACGGGCCAGCACCGCCCATTGAGCCCGGGTCATGCCGAACCGCCGCGCCTGCTGGTCCACATAGGTTTTGAGCAGGCGAGCTAAGTCGCTGATAAGAAATGCCATTTCGCGTGGCCGGCTGAGGGGGCGCATGAGAGAAATCCTGTGTGACCCATATAATAAGCAAGCTTATGATATTTTCAAGGCCGGCTGAGCGCGGCGGAGCGCGCCGTAGTGGGATTTTGTCTGAGCGTGGATCGGGCGGCTTGCGAGCGCGTTGGATGTATGGCCTATCGGCCGGATGTCCCGAGGGGGTATCAAGCACCGGCATGTCCCGCGTTTTGCTCGCCGACATCGGCGGTACCCATAGTCGCTTTGGTCTCGCTGCCGGCAACGGACGGCCGGAGCAGGTCCTCACTTTCGACAACGATGACTTTCCCGGGCTCGATGCGGCGATCAGCTTCTATCTTGCCGAAGTGAAAACACGGCCAAACGCAGCGGTGCTGGCAGTCGCCGGGCCGGTCAATGGTCACGAGATCGCGCTGACCAATCGGCCATGGCGGTTTCATCTCCGCGATCTCGCTGCTCAATTTGGTCTGTCCAGCATCCACGCGATCAATGACTTCGAGGCACTGGCCTGGGCGTTGCCACGGCTGGGGACTGACGACACCCGCCGACTCGGAGGCGGCGATGAACTCGGCGCAAGCCAAGGCGCCAAGCTCGTGCTTGGGCCGGGAACCGGCCTTGGCGTCGCGGCGCTGGTCCCGTCCGGCGATAGTTGGCAATCGGTCGCCAGCGAAGGCGGGCATGTTTCCTTCGGCGCGGAGAGCTCGGACGAGGAGCCGGTTTTCGCCCGCTTGCGAGAGCACGGCCGCGTCAGCGCGGAGACGGTGCTTTCAGGACCCGGCCTGACGCGCCTGCATGCCGCCTTGCATCCGGGCACTGCTCCGTTGGCTTCGGAGACGATCGTCGCGCGTGCCGAGGCGGGCGAAGCAGCCGCCTTGGCGACGACACACCTGTTCGTGCGCCTGCTCGGACGCTTTGCCGGCGACGTGGCGCTGACTTTCAAAGCGACCGGCGGGGTGTATATCGCCGGCGGCGTCGCCTGCGGGCTTGGGCCGCTCTTCGATGAAGATGTGTTCCGCGAGGCCTTCGAGTCGCACCCGCCCTATGCGTGGCTGCTCGCGCGCGTGCCGACTTACCTGGTGACCTGCATGGAGCCGGGACTTATCGGCTGCGCGGCCCTGGCCGAGATCACCGCGAATGGATTTTCCGAGCGTTGATCGCGGGAATTATACCGTCCGCTCGCCGCTGGTTTCCTTCTGCAGATTGATTGTCCCCCGCACGCCGATGTCGTCGAAATGCGCGTCGAGGAAGCGGCGCGCGGCGCGCTGGCCAAGCTTGTGCAGCATAGCGAAAAATTCGTAGTCGTTCTTCGACTGACTTGTGTTGTCGATGGCGTCGCCAACATCCTCAAGCACGATGCGGTGCATGTTGATGCGCCGGTATTCACCTGGCGCGGTGCCGCGCGGGAGCCGTCCCTCTTCGACAAGGCGGGTGACGAATTCGACGGCGCGCAATTCCGACATCAGCGAGGCATTGAATGTGATTTCATTGACACGGCCCATGATCTCCCGCTTCGAAGCCGGAATCTTGTGACGCTGAAGCGGATAGATTTGCACGATCAGCACGTCCTCGGTTTCGGTCGCGCATAAAAACGGGCAGAGAACGGGATTACCGGTATAGCCGCCATCCCAATAGGTGGCGCCATCGATCTCCACCGGTTGGAATAGAAATGGCAGGCAGGCCGAAGCCGTCACCGCTTCCGCCGTCATTTCCTCGCGGGTGAATATACGCAAGGCTCCGGTTTGCACATTGGTTGCCGAGATGAAGAGTGGCCGGCTGGTTTCGGCGCGGATGGCGTTGAAGTCGACGAAATGCTCGATCAATTCCTTCAGCGGATTGATGTGCAGCGGATTGAGATCGGAAGGCGACAGCAGCCGTCCGACTGTGTCCAGCCACGTGTTCACCGGATCGCCGAAGGGAGAGGCCAAGAACAGCCGTTCCACCACGCGACGCTGAATGTCGGGCAAGCCACCGCCGAAACTCGCCCGCCGCCAGAAATCGGCGAGCCGCTTGCGCGCTTCATCGGGGCCGCCGCGCGCGAGGCCATCGGCGAGCATCACGGCGTTGACCGCGCCCGCCGATGCGCCGGAAATGCCGTCGACCACAAGGCGGCCATCCTCCAGCAATTGGTCGAGTACGCCCCAGGTGAAGGCGCCATGCGCGCCGCCACCCTGAAGCGCGAGGTTGATGCGTTTTTTCGGTGGTGGCTGCTCGTCGCCCCGCTTCCAGGAGAATAATTTATTCATCAGAAGTCCCTGTAATGACCGTCATGGCCGGGCTTGTCCCGGCCATCCACGCCTTTGATTGAACAAGACGTGGATGCCCGCGACGAGCGCGGGCATGACGTGGAGGAAATTGTCACTGCGCGGTCCAGCCGCCGTCGATCGGAATATTGGCGCCGGTGATGGCGGATGCGGCATCGGAGCAGAGATAGACCGCGAGCGCGGCGACTTGTTCCACTGTGACAAATTCTTTGGTGGGCTGCGCGGCCAGCAACACGTCGCGCTTGACCTGCTCCTCGGTCATGTTGCGGGTCTTCATCTGATCGGGAATTTGCTTGGCCACCAGCGGCGTCCACACATAACCGGGGCTGATGCAATTCACGGTGACGCCAAACGTCGCGAGTTCGAGTGCAACAGTTTTGGTCAATCCCGCGAGCCCGTGCTTGGCGGAGACATAAGCCGCCTTGAACGGAGAGGCGACGAGTGAATGCGCCGACGCGGTGTTGATGATACGTCCCCATTTGCGCGCCTTCATGCCAGGGACCGCCGCGCGAATGGTGTGGAACGCCGCCGAGAGATTGATGGCGAGAATGGCGTTCCATTTTTCGATGGGGAAATCTTCGATCGGCGAGACATGCTGGATGCCGGCATTGTTGACCAGAACGTCGACGGAGCCGAACTGCTTCTGCGCCGTGGCGATCATGTCGGCGATCTCCGCCGGTTTGGTCATGTCGGCCGGCGAATACAGCGCCTTGACGCCGAATTCCTTCTCGATGCCGGAGCGCTCGCGCTCGATGTCGGCAGCGTCACCGAAACCATTGATGACGACGTTCGCGCCTTCCTTGGCCAGCGCCCGGGCGATGCCGAGGCCAATTCCCGAGGTCGATCCGGTGATGACGGCGGTCTTTGCTTTCAGCATGGCCATGACCATCTCAATGCAGTCTGAGGAGCCCTGCGGCTAAGGTGGCGCGTGTTATGCTGCACCGCAATATGTAATTGTGAATATGTGCAATGCGAGGCTCCAGCCCAGTTTCGCAAAAAGCTTCACAAAAAGGGCTACAATGCCGCAAGGCAAGCGCCAAACTGGTAATCCGATGGCTCGTTCCGTCTTTCCCGCGCCGAATCATGACCATGACCGGTGTTCCACCGACGCCATGGCCCGTGCCGAAGAGATATGCGCGGCGCATGGCGAGCGGCTGACCCCGATCCGCCGGCAGGTTCTAGAAGCTTTGCTCACAAGCCATAAACCGCTGGGCGCCTATGAACTCATCGATGTGCTGGCGGCGGCGGGTGGCCGGCCCGCGCCCATCACCATCTATCGCGCGCTGGATTTCCTGCGGGAGAATGGTCTCGTCCACCGCCTCGAAAGCCGCAACGCTTTCATTGCCTGCATCCATAATCACGATACCGGCGCGCTCGTGGTGTTCCTCATTTGCGAGAATTGCGGCGCGGTCGGCGAAGCTCCGTCCGCGGCGGCGGCGGAAACGCTGCGCTCCGCCGCACGCTCCGCCGGTTTCACGCCGAAGGCACCGGTGATCGAAATCGCCGGCGTGTGCAGGCATTGCAAGGCGAGCGCCTGATGTTACGCAGCGCGGACGAGCATCTTTTTGTACCTCCCCCTGAAAGGGGGAGGTCGCCCGCCGTAGCCCGAAGGGCGAAGGCGCGGCGGGTGGGGGTCATGGCGCGACATTTGACCCCCACCCTGACCCTCCCCCTTTCAGGGGGAGGGAGGACACTGCGGAGATGACCGTGAGCGCAAGCCCACAAGCGCGTCACACCTCAGTGCCGGTCGCGGTGGGCCGCGTCATCGTCGGCGGCGGCGCGCCCATTGTCGTGCAGTCGATGACCAATACCGATACCGCCGATGTGGAAGCCACCGTCACGCAGGTCGCGGCGCTGGCGCGCGCAGGCTCCGAGATCGTCCGCATCACGGTTGACCGTAATGAAGCCGCCGCCGCCGTGCCGCGCATCAAGGAGCGGCTGCTCGCGATGGCCGTCGACGTGCCGCTGGTCGGCGATTTCCATTACATCGGTCACAAGCTGCTCGCCGAGCATCCGGCTTGCGCCGAGGCGCTGGACAAATACCGCATCAATCCCGGCAACGTCGGCTTCAAGGATAAGAAGGATCGGCAATTTTCCGCCATCATCGAGATGGCGATCAAACACAACAAGCCGGTGCGTATCGGCGCCAATTGGGGCTCGCTCGATGGTGAATTGTTGACGCGCATGATGGACGACAATGCCCGCTCGCTTGCGCCGGTCGATGCGCGTGCGGTGACCCGCGAGGCCATGGTGCAGTCGGCGCTGCTGTCGGCGCAGCGCGCCGAAGAGATCGGCCTGCCGCGCGACCGCATCATCCTCTCGGCGAAAGTTTCCGCCGTGCAGGATTTGATCGCGGTCTATCAGGAACTGGCGCGGCGCTCCGATTATGCGCTGCATCTCGGGCTGACCGAGGCCGGCATGGGATCGAAGGGCATCGTCGCTTCCTCCGCCGCCATGGGCGTGCTGCTGCAACAAGGCATCGGCGACACCATCCGTGTGTCGCTCACCCCCGAGCCGAACGGCGACCGCACGCTGGAAGTTACGGTCGCGCAGGAATTGTTGCAGACCATGGGTTTCCGCACCTTCGTGCCGCTGGTCGCCGCCTGCCCCGGTTGCGGGCGCACCACTTCGACCACGTTCCAGGAACTCGCCCGTGACATTCAGGATTTCATCCGCACGTCGATGCCGGCATGGAAGACGCGCTATCCCGGTGTCGAGGCGCTTACCGTCGCGGTGATGGGCTGCATCGTCAACGGCCCCGGCGAAAGCAAACATGCGGACATTGGCATCTCGCTGCCGGGCACCGGCGAGCAGCCGACCGCGCCGGTCTTTGTCGACGGCAAGAAGGTGGCGACGCTACGCGGCCCGACGCTCGTCGAAGACTTCAAGCAGATGGTCGCGGATTACATCGAGCAGCGCTACGGCAGCGGCGCGGGAAGAACGGCGGCGGAGTAGGAAACGTCGCGCTACGCCGCCAGCGCCTGCTCGATTGCCGCGATATCTTCCGGGTCGACCCTGCCATCCGCTTCCAGGCCATGCGCCTCCTGGAATTCCTTCAACGCAGCGGAGGTCATCGGCCCGAACGACCCATCCGGTGTGAGCACAGGATCGGCGCCGAGCTTGTTGAGCGAGACTTGCAGCCACGCCGTGCTGTGCATCGCCGGGTTCTGGCTGCCGAGCGCGGTTTTCCAGCGCGCGAGCCAAGCGGTGCGCTCCGCAAGCCCGATAAATCCCCCGTTGAGATGCTTAGTCACGCCCTGCACATCGTCGGCTTGGGCGAACGGCAAGCAGCCGCAGATGATGAAATCAGCGACGCCGCATTCGAGCGCATGCTCCGGCGAGCTGACCATGTTGGGGTTGTTGACCAGGTCGAGGCCAACTTTAGCGCCAAGCTTCTCATAGCCCTCGCGGCCGGTCACTTGGCTGAGTCCGCGGCCGATGAAGTTCGAACCATCATGGGTGCCAGGCCGGTTGCCCATGCGTGTGCCATAGACGTTGTCGATCAGTTTGATGGGAAAATTCGGATCCCCGGCGGAGCATCCGAGCTTTGCAAGGCAATCCGCTTCGTCGCTGAAACGTGACGGCCAAACTTGGCACGCGCGTTTTGGGCTGTAGTTGATGTTCTCGATCACTTCGAGGCCGGCGCCGCATTCGTGGCTGAACTGGGCCATTGCATGCGCTATCAGTAAATCAGATGTCAGCCCGTATTTTGGAAAGATGGTCGGCGCTGCGGCTGCGATGCCTTCGATCAACCCGGCGACTTTCACATCACCGTGCGGCCACATCGAATGCATGATTTCAATCGTCAGCATAACACCCCCCCTTGCAGCCAACTGCCGCCTAAAGCGAAAAGGCAGCTTCGTATATTTACGGTTGTAGGGTCAAGTGGCGAGCATCGACGTTAGATGTCGAGTTAGGTCATGTCACCGTGGCCGGTCGGGGATGACACCGCGCGGCGAAAAAGCCGCCGGCGCAACGCCAGCCTTGCTCCGCAAGGATTTCGACGGGCGCTTGCCGCGCAATGATTCGCCCGGCACGGGGCAATCACAGGCGCCGTTGGGGGCATAGCCGCAGCTGCCCCCATCGTTCGGTGCGAATACAACGCTGCCAGCGCAATCCCAGCTATTCGGATTGCAACTAGCGACATGCTGCTCACGCGCAGGATCGGGAGCGCAGGTAGGGCAAGTCTGGCTGTTGCACACCGGGCAAGCCTGCCAACTATTGGCGTCGGGATATTGCTTGCACCACGCCGCCAGAATCTGGAAAAAATTGTCTTGCGCGCCGGGGGGCATCTTTGGCGCGTCGCCTTGGGGCGCGCATGCTGCAATCAGGATCGCCACCGCCACAAAAATTATTCTGCTATTCGTCACACGCCGCCTCCTGCGGACCGTCATTCAATCTTGGGCGCTTTATTTACTCCGCCTGCTACAAAGCCGGCAACGGCGGAAGCACGTCTTCGCCCCGCCGCGATAGGATACTCGCCTCCTCCAGGTCGAGTTCGCGTTCGAGCCGCCGCCTGCCCTCGTCGGTCAGGCGTCCCTCCTGCAGCAGCCGATAAATATATTCGCGCTCGATCTGGATGAGATCGAGTTTCAAGTTCGCCACCAGAACCCGCATGTCGTCACCGACGAATTGACGTCGGCGGTGTTCGTGGCGCGCCCGCAGCAGCGCGACGATCTCAGCGGGCGTTTTGCCATCGGCTTCCAGTTCTTCAAGATGCCGCAGCGCCGCGTCGATGGCTTCATGCCGCGCAGCGAGCTCGGCTTCCCGTTCCTTGCGGTATTCGCGTTCGCGGTGCCGTGCCAACCCAAGCCAGCGGATAACGGCCGGCAACATCAACCCGAGGCCGACCAGGGTGATGATGATGACGCCGAAGGTGATGAACAGAATCCGGTCGCGGTAGGGAAAATTCGCTCCGTTCGCGAGTGTCAATGGAATGGCGAGCGCGGCGGCAAGCGAGACCACGCCACGCACGCCAACGAAGGCAAGTACGAAAGTCTGCTGCCACGGCGGCAAGGGATCACGGCGGGCAAGCGAGGGGCTGAGCCAACGCGGCAGATAAACCGTGGGAAAGACCCAGATGAAGCGGGCGACGATGATAACAGCGGTGACGACTAACGTCGATGCGGCGAGATCCTGCAGCTGGAACCGCTCGGTATGCGCGAACAACGTGCGCGCCTGCAATCCGGTCAGCAGAAAGACAAAACCCTCGATCAGATAAATGATCAAATCCCAGAAAAAGATACCCTGCAGCCGCGTGGTCGACGGGATCAGCAACGGTCCCTTCCAGCTGACGTAAAGTCCGGCGGCGATGGTGGCGAGAACGCCGGAGCCGCCGAAGTGCTCGGGCACCCAATAGGCGAGATAAGGCGTCATCAAAGACAAGGTGATTTCGACGCGCGGATCGCTGGCCCAGCGGCGGACGCGCAAGCTCAGCCAGCCAATGGCAATGCCATAAGCGATCTCGCCCACGACGATGGCGGCGAAAGTTCCGGCAGCTTCACTAAGGGAAAAATTCCCGACGCTGATCGCGACCACTGCGAAGCGGTAAAGAATCAACGCCGTCGCGTCGTTCGCAAGTCCCTCGCCTTCGAGTACCAGCAATAGGCGGCGCGGCAAGCCGAGACGCTGCGCGATGGCCAGTGGCGCCACCACGTCGGGCGGCGCCACGATGGCGCCGAGCAGGAAGCCGACAGCCCAAGGCAATCCGAAAATCCAATGCACGGCCGCTGCGACCGCGCAGGTGGTGAATACGACGCAGCCAAAGGCTAACAGCGTGATCGGACGCAGATTGAAGCGGAACTCGCGCCAGCTCATCGACACGCCGGCGGAATAGATCAGCGGCGGCAGGATCACGAGCAGCACCAGTTCCGGCGCCAGTTCAATCGCCGGCAGGCCGGGGATCAACGCCAGACCCACGCCCGCCACCACAAGAAGGATGGAGGGCGCGACCTTGAGCCGCCGCGCGGCTACCGCCACCAGGACGAGAACCGCCAGCAGCAGCAAGAGGGTTTGGACGGTTGCCGCCATCGATGTGCGCCTTCAACCGGGCCGTTGGCCCTAGATCGCGCTCGCCGCGATATTCACCGTGAGTGCGAGCAGCGCGACATTGAACAGGAAGGAGACGATGCCGTGCGCTGTAACTGTTTGGCGGACCGCATGGGAGGTCACCGCGACGTCCGAAACCTGCGACGTCATGCCGATGACGAAGGCGAAATAAACAAAGTCCCAATAGTCCGGATCTTCGCCGCCGGGAAATGCAAGACAAGAGGTCTTGTGATGCTCGGTGTAGAATTCATGCGCGTAATGCAAAGCGAAAATGGTGTGAATGAAGCCCCAAGAGAGGATGATCGTCGCCGTCGCCAACAGCAGATGCAGCGGCTCGCGGTTGGGAACGCCCTGGGACGTGCCGAGCTCGACGATGATGGCGCCCAAGCTCGCCAGCGCCGCGGTGACCGTGAGTATCAGGATTGCAACGCGGCCTTCATCCTCGATCGCCGCGCGCACACGGATATGATTCACATCCGAACGCGCCACCGCCGAATAGACGATGGCCAGATAGAAACCGATACCGATGTCCCAGCCGACGAGTAATCGTGTGGCCACACGCCAATCGGACGGCAAGGCGGCCATGACAACAAGACCAAGGATCACCGAGAGAAAAAGCTTCGGCCGCGCCTTGAGAACCCGGGCGAATCGCGGGAGCCGGGAGGGGCTAGGCTTTGCGGCGTTCATGATCGTCCCCTAGTGGCCCGTCACGCCCGGCGATCGGCGACGAAATGGGCGGCCGCCCGCAACATAGCCGCATCGTCGCCGAATACCGAGAGGGCGGCTTCCGCATCAGTCACGAGCGCGCCCAGCCGGGCGCGGGCGCCCGCCGGACCGAGAATGCCGACGAGGGTTGCCTTGCCGGCAGTGGCATCCTTGTGGGTTGCCTTGCCCACGGTAGCCGCATCGCCTTCGATATCGAGGAGGTCGTCGGCAATCTGGAAAGCTTGGCCCAAGGCTGATCCGTAGCTGTCGAGCGCGTCGCGCGCCGCCGGCTGCGCTTGACCCAGGATAGCTCCGGCCCGACAGGCGGCACGCAGCAACGCGCCGGTTTTCATCGCCTCTAAAATTGCAATCGCGTCTTCGCCGGATGGCGGAAGGGAATCGCCGAAACGGCCTTCGGCGGCAAGATCGAGAAGCTGGCCGCCAGCCATGCCGCCGAGCCCGGCGGCCCGCGCCAACTCCGCGACAAGCGTAATCCGCACGGCGGGATCGGGATGAGTTTCCGGGCGGGACAGGATGTCGAAGGCAAAGGTGAGCAGCGCGTCGCCGGCCAGTATCGCCGTAGCCTCATCAAAAGCCGTGTGCGCCGTCGGCCGCCCGCGTCGCAGCGCGTCATCGTCCATCGCCGGCAGGTCGTCGTGGATGAGCGAATAAGTATGGATGCATTCAACTGCCGCACCTGCCATCAAGGCTTGGCTGCGCTTGACGCCGAATAGGCGCGACGTCGCCACCACCAGGAATGGACGCAGCCGTTTGCCCCCGGCAAGACTGGCATAGCGCATGGCGTCGAGCAGCCTCGCCGGGCGTGTCAGTTCGCCCTTCATCGGCGTCGCGACAAGCAAATCGTCGAGCAGCGCTTCGGTCTCGGCGGCAACGGTGGCAAGCTCGGCATCGAACAAGCTCGCACCGGGATCGGGAATGATAGCGGAAGCCGGCATCCGACCGAGATGCCCGAGACCCGCCCGGCCCGTCAAGGCGAGTTATTCCCGCCTGCCCACTATTCAGGCACAGAATCGGGTAGTCTCGAAATCTATGGCAGCGCTGGCACAAAGTCGTGTTCGACACCTCCGCACTTCGCGTTTGATACGCTGGGCGATTCTCGTGGTCATTGCTTGTCTGCTGCTGCCTTATATTCTCACGTTGCTCTACCGCTTCGTGGATCCCATCTCCACCCCGATGCTGTGGCGATGGTTGACCGGCAATCGGGTGGAGCGAAGCTACGTGCCGCTGGAGGGGATGGCCCCGGTATTGCCACTGACCGTAATCGTCGCTGAGGACGCGCGCTATTGCAGCCACGGCGGCGTCGATTTTCAGGAATTGCGCGGGATCGCCGAGAAGGCCGACGAGGCGCAGCAACTGCGTGGCGGCTCGACCATCACCCAGCAGACCGCCAAGAATCTGTTCCTTTGGCAACGGCGCGGTATCACCCGCAAGGTATTGGAATTTCCGCTGGCGCTGTGGATTGATCTCGTATTACCGAAACGCCGCGTGCTGGAAATTTACCTCAACGTCGCCGAATGGGGCCCCAACGGGGAGTTTGGCGCCGAAGCCGGTGCCCGCCGCGCTTTCGCCAAGTCGGCGCGGGATCTGACGCCGCGCGAGGCGGCCTTGCTCGCCGCGATCCTGCCCAATCCGGCGCGGCGCAACGCCCAGAAGCCCGGACCGAATGTGCTGCGGCTCGCCGGCATCTATGACGCCCGCGCCGCGGCATCGCCATTCCTCGCCGACTGTATCCGGACGCGCCGCACCTCTTAATCCATTGTATTTAGCCGTTTTCTGCCCCGAACCGACGCCGGCCTCACGGAAAACGCTCTGGCCTTGGCGGGAGCCTTCCTCTATAAGCCCGTCTCTTGATCATTCCGGGATGCTCCTTGGGCATCTATTCGAGGAGACTTCACCGTGGCCGTTCCAAAAAGAAAAACCTCGCCGTCCCGACGCGGAATGCGCCGCTCCGCCGATGCGTTGAAGAAGCCGACCTATATCGAGGACAAGGATTCCGGCGAGTTGCGCCGGCCGCACCATATCGATCTGAAGACCGGCATGTATAAGGGCCGCCAGATCCTGAAAGCGAAGAAGGTCGAGGCCTAAGCCCGCCTTAGCGCGCGAGATCGCTCCTATGTTTCTAGTCGGGTTTCCGCTGCTGATTATCCCGCTCGTGCTCTACAACATGGGCGCGTTCATCTTCGGGATCGCCGACTGGAACAAGCCATTTACGAATTTCCACATTATTTCCGGCGGTGAATGGGCGGTCTCCCCCGGCGATGTCTTGATCGCTTTTTCCGTCCTTGTTCTGTTCGTCGAGGTTTTGAAATCGACGCGGATCGGCGTTCGCACCATCATCGATCACATGCTATCGATGCTGATCTTCATCGCCATGATTGTTGAATTCATTTTGGTGCGGCAGGCGGCGACGTCGACTTTTTTCCTGCTGCTGGTGGTCGCCTTCGTCGATGTGCTGGCCGGCTTCACCATCACCATTCGCACCGCGCAACGGAATATCGAGTTCGAAGGCGCCGATAAGATCGTGTCCTAAGCGGCCGCAAAGCGGGATCAGCTCAAGCGCGACAAATCTCCGCCCGGCGCAGTGAGGCTCGCTGACGCCGCATACGCAGTGGTAGCCTCCAACGGAGTCGCGCGGCGGCGATCCCGCGTCTGCGGCTCGCCCTGAGCGGTGGCAATGAGGTGGGCGAGGAAGGTCGCTGTAGGATGCCGGCTCGGCGCGGCTGAATTCTCGCTGCGACCGACAGGGCGAACCGGAACGAGGGCGCGGCCGCTGCTGGCCGTCGCCGCAGCGGCGGCATTGTCGCGCTGCGGAAGCGAACCGAACGACCGTCCGGCCAATCCTCCGATGCCCTTAAGACCATTCATGGGCCGCGCTCCTGTTTCATTTCGGCACGTGCGGTGCCTGCTGATCAAGAAGTCGCAAACGTCGTGCCAGTCCCCGATTCAAATGGAGGGTGGCGTTTCTCTAGGCAGCAGTATTGCCGCCTCAGATTTTAACCGGCGACACGGCATCACGTTCCCAAAAAGGGACGGCTTTGGCGCGCAGAGTTAAAATGGGATGTTAGCGGCCGCCGCAATGCGGCACATCTCGAACCGCGGCTAGCTCTTGTCCTTGCCGCTCATGCGGTCGAGCCGCTTTTGCATTTCGTCGAGCTGGCGTTTGAGATCGTCGATCTCGCTGCCGCCGCGCGGCGGCGGCTTTTCGCCCTCTGGCGTTTGGTTTTCCTTGCGGGCGAAAGGCGCGAACATAGTGAAAGCGCGTTGGAACATTTCCATGTTCCGGCGCACTTGATCCTCAAGGGTGCCAAAGCCGGTGGCGCCGAAGGCTTGGGCCACCTGCTCGCGCATTTTCTCCTGCTCTTTCGTCAGCGACGAGATCGAGACCTCCAGGAAGCGGGGCACCAGGGTCTGCATGCTATCGCCATAGAAGCGAATGAGCTGCCGCAGGAAGGTAATTGGAAGCAGGCTTTGCCCTTCCTTATTCTCCTGCTCGAAGATGATTTGCGCCAGCACCGACCGGGTGATGTCTTCGCCGGTCTTGGCGTCATAGACGACGAAATCCTCACCCGCCTTGACCATAACCGCCAAGTCTTCCAGCGTGACGTAGGTACTGGTGCCGGTATTGTAGAGCCGACGGTTGGCGTATTTCTTGATTACGATCGGTTCTTCGGACTTTGCCATGCGATTGTATTCGGTCCCGCCCTTGATGGGCACCGCAGCATAACCATTTTCCTCGCTGGCGAGCCACCGTTTTGTCACGATAGTGTCCGAACCCTTTGCTATGCGGGGCCGTTCTACGAAGGGGCAGCCGTTTTATCGTGTTCGCTTGATTTAACAGGAGTTTTCCCATGCAGGACGACATTGTCATCGTCAGCGCCGCCCGCACGCCGGTCGGTTCCTTCAACGGCGCGCTTGCGAGCCAGCCCGCCCATGAGCTGGGCAAAATCGCTATCCGGGCGGCGCTCGACCGCGCGGGAGTGGAGGGCGAGCGTGTCTCCGAGGTCATCATGGGCCAGATCCTGACCGCCGGTCAGGGACAGAACCCGGCCCGCCAGGCGTCCGTCGCTGCCGGGGTGCCGGTGCAGACTCCGGCCTGGGGCATCAACCAGCTCTGCGGCTCAGGCCTGCGAGCGGTGGCCCTTGGCTATCAGGCCATCGTCAACGGCGATTCCGACATCGTCGTCGCCGGCGGCCAGGAATCCATGAGCATGGCCCCACATTGCGCGCATCTGCGCGACGGCGTGAAGATGGGCGACTTCAAGATGATCGACACCATGATCAAGGACGGACTGTGGGACGCCTTCAACGGCTATCACATGGGGACCACCGCCGAGAATGTCGCCAAGCAATATCAGATCACCCGCGGCCAGCAGGACGAGTTCGCAGTCAAATCGCAGAACAAAGCGGAGGCGGCGCAAAAGGCCGGCCGCTTCAAAGACGAGATCGTGCCGGTGACCGTGAAGACCCGTAAGGGCGACGTGGTTGTCGATACCGACGAATATCCCCGCCACGGCGCCACGCTCGACGGCATGACGAAACTGCGGCCGGCATTCGACAAGGAAGGCACCGTGACCGCGGGCAACGCCTCCGGCATCAATGACGGCGCCGCCGCCGTGGTGCTGATGAAAGCGAGCCAGGCTTCGAAGGAAGGTCGCAAGGTGCTGGCGCGCATCGTTTCCTGGGCTCACGCCGGCGTCGATCCCTCGATCATGGGCACAGGTCCGATCCCGGCATCGCGCGCCGCCCTGAAAAAGGCCGGCTGGAATATCGCCGATCTCGATCTGATCGAGGCCAATGAGGCCTTCGCGGCGCAAGCCTGCGCCGTCAATAAGGACCTCGGCTGGGATACCTCGAAGGTCAACGTCAATGGCGGCGCCATCGCTCTCGGTCATCCGGTCGGCGCGTCGGGCGCGCGGGTGCTGGTGACGCTGCTGCACGAAATGGGCAAACGCAACTCCAAGAAGGGTCTCGCCACTCTTTGCATCGGCGGCGGCATGGGCATTGCCATGTGCGTGGAGAGATAATTAGATCGGCACGCCGGATTGACCCGGCCGTTGTGGTTCAACGAAAAAAGTTTTTAGGGAGCAGTTGTCATGTCACGGGTTGCGGTGGTCACCGGCGGCACCCGCGGGATCGGTGCGGCGATTTGCAAGGCGCTCAAGGCCGCGGGCTGCAAGGTCGGCGCCGTCTACGCCGGCAACGAAGAAGCGGCGCAGAAATTCAAATCCGAGACCGGCATCGCCGTCTATAAATGGGACGTCTCGTCCTACGACGCCTGCGTCGCGGGCTTGAAACAGGTCGAGGCCGACCTCGGGCCGGTCGAGATACTCGTCAACAACGCCGGCATCACCCGCGACGGCATGTTCCACAAGATGACGCTGGAACAGTGGCGCGCGGTCATCGATACCAACCTCAATTCCCTGTTCAACATGTGCCGCCCGGTGATCGAGGGCATGCGCGAGCGCAAGTTCGGCCGCATCATCACCATCTCTTCCATCAACGGGCAGAAGGGGCAGATGGGGCAGGTGAATTACTCCGCCGCCAAGGCCGGCGAAATCGGCTTCAGCAAAGCGCTGGCGCAGGAGTGCGCGCGGGCCGGTATTACGGTCAATGCTATCTGCCCAGGCTACATCGGCACCGAAATGGTGCGCGCCATGCCCAAGGACGTATTGGAAAAGAAAATCGTTCCGCAAATCCCGGTCGGCCGCCTGGGCGAGCCGGAGGAGGTCGCGCGCTGCGTCGTCTTCCTCGCCGCTGACGACGCCGGCTTCATTACCGGGGCGACGCTGACTGCCAATGGCGGGCAATACATGGTGTGAGGCGGAGCCGTCGTGCCGCTGAGAACTAGAACCTGTTCTTCCGCGCGCGAATTTCGGTAAACACTTGTGCGGCCGGATGGGCTGCTAGGCCGACCGCTTCCGCTACCTCCGGCACATCTGCGCGCAGAAACGGATTCGCGGCCTTCTCGGCGCCGATGCTCACTGGAATGGTTGGTTTTCCCATGGCGATGAGTTCGTTGACCGCAGCCGCCCGTGCCGCAAGCGCTTTGTTGTTTGGCTCGATGGTTTGAGCGAAGCGGACATTGGCTTGCGTGTATTCATGGCCGCAGAAAACTTGCGTGGCGTCCGGCAACCCGCGCAGTTTGACCAGCGAATCCCACATCATCTCCGGCGTTCCTTCGATCACCCGGCCGCAGCCGATGGAGAATAAGGTGTCGCCGACAAAGACGATTTTTTCGCCTTCGAACCAATAGGCGATATGGCCGAGCGTGTGACCGGGCGTCTCTATCACGCGCGCGCTGAGCGCGCCGACACTGACCATGTCGCCTTCGCCCACCTCCACATCGACGGCCGGAATCCTCGCGGCTTCCGCGCGCGGCGCCGTCACCTTGCAGCCATAGCGCTCCTTCAAGGCGACGATGCCACCGGTGTGGTCGCCGTGGTGATGGGTAACGAGGATATCCGTGAGCTTCCAGCCGTTGCCCTTGAGCGCCGTCTCGACCGGCGCTGCCTCGGGGGCATCGATCGCGGCGGTCGCCCCGCTCGCTGGGTCATGGAGCAGAACGCCGTAATTGTCCTTCAAGCAGAGGAAAAGGCGAATTTGCGCAGCCATGCTGGTCTCCATTTGACCGCCGCCGCCAATGATGACGTGATATTTGGGCCGAACGCAATGATCCGCAGCAAACACCGATAAACCAATTTGTGCTACTTTACCCCGATGTCCATGGACGTCGTCGATCTGCGTAACTTCTACGCCCAGCGGCTAGGCACCGTCGCCCGCCGCTATGTCGGGCGGGGTGTGCGCTCCCGCTGGCGCGATACGCGCGCGTTGCGCGTCCTCGGCATCGGCTATGCGACGCCCTATCTCGGTTTGTTTCGCGAAGAGGCCGAACGCTGTCTTGCCTTCATGCCAGGCGCGCAGGGCGTGGTGAAGTGGCCGTCGGCGCGGCCCGCGCTCTCCGCGCTGGTGGAAGAGGGCGATCTGCCATTGCCGGATTCGTCGGTCGATCGTGTGCTGCTGGTTCATGCGGTGGAGATGTCGCAAGACGCGCCGCAACTGTTTCGCGAGGCTTGGCGGGTGCTGGCGTCGGGTGGGCGGCTGCTGGCGGTGGTGCCGAACCGGCGCGGCTTGTGGGCGCGCATGGACACGACGCCGTTCGGGCATGGCCGTCCGTATTCGCGCTCGCAGATTACCCATCTCCTGCGCGAGACTTGGTTCACGCCGACGGGCTGGGGCGAGGCGCTTTATGTGCCGCCGATCGCGCGGAATTGGTTCTTGCGCTCGGCGCCGTTCTGGGAGCGCACTGGCGCGACGCTCTCAGCGCCCTTCGCCGGCGTGCACATCGTCGAGGCGACGAAGCAGGTTTATCGCGCCATCCCGGCGCGCCGTGAGAAGCAGCGGCTGGTGCCCACGCTGGAACCGGTGCTCGCGCCGTCTCCCGGCGGCGTGGCAGGCGCGGTCTGACCGCGCGCTACTTCAACAATAAAGATCAGTCGTTGGTCGGCCTTGGGATCGGCCCACTCTGATCGCCTTGGGGGCCTCCCTGCAGATCGCCGCGCGGGCCGCGATGACGGCGGCGGCGGCGATGCAGCGGGAATCGATCTGGTTGGTTGGGATCGTGACCGTTCTGCCCAAACCCCTGCTGTGCCGGCAGCGGCTGCGGTTGTCCACCGCCGGTGATGAAGGACGGCAGCCGTTCCACGTCGCCCGAGCCTTCCTCGCCTACCACAGGCTGCTGCTGCGGGCGTGGAGCCTGAGCCTGCGGCTCGCGCGGCAGATAGGGCTGCGGTTCGCGTCCCTGATAGGGCTGCTGGTCACGCTGCTGTGAGTGCTGGTTTTCACGCGGCTGGAAATTCTGATTGTCGCGCGGCTGATACTGCTGATGCTCGCGCGGCGGGTAGGGCGATTGATTGCCGTAGCTCGGCTCGCTTCCCATCATCGGGTGACCTTGCTGATCGTCGTCGCCTTCGTAGGAATCGTCGTTGCGCTGCTCGCCGCCTTCGGGCCGGAAAGGCGAGGGTTGGCCCTGGCGGAACTGCTCCTGCGCCGCCGCGATCAGACGGAAATAATGCTCGGCGTGCTGGTAATAATTCTCCGCCGCGACCGGATCGCCCGATGATTGCGAATCGCGGGCAAGCTGAATGTATTTTTCCGCAACGTGGGACGCCGTTCCGCGGATCTTTACGTCCGGGCCGTTGGACTCGTAGAGCCGCGTGAGCGGATTCTGGCCTTTGCGCGGGTTGTTATTATTATTGTTGTTGCGTCCACGCATCCGCTTATTGTTCTGACCATTTCTCATGATTTGCCTTTTCGCTAACCTCCGGTTTTGGACGGCTCCCGCCTCCAATTAATTGCAAATACGCACCCACTCGCAAGCCTCACCGCGGGTGAAGCCGAGACGTTTCCTATTAAGCTTTGCGATCTGTGTTGCGATAGCCGCAGCAATCCCTTGGCCGCGATATTCGCGGCGGTGGTGGCCCCTCATCACGCGCGTCGTTTTTGATCAGTCGGTATGCCGATGCGCGCCTAACCGATGAAGCGTCTAACCCGAATTGGGCGGTTGCGTTGCCGTCTGACCGGCTTCTCGTCCGCCTGCCCGCGCCGCTCGCCTGCTGGAGCCTCGCTCCGGGCGTTTACGCGACGCGATAGCCTCTCTCGGGTCGATGTCGTACATGAAAGCTAATCGCTCTTGCTTAATAAACCAAGTGCTATTTTTGCCCCTTGGGGATTGTATTTTGGTCCGTCCTATGGGCCAAAAGCGCCCGTGGATGGCCCGCTAAGTCGTCTTTCACACGTTCCGTCACAATTCCGCCCTTAGCCAGCAGCGCGGTGACGCCGGCAGCCTGCCCGGCGCCAAGTTCCAGCACCATGGTGCCACCAGGGGCGAGAATTCGTCCGATATCGGCGGCGATGGCGCGATAGGTGTCGAGACCATCCGACCCTCCATCGAGCGCAAGATGAGGATCATGTTCGCGCACCTCGGGCGCGAGTCCGGCTATATCGCCGCTGGCGATATAGGGCGGGTTGGAGACAACAAGATCAAACGGACCGCATAGCGCCGCCGCGAAATCGCAAGCCACGAAATGCGCGCGTGCGGCGAAGCCGAGGCGCTCGGCATTTTCGCGCGCCGTCGCCAGCGCCGGAAGGCTAATATCGGCACCGATGCCGATGGCCTTCGGTAGCTCCGACAACAGCGCAAGCAGCAACGCGCCCGATCCGGTGCCGAGGTCGGCAAGGCGGAGAGGCCGCTCACGCAATCCGCGCGCATCGATGGCAGCGAGAGCCACCTCAACCACCGTCTCGGTTTCGGGTCGCGGCACCAGCGTCCCCGGCGTGACGCGGAATTCGAGGCCCCAGAATTCTTTCATGCCAACAATACGAGCGACGGGTTCGTGTGCCAGCCTGCGCGCGGCAAAGTCCGAAATGACCGAGGCTACGTCGGCGTTCAGAACCCGGTCGGCGGCTGAAGCAAGCCGGGCGTGGTCGAGACCAAGCGCATGGCCGATCAGCACGCGGGCATCGAGTTCGGGAGAATCCAGCCCATGCTGGCGGAACGCTTGCGCCACAAGACGCCGGGCGGCTGATATCGACGCTCCCTGCAAACTGTCATGCCCCGCGGAGGCGGAGCATCGAGTATCTGTGCTTGCTGGATCGCCCGCCATTGCGGGCGGTGACAATGAAAATGTCATGGCCCGGCTCCCTGCGCCGCCAGCAGCTCCGCCTGCCGCTCGGTGGCAAGCGCGTCGATGATCTCGCCCAGCGCCTCGCCTTCCATGATCTGCGGCAGTTTGTAGAGCGTGAGATTGATGCGGTGGTCGCTGACGCGGCCTTGCGGAAAATTATAAGTGCGGATGCGCTCGGAGCGGTCGCCGGAACCGATCTGCCCGCGCCGGTCGGCCGCGCGTTCCGCATCGAGCTTGCCGCGTTCGGCCTCATAGAGCTTGCTGCGCAGATAACCCATCGCCTTGGCCTTGTTCTTGTGCTGCGAGCGCTCCTCCTGCACGGCGACGATGATCCCGCTCGGGATATGGGTGATGCGGATCGCCGACTCGGTCTTGTTGACGTGCTGGCCGCCGGCGCCGCTCGATCGCATGGTGTCGATCTTCAGATCGGCTTCGTTGATCTTGATGTCGACCTCTTCCGCTTCGGGCAGCACGGCGACGGTGGCCGCCGAGGTATGGATGCGCCCCGAGGCTTCGGTATCGGGCACCCGCTGCACCCGGTGCACGCCGGATTCATATTTCATCTTGGCGAAGGCGCCGCGGCCGCGGATTTCCGCGACGATTTCCTTATAGCCGCCCATGGTACCTTCGCTCGCCGAGATGACGTCGACCTTCCAGCCCTGCTTGGCGGCATAGCGCTCATACATGCGGAAAAGATCGCCGGCGAAGATCGAGGCCTCGTCGCCGCCGGTGCCGGCGCGGATCTCGATCATCACATTGCGCTCATCCATGGCGTCCTTGGGAATGAGCGCGAGCCGCACTTCCTGCTCCAGGTTGGCGCAGCGCGCCTCGACCTGATTTTTTTCTTCTTCCGCTAAAGCGCGCATTTCCGCATCGGTGCCGGGATCGGCCAGGAGCGCCTCGAGCCCGGCGAGTTCGTCGCTGGCGGCGCGGTAAGCCTTGATCGTCCCGACCACGGTGCCGAGTTCGGACAGTTCCCGCGAGAGCTTTACAAAGGTGTCTCTGTCGAGCTGGGTCGAAAGCTGGGCCTCGATCGTGGCGTGACGCGCCAGCAAGGCTTCGAGTTTTTGTTCAGGAAGCATTTTTATATTTACCCGTCATGCCCGGCCCTGTGCCGGGCATCCACGTCTTGCTGATGCTGCTACGTAAAAGACGTGGATGGCCGGGACAAGCCCGCCATGACAAATGAATTCACAACTGCAACCCTTCCGCCTCGGCGAAAGCCTTGAGCCGGTCGCCGATGGCGACGCTGCCGGCGGGACTGTCAATCAGCGGGCGCAAAAGGTCTGTAACCTTGCGGCAATCAAGATCGAGCAGCATGGCCTTGACCGGGCCGAGCGCCGACGGGGTAAGCGAGAATGAGCGGTAGCCGATGGCAACCAGCGCCAACGCGCCGATCGGTTTCGACGCCAGTTCCCCGCACAGCGTCACCGGCTTGTTATGGACGCGGGCCGCGTCCGCGATGGCGCGGAAGGCGCGCAATACCGGGGCGGAAAGCGGATCAAAGCGCTCGGATACCCGTGCATTGCCGCGGTCCGCCGCGTGCAGGAATTGCAGCAGGTCGTTGGAACCGACCGAGAGGAAATCGACGCGCGAGAGCAACTCGTCGAGCTGAAACAGCAGCGATGGCACCTCGAGCATCGTGCCAACCTCGACATGCTCCGGTAGGACATGGCCGTGGCGGCGCAGATGCGCCAGCTCGCGCTCCACCAGTGCTTTCGCCTGGTCGAATTCATCCACGGCGGCGATCATCGGGAACATGAGCTTGAGGCCGCGCCCGCCGGCGGCCTTAAGCAGCGCGCGAATCTGAATGCGCAGCAGCCCCGGACGATCGAGGCCGACCCGAATGGCGCGCCAGCCGAGCGCCGGATTCTCCTCCTCGACGGACCGCATGTAGGGCAAGACCTTGTCGCCGCCGATATCAAGCGTGCGGAACGTGACCGGCCGCTTTCCCGCGGCATCGAGCACCGCGCGATAAAGGGCGAGCTGGTCGCGGGTACGTGGAAACGACGGCGACACCATGAATTGCAGTTCGGTGCGGAATAGACCGATGCCCGCCGCGCCGGTGTCGTCCATGTGCGGCAAATCCACCAGCAGGCCGGCATTGAGCATCAGCGATACGATTTCCCCGTCCTTGGTGCAGCACGGTTTCTCGCGTAGCGCGTGATATTGCTCCTGGCGCCGCGCGCGCAACCGCACCCGTTCCGCATAGGCATTCTCCATGTCCGCGGAAGGGCGCACATGCACCTCGCCCATGGCGCCGTCGACAATGATCGGATCGCCTGAATCGACCAGACCGGTGGCGTTGGAAATCTCGCCCACAGCAGGTATCCCCAGCGCGCGCGCGACGATCGACACATGCGAATTCGGGCCGCCTTCCTCAAGCACAAGGCCGCGCAGCCGCCTGCGGTCGTAATCGAGCAGCGCCGCCGGTCCCATCGAGCGCGCGACCAGAATAGCATTCTCCGGCAATTGCTCCCGCGTCGGCGCGTGGTCGCGGCCCATCAATTGCCGCATCAAGCGATTGGCGAGATCGTCGAGATCGTGCAGGCGGTCGCGCAGATAGGGGTCGGTCTGCCGCAGCATGCGCGCGCGGGTATCCGATTGAACGCGCTCCACGGCGGCCTCGGCAGTCAGTCCTGTCATCACCGCTTCGCTGAGCTTGTGCATCCAGCCGTGGTCGTAGGCGAACATGCGGTAGGCTTCGAGCACCTCGCGGTGCTCGCCGCCGTCGGCGACATCGCCGCGCTCGAGCATGAGATCGAGGTCCGCGCGCACGGTCGCAACGGCAGCCTCGAGCCGCTTGATCTCTTTCTGCACGTCGTCGGCAATGAAGTTGGTGACCACGACGCGCGGCTCGTGCAGCACCACATGCCCGAGCGCGATGCCGTCGGCGAGCGCGCTGCCGATCAGGCGCAGCGCATGATGCGCCGCCGGTTCCGCGCCGGGCTTGGCGAGCGCCGAGAGCTCGCCGGAGGCGATCATTTCGGCGAGCACCATCGCGGTAGTTTGCAGCGCCTCCTCTTCCTCCTCGGACTAGGTGCGCCGCGCCCGATTCTGCACCACCAGCACGCCGAGCGTATTACCCGCGCGCAGGACCGGCACGCCGAGGAAGGACTGATAGATTTCCTCGCCCGTCTCCGGCCGGTAGGAGAAGGCTGGATGGTTCTGCGCTTCCGACAAATTGACCGGATTGGCCTCGCGCGTGACCAGGCCGACGAGACCTTCGTCCGGACGCAGCACCGTTTGGTGCACCGCTTCGCGCTTCAAGCCTTCGGTGGCGTAGAGTTCGAGCGTGTTGTCTACGCGCAGGACGTAAACAGAACAGACCTCCGCCACCATGTTGGCGGCGATCAGCACCACGATCTTGTCGAGGCGTTCCTGCGCGCTGACCGGCTCCGCCATCACCTCGCGAAGCCGGCGCAACAATACGCGCGGACCACCGAGCGCGCCACGCATGGCGTGAGGTCCTTTAATTCGTCTCCGGCCGGAACCACCTGGCTCCGGCGCGACCTGAAGTGGAAAAGCCCGCGGTCCGGCGCACCACGGAATCTTCGCTTAGGTCATAGCGAATAGGGCATGTCAGCCGCAAGCTAAAGCGCCGGGCTCATATGCCGGGTGCGCTGCAACAAAAATGTGCAGGTTGGATGACTATCTCTCTTCACCTCTCCCCATGGGAGAGGGAGAAGAAAGAGCCGGTCAATCCCGGGCATGACAAGAAGAAAGCTCAGCCTTTGTCCAGGCCGTAGAGCGAATGCAGCGTTCGGACGGCCAAATCCGTGGAAGCGGCTCCGATCAGCACCGAGAACTTGATTTCAGACGTGGTAATCGCGCGGATATTGATCCCGGCCTCGGCAAGCGCGCGAAACGCCTCCGCGGCCACACCGGCATGGCTGCGCATGCCAAAGCCGATCACCGAGACCTTGGCGACGTCGGTGGCGCCGTCCAGCCGCTCATAGCCGATCTCTTTCTTGGCCTTGGTCAGCACTTCGTTCGCCCGCGCGTAGTCCGCGGCCGGCACGGTGAAGGTGAGGTCGGTAGTTGCCCCATCCGCCGAGACGTTCTGCACAATCATGTCGACGTTGATGTTGGTTTCCGCCAGCGGCCCGAATATCGCGGCGGCGACACCCGGCTTGTCCTGTATCCGGCGGACCGAAATCTGCGCCTCGTCCTTGGAGAAGGCGATACCGGTGACGACGTGTTGCTCCACAATCTCCTCCTCAAAACATATCAAAGTTCCCGGCGGGTCGGCGCGCGGATCGATATCCTCGGGCTTGTCGAAGCTTGAGCGCACGAAGATGCGCACTTGCCGCGTGGCCCCAAGCTCGACCGCGCGCACTTGCAGCACCTTGGCGCCGAGCGATGCCAGCTCCAGCATTTCCTCGAAAGCGATCTTGGGCAGGCGGCGCGCGCGCGGCACCACGCGCGGGTCGGTCGTATAGACGCCATCCACGTCGGTATAGATGTCGCAGCGGTCGGCTTGGATCGCGGCGGCGACGGCGACCGCCGAGGTGTCCGAGCCGCCGCGCCCTAAGGTGGTGATGCGGCCGGTCTCTTGGTGAATGCCTTGGAAGCCGGCGATCACCGCGACCTCGCGGCGCTCCTTGAATCGCTTGAGCAGTTCCGCGCCGTTGACATTGAGGATGCGCGCCGAGCCATGGGCGTCACTGGTGAAAATCGGCAGTTGCCAGCCCTGCCAGGAGCGCGCGTTGATTCCCATCTCTTGCAGCGCGATGGCCAGCAGACCCGAGGTCACCTGCTCGCCGGAAGCGACCACCGCATCATATTCGCGCGCATCATGCAGCGCCGCCGCGTCGCTGCACCATTCGACCAGCTTATTGGTGGTCCCCGCCATGGCCGAGACCACGACCGCGACTTCATGGCCGGCGTCGACCTCGCGCTTGACGTGGCGCGCCACATTGCGGATGCGGTCGATGTCGCCGACCGACGTTCCGCCGAACTTCATAACCAGGCGACTCATGGTGTATCTTCAATTCGCGGCGGAATGGCGCGTATACATACCGGTGGGGTTTGGCCGCCGCAACCGCGCCGCGCTTTTACCCTCTCCGCTTGCTTTTCTTCCCCTCTCCCCTTGTGGGAGAGGGTGGCGAATTGCGAGCGTTAGCGAGCAATGAGCCGGGTGAGGGGTCAGTGTTAGTTGCGGACTCCGACCCCTCACCCGGTCCTCGCCTTCGGCTCGGACCACCCTCTCCCACAAGGGGAGAGGGGGAAGAAGACGCCGCTTTGAAGGAATGAAGGTATGGCGAGCCACTCCGAATCCACCGTCGACGCCGCCGAGGTGGAGCGGTTCTCCCGGCTTGCCGCGGATTGGTGGAATCCGCGCGGGACCATGGCGCCGCTGCATAAGCTCAATCCCATCCGCCTCGCCTATATCCGCGATCAGGCCGCCGCGCGCTTCCAGCGCGATGTCAAACGGCTCGACAGCCTCAAGGGCTTGCGCATCCTCGATATCGGCTGCGGTGCCGGCCTTCTCTCCGAGCCGCTGGCGCGGATCGGGGCCGACGTCGTCGGCGCCGATCCCTCGGCCAGCAATATCGAAGTCGCGAAGCTCCACGCGGCGCAGACCGGCGTGGCGGTGGATTACCGCTGCACGTCTGCCGAGGATTTGGCGGATGCGGGCGAGCGTTTCGATATCGTGCTCGCCATGGAGGTGGTGGAGCATGTCACGGACTTAGGCCTGTTCGTGCGGCGCTGCGCCGAAATGGTGAAGCCCGGCGGGATGATGGTGACGGCGACCCTCAATCGCACGCTCAAAAGCTTCGCGCTCGCCATCGTCGGTGCGGAATATATCTTGCGCTGGCTGCCGCGCGGCACGCATCAGTGGGACAAATTCGTCACCCCGGACGAACTGGAAGCGGCTTTGGAAAAGAGCGGGCTGCGCGTCATCGGCCAGCGCGGCGTGATCTACAATCTCCTCGCCGACACATGGCAGCTCTCCACCGACATGGACGTGAATTACATGGTCACGGCGGAGAAGGCGGCCACATGAGCGGCGTTCGAACTTCACCTCTCCCATGGGGAGAGGTCGCCTCGCGAAGCGAGGCGGGTGAGGGGGTACGGTCGATCGATAGACCTTACCCCCTCACCCCAACCCTCTCCCCACGGGAGAGGGAGTTCACCGCCATCGCCGCGCCATCGAAGCAACATCTCGATCTGTATTGATCAGCGGGAGAGGGTAATGTTCGACTCCTCCTGGCTCTGGATCGTCTTCACCCTCATCGCGGCGGCGGCGCAGACCCTGCGCAACGCCATGCAGCGCGAGCTTACCTCGACACTCGGCACCGTCGGGGCGACCCAGGTGCGCTTCCTGTTCGGCTTTCCCTTCGGGCTGATATTCCTCGCCGGCGTTCTGATCGCGAGCGGGGAGCCTTTGCCGCTGCCGGGACCAACCTACTTTTTGTGGATCCTCCTCGGCGCCGCTGCCCAAACCGTTGCGACAGTCCTGATGCTGGCGGCGATGAACGACCGCTCCTTCGTCGTGATCTACGCCTATATCAAGACCGAGCCGGTGCAGGTCGCGCTATTCGGGCTCATTCTGCTCGGCGACGTGGTGACGTTGCCGATGGCGGTGGCGATTCTGATCGCGACCTGCGGCGTCGTCGTCATGGCGCTGCGGCCCGGTGCGTCGGCGGGCGGCTTACGGCCGACACTGCTTGGCCTCGCCGCCGGCGCTATGTTCGGGCTTTCGGCCATCGGATTTCGTGGCGCCATCCTCCAACTCGGCCACCCGAACTATGTGGTGGCGGCAACGTTCACTGCCGCTGTTGGGCTGGTGGTGCAGGCCGTGCCGCTGTCGGTTTATCTCTGGCTGCGCAATCCGCAAGTGTTGACCGCGATCCTTCGCGCCTGGAGGCCGTCGCTGTTCGCCGGCTTCACCGGGGCGCTGGCCTCGCAGTTCTGGTTCCTCGCCTTCGCGCTTGCCACCGCCGCCAGCGTGCGCACGCTCGCTTTAGTGGAGGTGCTGTTCGCGCAAGGCATTTCGCGTTTTATTTTCAAACAACCAACGACACCGCGCGAAGCCGCCGGCATCGTGCTGATCGTTGTCGGCGTCGCGCTGCTGATCTGGGCGTATTAGTTTCTATCGTCTGGCAGCACCGGCAGCGGATGGAATTCGATTCCTTCTTCCGCCAGTGCCTTGGCTTCGTCCGGAGACGCCTCGCCGTAGATCGAGCGATGCTCGATCTCGCCGTAATGCATCTTCCGCGCTTCCTCCGGGAATTTCTGCCCGACATGGTCGGCATTCTTGGTCAGATGCTCGCGCAATTCTTTCAGCTTGGTGCGGAATTCCTGCTCTTGCGGAGAGATGATGGCGACCGGGGATTTCGCCTCGGCGGCGGCGGCGGCGGCGGCGGCGGCTTCAGGCGCGGCCGGAGTCTCGGCCTTGCGCGCGCCCCTCAAGCGCGGCGCCATGATCGCCTTTTCCACCTTGGCCGAACCGCAGATAGGGCAGTTCACCAAGCCGCGCACGGCCTGCTTGTCGTAGGTGGCCGAATTCCCAAACCAGCTTTCGAATTCATGTTTGCGGTCGCAAATAAGCGCGTAGCGGATCATGCCGGGCCTCTGACCGTGTGGAGGTGCACCGGCTCCGCCATCGGCTCGTGGATTTCGAAGCGCCGGCCATGTTGCAGCGACGGAATGCGCCCGCGCGCGGTACTGATCTCGGTCGGGTCGATTTTGGCCAGCACGATTCCAGGTTCCGTTCCGCCCTCGGCGAGAATGCGCCCCCACGGGTCAACGATGAGTGAATGGCCGAAAGTTTCGCGTCCATTTTCATGCTTGCCACCCTGGGCGGCGGCAAAAACAAAGCTGCCATTCTCGATGGCGCGGGCGCGCAGCAAGATATGCCAATGCGCCTCTCCGGTCTGACGCGTAAAGGCGGAGGGAACGGCGAGATAGGATGCGCCGGCCTCGGCCATGGCGCGATAAAGCGCCGGAAAGCGCAGGTCGTAGCACACGCTCATTCCCAGCCGGCCCCAGGGAAGATTGGCAACGATGCCGAAATCCCCGGCGCGATAGTTGCGCGACTCGCGATAGCTCTCCCCGCCGACGAGATCGACATCAAACATATGGATCTTGTCATACCGGGCGACGATCTCGCCCTTGGGATCGATCAGGAAGGAGCGGTTGGCCGCGTGATCGGGTGAGGTCTTGATGGCGAGCGAACCAACGTGAAGGTGTATTTCGAGCGCGCGAGCAAGCTCGCGGAAGGTGCTGAGGCAAACGTCGTTCTCTTCCGGCACGATGGCGGCGAATAGCCGGTCGTGCTTCAGCTCCATGATGTTGGTCATCTCCGGCGTTTGCACATAGTCAGCGCCGGCGCGTTTCGCTTCGCCGATCAGTTTCACGGCCGCATCGAGATTGGCCTGTGGCGTCACGCCGGAGCGCATCTGGATAAGGCCGGCGGTGAATGTGGAAGTCTTGTCGGCGGCGGCGATCATGCGCGCTGCTCTTCGTCCGCCGTCAGCAGGGCATCCAATTTCTTCGCCGCCTCCAGCGCATATAGGTCATCAGAACCGCCGACATGGGTCGAGCCGATGAAAATCTGCGGCACCGTCATCCTGCCGTTCGCGCGGTTGACCATTTCCTGGCGGCGCTCCCAATTGCCGGAGACGTCGATCTCCGTGAAGGCAACGCCCTTGCGAGACAACAGAGCTTTGGCCGAAACGCAATAAGGACAATAGCGGGTGGTATAGATTTCAACCAGGGCCATGGATCACCGTGGAGCTTGTTCTTGTTATATGGGCGTTCGCGCCGGGGAGACAACCCGCGCGAAGACCAGCACATCGACATTGGCGGCACCGGCGCGAAGCAACGCGCGGGTGCAGCCATCCACCGTGGCGCCGGACGTGAGCACGTCATCGACGAGAACAAGCCTGCGGCCGGCGACGCTCATCTTGCCTTCGTCAGACACACGGAACGCCCCTTGGACGTTGACCGCGCGCTCCGATTTGGAAAGGCCAACCTGCTGGGCCGTCGCTTTCACCCGTTTCAGCGCCCGGTGAATCACCGGAACACCGCTTGCTGCCGATACCACTTCGGCAAGCGCGGCGGATTGGTTGAATCGCCGCAGCCAGAGACGCCGCCAATGCAACGGCACGGGAACAAGTGCATCGGCGTCCTGCAGAAGCTCGCGGCCCGCGTTTGCCGTCCAACTCCCCAGCGTCGGAACGAGATCGAGACGGTCGCCGTATTTCAGCGCATGAACCAGCGCGCGCGCCACGTCGTCGTAGCGCACGGTAGCGCGGGCGCGTCCGTAGGACGGCGGGTCGGC
>JAXDOS010000133.1:0-8282 GCA_034668785.1 Alphaproteobacteria bacterium
CTTATGCCCGGTGCCCGGTTCGGGAGCGAGGACGCCGCTCCGCCCGACCGGCTGTCGGCAAAGCCATTTGTAGTCGGTGACGACACCACGCCGGTCACTCCGGAAACGCGAGAGCAGCTCGCCGCCGAGGCCGTGTTGATGATCCTTTTCCTCGGCCGATACCTTTTGCCGCGCGATATCACATCAAGGGAGCAGACCCATGCCGCGTGACACCGATCGACCCGCCACCGGCAGGGGACTTGTCGTTTGGTCCGGCGAGAGCCGTCCGGCCGCGCGCTCCGATAATCCGCGCGATGTCGTTCGTGTTGCCGCGCCGATCGTTCCGCCGGGGCCACCCGCGCCGCCGAATGTCCCTGTGTCGCGTCCGAAGCAAGCCCGCGTGGTGGCTTCGTCGCCGCCATCGTCGGCGAATCACGCCCCGCCACCTGCCAATCCTACCTTCGTCCCACTCCGCCCGGTGCCTACGCACCCGCCGGTAACGTGGAGTGAGCCGCAACGGGTCGCCATGGTGGATTACTTCACGCCACAGTACCCGACCTCTCACCCGCCTGTGTTCGCTCCACTCCCCGAGGCCCCGTCCGCGCCCATCGCGACGGCGTATCGGCCTTTCCCAACCACGCCCCCGAACGATTGGCCGGAGTGCGCCACGGATTTCAGGGTATGCCGGGGAACGGGAACGGGCGGTTGCCTTAACGGCACCTGCGAGCTGTGCCTTGCAGAGAACAAGGGTATTTTTCAACGGCTCTTGGAATTCCTGTATGGTCTCGTGAAGCGCGGGGTGTCAAAAGCCGTCGCGTTGTTCCGAACATAGCCCTTAAATGGCTTGGTACGCGACCACGCCTCCGATGATGGAATTGCCGATTAACTAATGTGGCTTGTGCAGTAGCGGGACAGGAAACAACGAACAAACACGCGTTTATTAGTTAATAGGATTTTTTTGCTTTTTACTTTCGCGGTTGGCAGCGACAATCGCTGATGCCCCAATCGAGACTGAGCTCCGATTTTCTGCTGAGTGCCTTTGAGCTTGCGACCGACGAGTCTGCCAAGATCACTTTTCTAGAGACGTTGGCAAAGGCCGCTCAAAAAAGTCCGATGGTGGCCCGAAGAGGATACACGGTTGGCCTCGCCGCAGCGTCTAACGCGAGCGCAGCGATCCGACGCGCGGCTTACCAGGCGCTGGAGCCCATTCTCGAAAAAAGTCCGTTGCGGCCGGATAAGGCGGCCATGGAGACATTCGCACGCGCGCGTGTCTATGACGAAGGCAACGAAGATTGGGCTCATCAAGCAACAGCACACATCGATAAGAACCCGGGATGGGCAGACGCCGCGTTGCCGATCTTTATCAAGGCGTTAGATGATCCCAAGGCCGACCGCAACAACGCGTATCAACAATTCAACTATATCGTTCAGCAGCATCCCGAACTCGCTGAGCAGACCCTACCGATCGCACGGGCATATCTCGCCGACCCTGATGTCCGTATCCGCGCCAAGGCACTGATGGACGTTGATTTCATCATGAAGAAACGGCCCGAGTTGGCGGACGAGGCCCTGCTACTGCAAGTCGGGAGGATGGCGGCCACGGACGAGGACGAGCGGCAGCGCGAAGACGCCGGTGACGTCCTCAAGGAGTTTGCTCAAAAAAATCCCCGACGCGCACAGGAGCTTGAGCCGAACAAGCGACTGCAGCAGGCCACGGCGCGCCTGCAGGTAATCGCCGGACGGTCAAGGCGGCCACCGCGCGGGAGCGACTGCGGCTAAGGCCGTGCATAGCCAAAAGATGCTCCCGGCCCTTGCCGAAGCATACCGAACGTTCGCAGGCTTTCCTCTCTCACCCGGCCACGCGGCGATTTATCATCATTGCCCATGATGCGGCCGGCCACGCCACGCGCTACGCGCGCCTTTCAGGAACGCAGAGACGAGAAAATTTGCAGGTCGTTGCAAATTTTCTGTCTTGCCGTTTGCCGTTAAGCCCGGCCGCTGGATCAGGGCAACGAGATCGCCATTGTGGCGGTCTCACCATCAAAGGAGACGAACATGATTATCGGTAACTTCAAATACGACAGCAAGGCCGACACCTTCGCTGGAGCCCTGACCACCCTCTCGGTGCAACGCGACGACATCCACATCCGGCCCGTCGCGAAGTCCGGGGAAAAAGAGCCCGACTACCGCATCGTTGCGGATACCGCGTTCGGCCGGGTGGAGTTCGGTGCCGCCTGGAAACGCACCAGTGAACGCGGGCAGAACTTTCTGTCGGTATCACTGGACGATCCCTCGCTTGGTGGTCCGCTGAACTCTGCCCTGTTCCTCGACGAGGCCAGCGGCACAGCGACCCTGGTCTGGAACCGTCAGAAAGCGAAGGATACGGCCGAAGCGGCCGTTTCCGGCGATCACAAGAAAGCGCGAGCAAAAGCTAAAGCGGCTTAAGCCGTACCACCTCAAGCACCGGCTGTCTCAAGCAGCCGGTGCTATTTTTTTGCCGGTAGATGGTAAGGATCCGGATCAAACAGGTTTTTTAGCCGCGGGATCTTCCAGTACGACGAGCGTCCGGCCTGCATGGGATCATGCTTTCCCGCAAAAAATATGATCGATTGATCGGGCGGCAGGCTCATCATGCGTTCGAACGGCAGCAACGGCACGCGGCTTTCACTACGTGACTCGCTGCGCTGGCTCTTCCACAGGCTTCCCGAATACGTCCGGCTGCGGCTTTCGCCTGTCGTAAGGCCACCGCGCTTCTGCATGTGCTCCGCCGTCATGGTATCGACGGGGGTAAAAAACTGCACCATGCCGCAGTTCGCAAGAATGCTCATCCAGCGCTTGCCATAGAGCTGTTCAAGCTGGGGCAAGTCTTGCAGGAACGGCCAGAGCTGCAGGTTAAACCCGGCTGCAAAGCCGAAGGCGTTGGAGACCGCAGGCAGCTGTTCAAGCCGGGCGAACTCATCGAGGATCATCAGAATAGGATAGCCGCCTGGTTCGGCGGTGAATTGATCGATCGCGGAAGTGATAAGCAGCCGGAGGAACCGCGAATAGGCGTCCATGTAGCGTCCGGGCAGGATCAGATACACCGTTGTCGGCTTGCGCTTCAACTGCATCAGACTGAAGTCACTTCCGGTAAGCGCGCCGCCCCGCGCGACGTCGGTCAGCGCAGGATCATCCAGAAACGCCGTCTGGGTTATCGCGGTGTTGATGGCGCTGGAAATATCCCGCGCTTCAATATCCTTGAAGCGGCCGATCGGCTGGCGGATGAACGCATGGGGGCTTGCCTCCATCGCCACCAACAGATCGGCAGCTGCTTTGCCGCGCGCGGCAATATCGGTCACGAGTTTTCTGAGGTGGCCGAGCGTTGCATGAACCCCCAAGGTGGAGATCAGATACAGCGTCAGTGCCGTGATGAGGTCGCGTGCAGTATCATCGAAATAAGGATCGCGGCCTTGCGTGAGAATGAGCGCCTGCGACAGCGCGGCCGTATCGGCAACGACGCTGGGGTTCTGGATATCAAGATGCGCAAGCGGGTTGAAGCGGTGACGCGGCAGACGCCAGGGCGGCTCGGTATGCAACCCGAACGGATTGAGGACAAACACCTCATGGCCCATCGCCCGCCGCCGCCGGGCAGTGATGGCGGCGTTCTGTCCCTTCGGATCGATCACCACGACGCTATGCGGCACTTCGAGCAGCGCCTGCACGATGACCGTCGCGCCTTTACCGCTCCGCGTCGCGCCGATGGTGCACAGGTGACGGTTGTCGACGTACCCCGGAAAAGTACCTTGCTCTCCATTGTAGCCAAACGGGATGCTGAAGCTCATCATACATCCCTGCTAAATCCGGCCCGGCGAAATGAGCTTGCATCACCCATTCTCGCGTCGGATCGCTCCGGCCCGCGCGGCGTGATCAGGCCCCAGCCGAAATGGAACGGAATGACCGGCAACAGCGCGTAGCCGATCAGCGGCCAGAGGGAGCCGGAGGTTTTCATCGACCACATCGCGAGCCCGAGGGTCATCAAGAGCGCAAGTACTGTCATCGCCGAATAGGCGCGGTAGATCGCCTCGCCGTGACGCATGAACTCGCGTTCCATCCACCAACGAGACAGCGCGCCAAGCGCAATGAGCAGCACCAGTGCAGCGATTACATATGACCATGGCTGTACGGCCAGCCATGCAGGCGCCATCCACCAATACAATGTCAGCCAGAGCCCCGATCGCATTAGAAGCCCGAAGGCATATGGCCCGATCAGTCCAATTGCCTGCAGCGCGACGCGAACGAAAACCCACAGGCCGACCAGCACCGCCAAGCCAACCCAGAAAGCCGTGTTGCCGTCGAGGCGAAGTTCTGCCGCGATCTCGTACCAGATGCAGAAGAACAACCCAATCTTGTAAAGCATTCGTTTCATGTGACGTCCTCCATTCGGAGGATCAAATCACGACGTGCCAATTGTCGTTTTGGAATGTTTGGTAGCGCGTGGGAAGGCGATGCGCAGCATTGGGCTGGCGTTTGTTTTCCGAAGTTTTCCGAGCGGCAAAATGATAGGGCAAAGTTATATTTCGGTTAGAGCGTAGCGAGATGTGGTTTGCGGTACCGCAAACTCTCGCGAGGGGCAAAACGGGTTGCCCCTCGAACCCCAGGACGCATGCGCTCTGCAACGGTGCAAGATGGGAAGGCCGACTAAGAAGGAGAAGCGCGACCAGCAGCTCAATATCAAGTTGACGCTGCGGGAGATCGCATCAGTCCGCGCTCGGGCGGGCGCGGCCCGCATGCGGCCCGTGGATTTTGGCCGGACGCAGCTATTGGCGGACAAGCCACTTCGCCGCGCGGCATCCAACGCCGCACCCCATCTCGATACCCTCTTTTTGCTTCAACTGTCGCGGGTCGGGAACAACCTTAATCAGATCGCCCGCAAATTCAATCAAACCGGCCTCTGTCCGCCAGCCGCCCTTGAGGTTCTACTACGCGAAATCCGCGAGCTTATCCGGAAAGGCTCCGGCGATGGTTCCTAAGCTCTTCCCGGCGGGAAAATCCCTCAAGAAACTTGCCGCGTACCTCCTGCACGACCCGGACAAAGCCAAGACGGCAGACCGGGTACGCTGGACCCACACTCTCAATCTTGCGTCCGACCGTCCCGCTTCTGCCGTTGACGAGATGCTTTGGACGGTACGCGGCGCGGAGTGGCTCAAGCAGCAAAGCGGCGTCCGCAGCGGCGGCAGGCCGCTGGAAAACCCGGTCAAGCATTTTTCCTTGAACTGGCATCCCTCGGAGACCCCGACGCGCGAGCAGATGATCGAAGGCGTCGAGAGCTTTCTTTCGCATATGGGATGGCGGGAGCATCAGGCGCTTATTGTCTGTCACGATGACAAGCATCCCCATGTGCATGTGATGCTCAATGCCGTGCACCCCGAAACCGGACGAGCACTCGATACTTCGTTCGAGAAGCGCCGTGCGCAGGAATGGGCGAAGGCCTATGAACGCGAGCATGAGCTGATCTTCTGCGAAGAGCGCCTTAAGCCAGAAGAAGAACGGCAAGCCTCTCCCACTCGCGAGGCATGGGAGAAAATGAAGTGCTCCGAGCGCGAGCATGATCGCGCCGAGTATCGGCGCATCAGGAAGGATTTCGATTATTTTGCCGGGAACGACGATGACAGGGGCAAGGCGAGCGAATGGGAGGCCTTGAAAGCGTATCAGCGCTCCGAGCGCGAAGATTTCTTCAAAGGGGGGAAGCAGGCCTACCGTTCCGTCCGCAACGAAGTGTTCCGGGAGGTTCGGACCGAGTTTCGCGGGCAATGGAACGCCTACTACGCGGCTAGGCGTAGCGGAGGCAACACCGGCTCTCTCGCTGAAATGAAGCTGGCCCTTATCAAGGCGCAGAATAAAGCGCTGGATGAACGTCGCCAGATTGCCTGCGATCAATTGCGGGAAAAGCGGGATCAAGCTTATGACGCGATACTGGCGCAGCAGAAGTTTGACCGGACCGAACTTGGGCTGAGACAGCAGCAGGGACTTCGCACCCATCAGTTGATGGACGTGATCTATCCCACGCCTGAAGCGGCTGGATCGATGCCACGGAACGCGGCATGGCGTGCTGGCGAAAATGACCCGCGCCAACGCGTGTTGAAGGAAAACGCCTTCGATCTCTCGGGACGGGCGGCCATCGACCCTCCGCAGAACGATCAACGTCACGCCCGGCCGGGCGTCGTTCAGCAAGGAAGTGAACATGCAACGCCACCCCAAACCACGGACGGGTTTGGACGGGAGCTGCGCGAGAGCCAACAGGCGCTTGGCCGGAAGCAGGAACAGGCGGCGCAGAGCATTGAGGGGCGGCATGCGCGCGCTCCCGAGATGACGGATACCGCGTCGGAAAAAGCGCGCACGGAGAAAGCCCGCGAGATGACCGATCAGGCAGCAGCAAAAGGGCAGACCGAGGAGGCGGCAGCCTTGCGCGCTTCTTGGAACAAGCATCGACGATACCGGGACTAACCGCGAGTTTGGGGCATGGGGCACCTCCAAACTCCGGATGAAGCGGTTGCCTCGGCGGAGATCAGCGGCGCGCGACGCCATTGGAATCGAATGCGCCCGTCTCTGGCGCGCCTTTGCTGTCATGCTCGATGCGGCAACGGCCAACCTGCTACTCCATTACGCCGCGCGCTTGGCGGCGGCTTCAGCAACCTCGCAGCCGAGCGGAAGAGCGGCCGCAATTGCGGCGCTTGAGCAGGAGCGCAACGCGGCCTTGGCGGCGCTGAAAGCCTCCCTTCGGCAACAGCGCAAGGACGCGATCGACCGGGCGCGGCGGTTGTCAGTGCATGCCCGCTTCCATACTGTCTTTTCAGCGGAACGGCCAAGCCGGATAGAGGTACCGCAACTGCGCGCGCCGTCTGTTCGTCGTCCCTTGAACCGAAGCCGCATCCGGCGCGTTCCAGGACCGGGTTGCCCCTAGTCGAGCCCATGGAACTTGCGCCATTGGCTCTTGGACAGGCAGAGGGCGCCTTTCATTTTGAAGAAACCGGCGCGCTCCTTCCGGGCATGATGGAAGGCCCACTGGCCGAAGACTCGTCGCCGCGCCGTGTCGCTGCCGTCGTCGAATAGGAACTCAGCGATCGCTCGGGCACCATAAATGATATCGCCGCGAACGGGGCCCGCATCCGATGGCGGGCCCCCGCTACCACCGGTGGCGTTGGCACCGCCCCCTATCGGTTGGTGCGATTGTTCAGTCCTCCCGGGAAATCCTCTGCTCAACATCGTAACCTCGCTCAATTTCGGTTGCAGATGCCCACCAAAAGCGCGAATTTCCTGTGAAAAGTCTGTACATCCCACGGAAATCCGGTGACCTAGTTAGGAAAATGGCTCGTATCTCGAAGAAGCTGCCGGACAATCGCGCTGACTACAGTTTCAGCGACCTCGTTTATTGGCACCTCCTCCGCTACGGCACCCGTCCCAAAGGGAATCCTTCCGCTAAGGTCGGCCGGCCCTGGAGTCTTCATAATCTAGCTAAGCTGCTCGATTTGGACGAACGGACCCTTCGCAACTGGATATCGGGCAAAAGTCGTCCCACTGACATGGAGGCATTGGCAGATGAGTTGTTTGGGGACAACGAACTCTTCGACGAATGGCGTTTTGAGCTGTTTGAGGCATACCGAAAGGATCCTCCAAACGAGCTCCAACCGGTTACTGGGCGGCCCGAAAGTTCAGAAGGGCCGGAGGTGCGACCCAAAAGCAATGGCCGGGAATCACCTGGAACTTCGACATTCGGCGCGGAGTCCGCGACACCCCACCCGCCCGATGAGCCGGTCCTTGGTAAAGGGCCGCTTGCGGGGCCGGAAATAGCCGAGCAGGACCCGTCACCGCCCGAACCCTCGTTCGAATCCAGCGGTCGGAAAGAACAACGTCCGACCCGAGAGGGACTCATAATCCTTTCGGCCGAGAGCGCCAACACAGAGAAGGCCGATCGCTATGCGCGGTACCGCAACAGAAACGCTGGCGTCACCGTGGGCCTCGCCGTATTGCTCGGGCTCTATGCCTCAATCGAAAGACCATCCAAACCGAAAAAAAACCACGATGTCGTGGCAGAGCAGCAAATCAAGAATGCAGCGGAAAAAGCGGCGGAGGTTGAACGAGTCGCCACGGCTGAACGAGAGAGGATTGCGGCTGAGAAAGCCGCGGCCGTTGAGGGCGCCGGAAAGGCCGAACGAGAGAGGGTTGCGGCTGAAAAAGCGGCGGAGGTTGATCGGGCTGCTGAACGAGAGAGGATTACGGCTGAGAAAGCAGCGCAGGCGGAGCGGGCCGCGAGGGTCGAAAGAGAC
>JAXDOS010000134.1:0-26217 GCA_034668785.1 Alphaproteobacteria bacterium
GTCCAGATTTGAGCATGGGTCAACATGGGCAAGACAATCGGTTCTAGAGACTATTGTCCAATATATAGGAATTATAGCCTGAATTTCGATCCGTCTACCAGTCTAAGCGAGCTTTTTCCCAGGCTACAACCGCTACTTTCAGCAGTCCACCGCGTCAAACGCGTTCCTTCGGCGCCTTCGCCACGCGCGTAATCAGCCAGATCGGCACGACGATGACGGCGCCGAGCAGGAAATAGCGCCCGAGCCAGCGCACCACGTCAAAACCCATGTCCCAGACTTGGTGCAGCAGCACCTGCACGCTGGCTAGGATATTCCATGGGTCGAGACCGAGCGCATGAAGAATGACGCCGACCACGATGGACAAAAGGATGAGCCGGCCCAGGACCGCGAGGGGAGGCCCACCCAGGAATCGGCTGACATATTCGTTACGCATGGAGGTCTCCGCGCCGGCGCGCCGTGTCTGCAACGTATCATGCCTGATTCGCAGCATTCCACTTAACCGCAGGCAGCGCGCATTACGTTAGATATGTCATAAATCCGCATCCGCGAGTCCGAGTGAAATTTTGTGCAACAGCTCTCAACGCTATTTCTCTCTTCCGGCGATCTCATTGCCGACCGGCGTTATGCCTGGGCGCAGGACTGCGAGGCCAAGGGCGATCTGCATGCCGCGGCCGATCTGTTGCTGCAGGCGCTGGAACTGACTCCGGGCTATGCCTCTGCGTGGTTTGCGCTTGGCGAGATTCGCGAAAAGCTGAGCGACCGAACCGGCGCTATCGACGCCTTCACCAAGGCGCGCGACGCCGACCCGGACGACCGGCATGGCGCCGTGCTCAACCTGATCCGGCTCGGTGCCAACGCTCCGGCCGACATGCCGCCGGCTTATGTGCGCGCGTTGTTCGATCACTATGCTTCTGCTTTCGACAAGGCGCTGACGGAGGGGCTCGGCTATCAGGCGCCTGCGCTGCTCTTTGCCGCCGTGGAGAAGGCCTGCGGCGCCATCGGACGGCCCGCGCGTTTTAGCGCCATGCTTGATCTCGGCTGCGGCACCGGCTTGGCCGGCGGCGTTTTCCGGCCCGTGGTCGATCGGCTGGTTGGCGTGGATTTATCGCCGCGCATGATCGAGCAGGCGCGTGCCAAGGCGCTCTATGACCGGCTCGAGGTGCTCGATGCGTTGCAGTTCCTCACCGAGCAGGCGGCGCAAGCAACCTATAATCTAATCGTCGCGGCGGACGTCTTTGTTTATTTATCCGACCTCGCTCCGGTCGCCGCGGCTGCTGCGCGCGCGCTCGCGCCGGGCGGCGTTTTCGCCTTCACAGTTGAGAGCCATCCCGGCAATGGCGTCATTCTTGGTCCGGCGTTGCGCTATGCCCACGGCGCCGATCATCTGCGCGCGGGGATCGAGTGCTCCGGACTGAAACTGCTCAGTCTCGATGCGACAGCCACGCGCACGGAAAAAGGTTTGCCGGTGCCGGGCTTTGTCGTGGTGGCCGGCTAACCCTCTCCCCTTGTGGGAGAGGTGGCGAGACCCGCAGGGTCGAGCCGGGTGAGGGGTCAACCTAGCCTCTCGCGCACACGTCAAGGAAATCGCACCGCCCGACCCCTCACCCGCCTCGCTCGCTATTCTCGCTCGGCACCCTCTCCCACAAGGGGAGAGGGAAAGCAGTCTTCAATCCCTTCTAAATACCACGCTGGCAAACCAGCCGGTGAGCACCGCCAGCATCGCGGTGCAAAGGCCGTAGAGCAGGCCGTAATCTCGCGCGGCATCGGCGACGAATTGCTCGAAGCCAACCTTGACGATTTCCAGCGCCGAGGTGGAACGCGCGATCACGGCGCCGTCGGCGAAAAGCTTGACGTCGATATCATAAGTCCCAAACGGCACATTCGCGGGCAGCGGCAGGCCGGCACGGAATAGTGTCGGCGTGAGAAGGGTCACGCCGTTGGGTTGGTCCAGATAGAGTCCGTGCTCCTTCTTCAGCCGCACGAAAGCCTTGCGGAAGGGATCCTCGTGAACCACGTCGGCGACATCGGGGCCAATGCGCTGTGGCAGCAACACGTTGTCGAGACCGACTTGCAGACGGCGCAGCGTATCGGCGTCGGCGATCGCATCGACCGGCTTGCTTGAAAGCACGGCAAGGTAGGAGGGCACCTCGATGAAGGCACGCGATTCCATATTGACCCAGATTCCGAGCATCCGCTCCTTACGCCGCGTCCTCACGTTCTCGCGCGGGCCGGTGACGGTGACCACCACATCGTAGCCGCTGCGGCGCGGAACCGTGGCGTTGTCGCGTTCGACGCTGCCGAATAGCACCAAATCCTCGCCGGTGAAGTTTGAGGTGACCATCACCCGATGGTTTGAAAGCGAGGTCACAAGGCGTTCAGCCGCGGCCGGAACCGTCACCAGCATCGCCAGGCCAAGCATCACCACAAACGCAGTGCGGCGCGGCGCTGTCATGGAGCGCCCTCCAGCCGGATCGAATAGATGTCTTCCGGCTGCACCACCAATTGATAGGCAAAGCGTAGGCCTACCAGGAGCACCAGGAGCCCAAGCAGGAGCCTGAGCCCTTCGCCGCTCATCTTATGCCCTGCCCGTGTGCCGAATTGCGCGCCGACGACGCCGCCGGCCATCAGGATCAGCGCCAGCACGGCATCGACCAGATGATTGGTCACGGCATGCATGACCGTGGCCGAAGCCATGGTGACCAAGGTCAGCACCATTGAGGTGCCGATCACCGTCGCCGTCGGTACGCGCAGCAGGTAGATCAGCATCGGCACCAGCAAAAAGCCGCCGCCGATGCCCATGACGGCGCCGACAAAGCCGATCACGAATCCGATGACCCAGATCGGGATGGCCGAGACATAGATCTTCGAACGTTTGAACCGCAGCTTAAACGGCAAGCCATGGAACCAGACATGGCTGCCGGGTCGGCGCAGCACCACAGGCTTGCCCGCCCGCGTGCGCAGGATCGCGCGCACGCTTTCCCACACCATCAAGCCGCCGACGATACCGAGCAAGGTAACGTAGGACAGGCCGATGATCAGATCGAGTTGATCGACCGCGCGCAGCATGGTGAAAAGCCACACGCCGACAGCGGTGCCGAGAACGCCTCCCGCGAGCAGCATCAGCGCCAGCGCCGGATCGATCGCGTTGCGGCGCCAATAAGCGATGGCGCCGGAACACGAGGATGCGGCGATATGGCTCGCCACGCTGGCCACCGCGACGGCCGGCGGGATGCCGATAAAGATCAGCAGCGGTGTCATCAGGAAGCCGCCGCCGATACCGAACATGCCGGAGATGAATCCGACCGCGAGCCCCATCGCCAGGATGAGGAACATGTTCACGGGCAGGTCGGCGATCGGAAGATAGATCTGCACGGACAAATCCGCGGTTCAAGGCTGAAACCAGAGCCTCTCGCGAACGCCGCGCGATTGTCTACGAGCGAGCGAGAAGGATGAATCGATCCCGTTCTCGCGTGCGCGTGAGAGGTCTAACCCTCATGGACCCGCGAAGCCGGTACGGTGGATTTGTACGCCGAGTCTCGCTGTACCGTAAGCCGTCAGCATGACGGCCCCGCTCACATCCCGCCGACTTTATCGGCGCTGGCGGCGCGGGTCTTTGGTTTAGGCGCCGGTGTGGAAGCCGCCGCCCCGTCCCAACCTCCGGGAGGTGACGCCACGGCGATCGCTTCCTCGGGCTGCGGCTGTGCCGTGAAGGCTTGTACCGCCAGCCGCGCTGCCGCTAGCGACGCCGGATCGAGACGGCCGCCGACCTCGTCGCGTTTCTTCGTCGCTTCTTGATCGCCCTGTGCGGCGGCAAGCGCGAACCACTTATAGGATTCCGTGAGATTCTGCTCCGTGCCGATCCCACGCGCGTAAAGGATGGCGAGATTATATTGGCTATCGGAAATGCCGTAATCGGAAGCCTTGCGGAACCATTGCGCCGCGCTGCGGTAATCCGGTTTGGTGGCAGCTCCTTCCGCGTAGAGCACTGCGAGATTGTGCATGGCCTTGGCGTGGCCTCTATCTGCGGCCGCCCGGTAGAGCTGGCGCGCCATATCGAGGTCCTTCTTCACGCCGGTCCCTTTTTCATAGAGTCCGCCGAGCCGGAACTGCGCCGGAGGGAGACCTTGTTTGGCAGCGTACTCAAGCCAGCGTGCCGCCTCCTGGAAGCTCGCGGAAACGCCGCGCCCTTCGGCATAGCGCATACCGATTTCATATTGGGCGGCGGCGTTACCCCCGGCCGCTGCCGTTCGCAACGGCGCACCGATGGAGGCAGGCAGCTTATCGGCGCCGACCGGACGGGTTGCGGCAATGGCAGGCATCGACGGCGCTTGCTGCTGCATCCACGAGGGCGAACCCGATTGCACGGAGCCCGTGATCTCTGAAGCGGGACGCGCGGCAGCCGGCACTTTCGGAGCCACGGCGGGACCGATTTGCGGAGTAGCAAGAGCGGCGATATCCGTGGCTTTCGGACTGGCCGGGGCAGGCTTGGTCTGCGCCCGCGCAATCGACGGCGGTTTAGGCGAATCCGTTGAATCCGTCAGGCTGGGCGCGAAGCGCCAGACTCCCGCCGCGATCAAGATCACGCTCGCTCCCACAAAGAGCGAGCGGACGCGATGCGCAATTGTTTTGCGGGCCGGCTCTGTATTCTCATTCTGATCGTCGGCGACAGCCCGCAGGTCGCTGGCCGACGGCTCGGCGGCGGCGGCTTGGGCCGCCCGGCGCGCCGCGGCGATGAAATTCGACTTTCCGCCTGGGTCGGCGATGACCGGAGGTTTGGCCCGGCCGAGGTCAGCTTCGGAAGCGGCAATCCGATCCGCCGGTGACGCCACCTTACGCGCGCGATTGCCACCGGAATTAGGCTCAAGTGGCTGGTCGGGCGGCAGGTTGGGATCAATCGGCCGTCGCGCTGCTTGCGGATTGGCGCGCGCCATCGCGGCGGCAGCCGCGGCTGCGGCGGTGGCACGATCCGGCGCATTGGGTGGTGGTGACGCCGCGGGCGGCGTTGGAAAACGCATGGCAGACAACGGCAACGCCGCTGTCTGGGGAGAAGTCGCTGTCGGCGGCAATCCTGCCTGCGGGGAGGACGCCCCCTGGGGCAATTGCGGTGCTTGCGGTAAGGACGCTGTCGGCGGCGGCGACGCGCTCTGCGACGTCGGCGTGGCCTGCGGCACTGCGGGACGCGGCGCCGAGGCGCTGCGTATGCCGGTTTCGATCATGGCAAGCCGGTCGACGACCTGTCCAAGCGTGCCATGGACGGATTCGAGTGAATTCTGCGTCCGCGCGATGTCGCGCTGGAGCGCATCGACATTTACTGCGGGTTGCGGGTTGGCCGTAGCGGCACCGCCGCCTGCCCGTTGAGTTTCCGTCTGCGCCAGCAGGTCGGCGAGACCTTTTTCAATTGCTTCAAGCTGGCTGAAGCGGGCGCCGGAAGCGTCGAGCTTCTCGACCAGCTTCACAATCCGGTCCTCGAGATTGCCGAGGGATGCATCATCGCCGCGGGACGATTGAATGCGTTCGATCTTGTCGCTTAGTCCCTTGATCACGGCTTCGAGTTGCGGCGGCACCATTCCGCCATTTTGCGAGCGCTTTTCCAGCGCGTCGGCAATGTGGCCGATCCTTTTTTCCAGCGCCGTGAGCGCGTCACCGTTCGCAGAACTCGCTACCTGATCGATCTTCGCGGAAAGCTCGCGTACTTCGCCGGCAAGCTGCACCAGGGCTTCATTCGAGGCCACATGGGAAAGGATGCCGCGCAACGTGGAGATCGCGGCTTCCAGTTGCTGGAATGCCGCCGGGTCCTGGCTGGTGGAGGCAAGAAGGTCGACCTTTTGCGACAGGCCTCTGACCGCCTCGTGAAAACCGACCAGGTTTTCAGCCGGGGTCAAAACCCGCAGCGCATCGCGTACTTCCACAAGCCCGCGTTCGACGGCCGATAGTGCTGGCCCATCGACGCCCGCGCTTCTGGTGCTGTCCAGGCGACCGGCCAGCGTCCGGACCTCGGTTTCAATGGCCTCGATGGCGCGCCGCGGCATCGCCTCGGTCAGCGTGCGGGCGATCTCGTTCAACTGGCCGCGCAGTGCGGCGATGCCTTCTTCCAGGCCGCTGGGCTGGCGCAGGGCTTCGATCTGGGTGGTGATCTGCCGGAGTTGTTGCTCCAGACCTGAAAGATTCTGCGCCGGAGGCGGCGGCGGCGCCGGTGGGGCAACAGTAATCGGCGGCTCGGTCATGACCGGCGGCGGCGGCTCGGCCATGATCGGCGGCGCGTCCGGATAAACCGGCAGAGGCGGGGCCGGCGATGGGACCGCGGCGGTCGGCGGCTCGGGTATGTCAAGCGGGAGCGGCCAGGGCGCGAGCGCTTCGGGGTCGGCCTCAAGCGCTTGCTGCCGGGCGGTGATTTCGGCGAGCGCCTGCTCTATCGCCGACGGCCAATGCATGGACGGGCTGGGACGGCGGTCGACACCATTATCCGCAACCGGGGCCTGATAGACGCGCGCTGGAGCCGGGACGATAGGGTCGGGAGCCGGTTGGCTGACTTTGACGGGGGCCGGAGCCTGATAGCTGGGTGGGGTCGGAGCCCAATAATGCGGGGCTTGAGGCGCAATATTGTACACAGCCGGCGCCTGGCTGATATGGCTTCGAGCCGGAGCTTGGTAGGGGGCTGGAGCCTGGCTGATAGGGTAGGGAGCCGGCCGGTTGACCAACTGCTCGACCCGGCGGTCCAAGCGGGCAATGGCGTCCGCCAAGTGCTGCCGGTCCGGATCAAAATTATCGCGCGGTGGCTGAGGTTTAGGAGCAACGGGCGCCGTGACCCGTTGCAGGTGACGCGTCAGCTCGTCCAAGCGTTCATGAACGAGGGTCAGGTCTTGGTCATCTGAATCCTCATCCTCGACCTCCCCCCGCCCCCGCACCCTTACGCCTTCCTCGACGGCCGAATCGATGATCACCGAATTGAGCCATTCGCCCAAGGACATCCCGGCGCGGCGCGCGGCTTCCCGCGCCGTCTCGCGCGCATCAGGGCGGATGCCTTTGACCTTCCAAGGGACGCCGATTTTCATGCTCACGCCCAGTTGCAACGGCGAGGAGCAGGAGCCGAGCGGCTCATGTGAACCGGCGCTTTATCGGCGGGAAATGAACAAGATGCGCGGTCCGATCCTCAGGACCGAGTTTTCCTGTTTTAGGGTAAACAAGCGGTTAAGACGGCAGCTCTTTGGGCTGAATTGCTGTGAGATCGAAGGTATCGGCCCTTGCTTGCGAGATAGGTAATGTTACTAACTATCAGTTGTGTTTCCCAAGAGCGTAGACCGCAGGTGGGCTCTTGCGGGGTTCGCCAAGCCATGGTGACGAAGACGATCGGCAGAAGCAGTCATAACGGCGGACCCGGTTGCCCCGGTCGGACCGACGATGATCGAATCATCGTTTCGGCGGATGCAAACGCAGACACTTTCAGCATAGGCGAAATGTCGGCGGAATTCGGCTTTACCCTGCGCGCCCTGCGCTTCTATGAAAATCGGGGCCTAATTTCGCCCCGCCATGACGGTCATCTGCGTATCTATCAGCAGTCCGACCGCGCCCGGCTTGCGCTGATCCGCAATGGCAGAAAACTCGGTTTTACGGTCGCCGAGATCGGACGAATGCTTGTTGCGCAGGGGGAGGACTGTCCGTCATTTCATCTCAGCCGCGAGACGTGCGTTGAGCAGATCAACATGCTGGAGCGGCAAAAGCGCGACATTGAGACGGCGCTAGTAGAATTGCGGCAGAAATATTCCGAACTCTATATTGCTACTTTGCCTAGGACAGCCCCGGACGCGGTGATCACTAATCCGACTATGTGGCGATCGGCTCACTGATCGTTGACCGCGCCGCCGTGCGCTGCTTTCATATCCCCGCCTGACATTCACCTAATCTGACCGCCTGATTCGTTGCCATGCCCGCCTGCATCGCCGGCCGGCCCCGCCTTCGCTCTGAAAGCCGCGGAAAAGATCATGCCGATCTACAAGGCTCCTGCGGACGACGTATTGTTTCTGTTGAATGACGTCTTCCACATTGAGCGTCACAACAATTTGCCCGGCTTCGCCGACGCTTCGCCCGATGTGATCGAGGCCATTTTGGCAGAGGCGGGGAAATTCTGCGAAGAGGTGTTGCTGCCGCTAAACCGGGTCGGCGATGTGGAAGGCTGCACACGTCATGATGATGGCAGCGTCACAACGCCGAAGGGATTTAAAGAAGCCTACAAGCAAATCGTCGATGGCGGCTGGGTCGGAATTTCAGCGCCAACCGAATATGGCGGCCAAGGTCTTCCGGCGATACTGACGAACGTCGTCAACGAGTTCATGTGCGGCGCCAACATGGCCTTCGCGATCTATCCCAGCCTTACCCAGGGTGCGATTGCCGCGCTCTATGCCTATGGATCGCCGGAGCAAAAAACCGCTTTTCTGCCCAAGATGATCGCCGGAAGCTGGACCGGCACGATGAACCTTACTGAGCCACATTGCGGCACGGACCTCGGGCTGTTGCGCACCAAGGCGGTGCCGCAAGCCGACGGCAGCTACAAGATCAGCGGCACCAAGATTTTTATATCCGCCGGCGAACATGACCTGGCCGAGAATGTCGTGCATCTTGTGCTGGCCCGCATCGAGGGAGCGCCTGAAGGCACCAAAGGGCTGTCGCTCTTCGTCGCTCCGAAGATGCTGCCTAATCCCGACGGTTCGCTCGGCGCCCGCAACGCTGTCTCTTGCGGCTCGATCGAGCACAAGATGGGTATTCACGGCAATTCCACCTGCGTCATGAACTACGATGGCGCCACCGGCTGGCTTCTCGGCGAGGAGAACCGCGGCCTCCACGCGATGTTCACGATGATGAATGAGGCGCGACTGGGTGTCGGCGTGCAGGGACTCGCTCTGTCGGAAGTCGCCTATCAGAATGCAGCGGCCTATGCGAAGGAACGGCTCCAAGGCCGCGCGCTCACAGGCGCGAAATTTCCCGACAAACCTGCCGACCCGATCATCGTTCATCCCGATGTGCGGCGCACATTGCTGACCATCAAGGCGTTCAATGAAGCCGCGCGCGCTTTAATGATCTGGACGGCACTTAAAAGCGACATCGCGCATCGCTCCGGCGACGAGAAAGAGCGCCAAGCGGCCGACGATCATATGGGCTTGCTCACGCCTGTGATCAAAGGCGTGCTCACCGATCAGGGTTTTGCCAATACCGTGCTGGCACAGCAGATATTCGGCGGGCATGGCTACATTGCCGAACACGGCATGGAGCAATTCGTGCGTGACGCGCGTATCGCCATGCTCTACGAGGGTGCCAACGGCATCCAGGCGCTCGACCTCGTTGGCCGTAAGCTCGGCAAGGATGGAGGCCGCGCCATCATGGCCTTCCTCAACGAGGTGCAGGGCTACTTAAAAGAACGCGCCGGCGACGACGCGATGAATCCCTATCTGCGACCGCTCGGCCAATCGCTCGGACATTTGCAGCAGGCGACCATGTGGTTTGTGCAGAACGCGCTCGCTAAGCCGGACAATGGCGGGGCAGGGGCGACGGATTACATGCATCTCTTTGGTCTGGTGGCGCTTGGCTATATGTGGTGCCGCATTGTTGAGGCGGCGCGGGAAAGACTGGCCGTTGGCGCCGACCCGCGCCTCAGCGCCAAGCTGGTGACGGGTCGGTTTTTCGTGGAACGCATGCTGCCGGAAACTGCAACGCATCTTACCCGGATCGAAACCGGAGCAGGCACCACGATGGAATTGCCTGCCGAGGCGTTTTGACGGCATTCCCGACATATCCAAAGATAAGCAAGCATCGAGATCGCCTCGCTCCCACTGGCAGGGACATTGCGGAATGGCTACCTTGACCTTGGCTCATGGCTTGGAGCTAGGAAGTTTGCCGCGAGAAAATAATACTTCGTGGTGAGGAGAACGAGATGGCCGACGCCTTCATCTACGATCACGTGCGCACGCCGCGGGGACGGGGCAAGCCCGACGGCTCGCTGCATGAGGTGACGGCGCTCAATCTCGCGACCCAGGTGCTGAGTGCGATCCGCACGCGCAACGAACTTGATCCCACGCTGGTGGACGACGTGATCCTCGGTTGCGTCGATCCCGTCGGCGAGGCCGGCGGCGATATCGCGCGCGCAGCGGCGATCTGCGCCGATTACGGCAACGGCGTGCCCGGCGTGCAGATCAACCGCTTCTGCGCTTCCGGCCTTGACGCGGTGAATTTTGCCGCGGCTGAGGTTATGTCCGGCCAGCACGACATGGCGGTCGGCGGCGGTGTCGAGTCGATGAGCCGCGTCGGCATCGGCGCGTCCGGCGGCGCTTGGCCGGTCGATCCTTCCATCGCGCTGAAATCCTATTTCATGCCGCAAGGCATTTCCGCCGACTTGATCGCCACCAAATACGGCTTCTCGCGCGCGGAGGTCGACGCCTATGCGGTCGAGAGTCAAAAGCGCACGGCGACGGCTTGGGACGAGGGCCGCTTCAAGCGCTCGGTGATGCCGGTCAAGGACGTCAACGGCCTCACCATCCTGGCGCGGGACGAGCATATGCGTCCCACCACGACGATGCAGTCGCTGGCGCAGCTACAGCCCTCCTTCGTGCAGATGGGCGAGCTTGGCGGCTTCGATGCCGTGGCGGTCCAGTCGCATCCGGAAATCGAATTCGTCAATCACGTGCATCACGCCGGCAATTCCTCCGGCATCGTCGACGGGGCGGCGGCCGTGCTCGTCGGCAGCAAGGAAGCCGGCGCGAAAGCGGGGCTGAAGCCACGCGCGCGGATCAAGGCCTTCGCCAATGTTGGCTCAGAGCCGGCGATGATGCTGACTGGGCCGATCGATGTGACGAGGAAAGTTCTCAAGCGCGCGGGCATGACGCTAAACGATATCGATCTGATTGAGGTCAACGAGGCCTTTGCCGCCGTGGTGTTGCGCTTCATGCAGGCTTTCGACCTCGATCAATCCAAGCTCAACGTCAACGGCGGCGCTATTGCCATGGGTCATCCGCTCGGCGCCACCGGCGCCATGATCCTCGGCATTGCTCTCGACGAGTTGGAGCGGCGCAATCTCGATACAGCGTTGGTGACGTTGTGTATCGGCGCTGGGATGGGCACCGCTACCATCATTGAGAGAGTGTGATCGATGCCGAAGATCGATATCGCCAAAATTCCGATACAAAAAGGCGCTGGCAAATATCCGAAACTATTTTGCCCGCCGGTCGAGGGCCGCGAGAAGCAATCCCTCGGCAACCCGGTCGGCTTGACGCAATTCGGCGTCAATCTCACGCGGCTGAAACCCGGCGCCGCCTCGGCGCTGCGGCACTGGCACGAACAGGAAGACGAATTCGTTTATGTACTCGAAGGCGAGCTCACGTTGATTGAGGATGACGGCGCTACAACCTTGCGTGCGGGCGAAGCGGCCGGTTTCAAGGCCGGGGTCGCCAACGGCCATCACCTCGTCAACCACTCCGGCCGCGATGCGGTATTTCTTGTTGTCGGCACGCGCGCACCGCATGAGCGCGCGCATTATCCTGACGACGATCTCGCCTATCAATACGACGGCAAGACATTCTCCTTCACGCGCAAATCCGGCGAGCCATACCCTGACTAGGAAATCGGCCGGATGGAGCAAGTCATGACCTTTACCAACTTCAAGATCGACGTCGATGCCGATGGCATCGCGCTGGTGATCTGGGACGCTCCCGGGCGCTCCATGAATGTATTCGATGTCAAAGTCATCGAAGAACTCGGGGCTGTTGTCGATAAGGTCGCGGCCGACGCTGCCATCAAGGGCGCCGTCGTCACCTCGGCGAAGGAAGCCTTCTCTGCCGGAGCTGATCTGACGATGCTGGAAGCGCTCAGCGTCACCTTCTCCGATATGGTGCGGTCGCAGGGCGAAGAGGCCGCCAATGCGACATTATTCACCGAGAGCCGCAAGTTGTCGCAGCTCTTCCGAAGGCTGGAGACCTGCGGCAAGCCGTGGGTCGCGGCCATCAACGGCACGGCATTGGGCGGCGCACTGGAGTTATGCCTTGCCTGCCATTACCGCGTCGCCTCCGACAACGCGAAAACACGCGTCGGACTGCCGGAAATCAAGGTCGGGCTATTTCCCGGCGGCGGCGGCACCCAGCGTGTCGCGCGCATGATGCCGGCGGGAGATGCTCTGCAGTTTTTGCTCAAGGGAGAGCAGCTGCGGCTCGATCGCGCCAAGGCAATGAAACTGATAGACGCCATTGTCCCGCCTGCGGAACTGATCACGACAGCCAAGGAATGGATCAAAGCCGGTGGCAAAGGTGTCGCGCCCTGGGATGTGCAAGGTTTCAAGCTGCCGGGCGGGCCGGTCTATTCCAAAGCGGGCATGATGACCTTACCGCCGGCGAATGCGATCTATCGGCGCGAGACTTACGACAATTATCCGGCCGCCCGCGCGATCCTCCAAGTCGTCTATGAAGGTCTGCAGCTTCCCATGGACTTGGCGTTGCGCGTCGAATCCCGCTGGTTTGCGAAAATCCTGCGTTCTCCGGAAGCCGCGGCGATGATCCGCTCGTTGTTCGTCTCCATGCAGGAGTTGAACAAAGGCGCGCGGCGGCCGGCCGGTGTCGCGCCATCGAAGCTTGCGAAAATTGGCATCATTGGCGCCGGCTTCATGGGCGCTGGCATCGCCTACGTCACCGCGCTGGCTGGCCTTGAGGTTGTCCTGCTCGACCGCGACCAGGAATCCGCCGAGAAGGGCAAGGCGCATTCGCACAAGCTGATGAGCGACCAGGTAAATAAAGGGCGCGCCAGGGCGGCGGATCGCGAGGCGCTGCTGGCGCGCATCACACCGGTCGCCGATTATGCCGCGCTTGCTTCCTGCGATCTCGTCATCGAAGCGGTGTTCGAGGATCGCAAGGTCAAGGCCGAAGCCATCGCCAAGGCGCAGGCGGTGATCGGCGATAATATTATCTTTGCGTCCAATACTTCCACGTTGCCGATCACGTCGCTCGCAGGCGAGCTTAAAGATCCTGCGCGCTTCATCGGCATCCATTTTTTCTCGCCGGTGGAACGGATGATGCTGGTCGAGATCATCCTCGGGAAGAATACCGGTGACACGGCGCTGGCGACGGCACTTGATTACGTGCGCGCGATTCGCAAGACGCCGATCGTCGTCAATGACACACGCGGCTTCTACGCTAATCGCTGCGTGATGAATTACCTGCGCGAAGGGCATCTGATGCTGACCGAAGGCGTGCCGGCGGCGATGATCGAGAACGTGGCGCGAATGGCGGGAATGCCGGTCGGCCCGCTTGCGCTCAATGACGAAGTGGCGCTCGACCTCGGCTGGAAAATCCTCAAGGCGACGGAGGCCGATCTCGGCGCCGGTGCCGTCGACCCGAAGCAGAAGGCGCTGCTCGCCGAGTTAGTGGAGAAGCAAGGCCGCTATGGGCGCAAGAACGGCAAGGGTTTCTATGACTACCCGCAGAGCGGGCCGAAGCGGCTATGGCCGGGCCTTGCCGAGCTGCAAGCCACCAAGCTCGATGCCGACACCATCGATATTCAGGAGTTGAAGCACCGCTTCCTGGTCATTCAGGCGCTGGAGGCCGCGCGTTGTGTCGAAGAAAAGGTCATTACGGACGTTCGCGAGGCCGATGTCGGCTCCATTCTTGGCTGGGGCTTTGCGCCATTCACCGGCGGCACGCTGTCGTGGATCGACATGCTAGGGACTAAACATTTTGTCGAGCTGTGCCACTCATTGGAAAAGAACTGCGGCCCACGTTTTGCGCCGCCGAAGCTGCTCATCGACATGGCCGGGAAAGGCGAAACCTTTTACCGGCGCTTTCCTCCAACACGGCGTCAGGCGGCCTGAGCTGTGGACCTGTCAAACCTCAAGATTGGCCTTACCGGCTCGGCGGAAATCGTCGTGCAGGACGAGGACACCGCGCCACGTATCGGCAGCGGCCGCGTGCATGTGCTCGCCACGCCGGTGATGATCAATTTGATGGAGGCGGCGGCGCTCAACGCGGTGGAGCGGCTATTGCCGCCGGGATGTCAGAGCCTCGGAACGCGGCTCGAGGTTGGCCACTACGCGGCGACGCCGGTTGGGATGCGGCTGCGCGCTACCGCGGAACTGACGAAGGTCGATGGCCGCAACCTGGAATTTCGCGTCGAGGCCTTTGACGATAAAGAGCGCGTAGGGGACGGATCGCACACGCGGGTGGTCGTCAATGTCGCGCGCTTCGACGAACGGGTGCAGCGCAAGCTGCGCGGCGGTTAGCGAGAGGCCGCCCGCGTCGTGTTGAGCAGAAGTACGCCCAGGCAGCCAAACAAAAGTACCGCGCCTGCAAGAAGAGAAGCCCCGGGCATCAGCGCGACAAAAATCGCGGCCAGCGCGACGATGCCCAAGATCGCCAGTGCCAGCGCGCCGTCATCAACAAACAAGCCGGCTAGCTCGCGCAATAAACCCACCAGCATCCTCATGACAGGGCTCCGATAGGGCGGCGGCGTGACAGGGCTACCGCCGCCAGTGCGGCCAGCAGGAACAGCGCCGCGAAGCCGAGGATCGCAAGATCGGCGCCTGGCCAAGAAACGCCAAGACCTTCCCCGGTCCAAAATATTCCGAACGCCGACAACATGACGCCGACGGCAAACTTGAGGGTATTTTCCGGCACCCGCGCCAGCGGACGATGCACGGCGAAGCCAATGGCGATCACCAACAGGCACGCGGCGAGCGCGCCCAGGCTTGCAGGGAGCAACAGGCCGCGTCCCGCGCCGACCGCGATGACGATGAACACCACTTCAAGTCCTTCGAGGACCACGGCCTTGAAGCTGGCCAACCCGGCCAGCCAGTCGAGCCGCGCTTCCTGGCGGCGCGCCTGATCGCGCAATTCCGCCGTCTCATGTTCGAAGGCTGTGGTTTCGTCGTGCAGGGGGATCACGCCCGCGGCGCGCAAGATCGCTTTTCGCAGCCAGCGCATTCCGAACAGCAGCAGCAGGATGCCGATTACAAGCTGCAATACATAAAGCGGAATGCGGTCCAGTAGCGGGCCGAGCAGCAGCACGATGAGCGCAAGAAGCACAAGACCCGCGAGGGCACCGAGGCCCGCCGGCTTCCAGCCGCGAACGGTGGCGACCGCGAGCACGATCGTGAGCGCCTCAACTGCTTCAACAAGAGAACTGAGGAATGCCGCCGAGATGGCGGGCGCGGCCAAGGTCCAATTCATGATGGTCCTCCGTCCCGGCGAGCGGCCTCAACTGCGCGTCAGCGCGCATCTGTCAAAATCCTTCCCGGCCGATATACCATATCGGCTATATCTTTTAATAGGATGCGACGACCCGATGCCTGTTTCGCGCCGGCGTAAATCCGATAAAATGGGCATCATTGCCCTTTCGCCGAGGCCGTGGTTAAGGTCGCCGCCTTTTGGCGACGGAATTCCGCATGGCGCGCGACCAAATCGATATGAGGCCGATCGAGACGCGGGACGAGCTCGTCGCTTGGCTTGCCGCCGGCGTCAGGCCGAAGTCGCAATTCCGCATCGGCACCGAACACGAGAAATTCGCCTTCACTACTGATGAATACGCACCCATTCCCTACGACGGCCGCCGTAGCATCCGGTCATTGCTAAATGGAATGCAGATGCTGCTCGGCTGGGAGCCGATTACCGAAGATGGCAACATCATCGGCCTGCTCGATGTCACCGGCGGCGGTGCGATATCCCTTGAGCCCGGCGGCCAATTCGAGCTGTCCGGCGCGCCAGTCGAAACCGTACATCAGATGTGCCGCGAGTTGCAGGCGCATCTGGCGCAGGTGCGCGAGGTAGCGGCGCCGCTCGGCATCGGATTCCTTGGTATCGGCATGACGCCGAAATGGACGCGCGCCGAAATTCCGATGATGCCCAAGGGCCGATACCGCATCATGACCTCCTATATGCCGAAAGTTGGTCGGCTTGGCCTCGACATGATGTACCGGACCTGCACGGTGCAGACCAATCTCGACTTCTGCTCCGAAGCCGACATGATAAAGAAACTGCGCGTGTCGCTGGCGTTGCAACCCGTCGCCACCGCGCTGTTCGCGAATTCGCCGTTCACCGAAGGGAAACCCAACGGCTTCCTCTCCTTTCGTTCCGAAATCTGGCGCGATACTGATCCCGCTCGTTCCGGAATGTTGCCATGGGCATTTGAGCCGGGGATGGGATTCGAGCGATGGGTCGATTACGCGCTCGATGTGCCGATGTATTTCGTCAAACGCGGCGACCGCTATATCGATGTGTCCGGTTTATCCTTCAGCGATTTGATGGCCGGCAAGATCGCCGCGCTGCCGGGGGAGCGCGCCACCATTTCCGATTGGGCCAATCATCTTTCCACGATTTTCCCTGAAGTGCGGCTCAAGCGTTATCTGGAGATGCGGGGTTCCGACAGCGGACCGGCGTCCCGTCTCCCCGCTTTACCCGCCTATTGGGCGGGTCTGCTTTATGACGACGACTGCCTGGAGGCGGCCTGGGATTTGGTGAAGGTTTGGACCGCCGAGGAACGGCAGAAATTGCGTGACGACGTGCCGAGACTCGGGTTCAACGCGAAAATCAGATCGGCCACGGTTCTCGATCTTGCCAAGACAACTCTTGCTCTTGCGCGCAAAGGGCTGTCGCGTCGCGACCGGCAGGACATGGCTGGCCGCGACGAGACGCAATATCTCGCGCCCCTCGAGGAGTCCGTCGAGCGCGGTATCACGCCCGCTGAAGAACTGCTGGAAAAATTCCAAGGGCCCTGGAACCGCTCGGTCGAGCCGGTATTCAGCGAATATGCGTATTGATCCGCGGATCGCGCACGCCGATGACGTCTGGCGCGCCCTGTTCGGGTGCGCTAAACAAACGCGCCGCGATCTAGTTGTTATTGCGGAATGAACGGACCTGAACAGTTCCGCCAAGGGACTCTCGCCTCCAACGCCATCCTTCTCTATCGTATCTCCGCAGGGCGACTTGAAAGGCCGGAATCAGATGCTGCGATCTCTTCTGATCGGAATCCTTCTTTCGGTTATCGCCGTTTTGGCGCTCCCGCGTGGACCGGCGATTGCACAGACCGGCTTCGACCGGCCGGGCGGGGATTATACCCGCTTCCAGCTGCGGTCCGGCGATCCGGCCGCTTGCTCGGCGCGGTGCGACCGCGAGGCGCGTTGCCGCGCCTGGAGCTTTTCCTATCCGCGGACCGCAGGTGAGAGCGCGATGTGCTGGCTCAAAAGTCAGGTGCCCGCGCGCGTAGACAATACTTGCTGCGTCTCAGGCGTTCGTGGCGCCGGGGTGGTGGAGCCGCGAACCGGCGCCGCCGAATTCTCCATCGACCGCTTGGGCGGGGATTATCGCAACTTCGAAGTGCCTGCGGACGCCAAAGGCGAACCCTGCGCGTCGGCATGCCAAGCCGAGGGCAAGTGCCGATCCTGGACCTATGTGCGGCCAGGGTATCAAGGAGCGGCAGGCCGCTGCTATCTCAAGGAAACGGTTAAACCGCCGCGGCGCAAGCCCTGCTGTATCTCCGGCGTGGTGCGTTAGTTGACGGCAGTAAAGAAGCGCGAAAGCCGCAAGCCGGATGGCCAAGTCCATACCGGCTGACGTTTGAAGCCGAAATCCCAGGACGCCACGAGCACATCCGCCCGTCCAACCAGGTTTTGAACATCCAGTATTCCGACGCCGCCTGAACTGACCGGGACGCGGCTGTCCGCCGAATTGTCGCGGTTATCTCCCATGACGAAGAGCTGACCCGCCGGAACAGTCACCTCGGCAATATTGTCGTAAGGGCCGTTCGTCGTAAGTTTGAAGATCGGGTGTTCGCGGCCGCCGGGCAGGGTTTCGATGAAGCGGGCGGCCCGCACGACAGAACCGTCTTCACCTTCCGTTTTGCCGGTACCGTCCGGACGAACGGCGACAGGTGTTCCATTGATCCACAATCGTCCCGCCCGCATTGCAATGCGATCTCCGGGCAAACCGATGACGCGTTTCACCCAGATTTGCGAACGATCGCCGGGCCATCGGAATACCACCACGTCGCCGCGACTCGGCAGCGCGGCAAAAATTCGTTCGGTATTCGGCACGACAATGGGCGCCGGCAGCGATGCGGAACCATAGCCGTAGGGATATTTCATCGCCAACATTTCGTCGCCGATGAGCAAAGTGGGCTCCATGGAACCGGACGAAACGTAATAGGGCTCGGCTATTGCGCTCTTCGCCGCGGTAAGAATAATCAGGAAGCAGACTAGCTCCAGAACAGTCCTAGCCCATCGTCGTAGCAATGCTGATGGCGACATCACGTTTCGCGCTCCTTGTTAGCCCGTTCCACCGACAGTAATCCGATCCATACGTAGTGTCGGTTGCCCGACGCCCACGGGCACACCCTGGCCGTTCTTCCCGCAGGTACCGATGCCGGTATCGAGCTGCATGTCATTGCCGACCATGCTGATGCGATTGAGATCGGTCGGGCCGTTGCCGATCAGCATCGCGCCCTTGAGCGGCGCGCCGACTTTACCATTCTCGATGCGGTAGGCCTCGGTGCATTGGAAGACGTATTTGCCGGAAGTGATGTCCACCTGTCCACCGCCGAAATTAACGGCATAAATTCCGTTCTTCACAGAGGCAATGATTTCAGCTGGGTCATGGCTGCCGGCAAGCATGTAAGTGTTGGTCATACGCGGCATCGGCACATGGCCATAACTTTCCCGCCGGCCGTTGCCGGTGGGACGCATATTCATCAGCCGGGCGTTTTGCCGGTCCTGGATATAGCCAACCAGAATCCCGTCATCGATAAGAACGGTACGATTGGTCGGCGTGCCTTCGTCATCGATGGAAAGCGAGCCGCGACGGCTCGCCATGGTGCCGTCGTCGACCACGGTGACGCCTTTGGCCGCGACACGTTGACCCATCAAGCCGGCGAAGGCGGAGGTCTTCTTGCGATTGAAGTCGCCTTCGAGGCCATGGCCCACCGCCTCGTGGAGCATAACGCCCGGCCAGCCGGGGCCGAGCACGACATCCATCTCGCCGGCAGGAGCGGGCACCGCATCGAGATTGACCACGGCTTGGCGCACGGCCTCGTCCACTGCTTTCTGCCACGCCGCTGGCTCGATGAAGCGTGAATAGCCTTCCCGGCCGCCATAGCCAAAACCGCCGGATTCCTGGCGATCACCTTCGCCGGCAACCACCGACACGCTGAGCCGGACCAGCGGCCGCACGTCGCGGTAGATTTCTCCGTCGGCGCGCAGGATCTCGACGACTTGCCAAGTGGCCCCCAGGCTGACCGACACCTGCCGCACGCGCGGGTCTTTCTGCCGGGCATTGGCATCGATGGCTTCCAGCAGCTTGACCTTGGCTTCGAAGCTTGGCCCCGCCAAAGGATTGTCGTCGGAATAGAGCCGGATATTGCTGCGGCCCGGCGCCTCCGCGTAGCTGCCGGAATGGCCGCTTTTGACCGCGCGTACCGCCTCGGCGGCGCGCTCGATCGCCTGCTCCGACATATCGGAAGCGTGCGCATAGCCGACCGCCTCATCCTTGACGGCGCGCAGACCAAAACCTTGAGCGGTGTCGTAAGTCGCCTGCTTCAGCCGGCCGTTGTCAAAAACCAGCATCTCGGATTGGCGGTATTCGAGGAAAAGCTCGCCGTCATCGGCGCCTTCCAGGCCGCGGGCGAGATGGCGGCGGACCTGCATAGCGTCGAGCCCGGCGCGGTCGAGGAGGGAAGTGGTCGAGGTGACGGTCATAACGTGAATCCAAATTGGCCCATTGAGCCGAAGATAAGCTCTGACTGCGCTCTCCGCGAGGGGCCGGACCGATATTCAGGTCGGCTCATAGTCACGGCAGCTTGTCGAAGCCCTCTCCGAAGCCCTTGAGGCTCAGCGGGAATCCAATGCCTTCTTCGGGCGTCTGGAAAATGATGAAAGTGGCGCTCTGGCCCGTGCGCAATTGCTGCATCAAAGTATCGTCCATGACCACCTCGGCAAAACATCCGCGCGGAAGACAGCGGACGAAACCGGTGTGTCCCACATCGGCTTTGTCGATCACCAGTCCGAGGCCCGCTGGCAGCAGCACGCCGAGGGGGGCGATTACCCGCAGCACCCGGCTTTTCTGGTCGGCTGTCTTGAGGACGATCACCGTGAGGCCGACATTGGCTCGATCCTCCGCCACAACGCTTTGCATCAGAGCGCATTGCTCGCTCTGAGCGCCGGGTGGCGTGTCGCAGCGGATCTGCCAGTCCTGGTGAACTGAACGGATAACGCCCTGGCTATGCGCGGCCGGGGCGAACCCAACTAGGAGCGCAAGCGATAATCCAAGAAGGATAATAACCGGCTTGGCTGCGCTGCGTGGTTGATGGCTGAAAATATCCATCGTCCAGTTCCTTGACCGCGTTTAGCCGCGCCGCGACCGAATCGTCCCGATTGACACGGTCGATACTATAGGTTCACCGCAATTCATGCCATTAAGTTGAATATTACGCACCCGACGGGTTGCATAACACGCTACTCGCAGGGCTGACCCAAACGCCGATGTCGGACCTCCGACACTCCGGGTTCTGACGCATAGCAGAGATGATCAGGTGCATTGCGACTGGGCCGGAATTGTGGTTTGAGAAGCTGGGATTCCCCCTTGTCCCGCTGCACACCTGCCGAAGAGCCGCGTCCGTTGCGGATGCCGAGCCCGAGGCGGGCGCCGCGCACCGGCTTGCGGTGCATGGTACGGCAGGGACCTTCACGGCCGGCTTTGCGCTGAAGGAGCGACTACGACGATGCAAGTGCTTAAGCGATTGATTGCCTTGGCTACGATGGTTGTCGCCGGCGGCGGAGCGGCGCTCGCGGGACTCGGCCAGCCCTCACCCTGGGAGATGGGGTTGCAACAATCCGCTTCCCCGGTGATGGACCAAATCGTCTCATTCCATAATTTCCTGCTCTACATCATTACCGCCATCACCATCTTCGTGCTGGGACTTCTCGTAGTCATCATGGTGCGTTTCAATGCTCGCGCCAATCCGGTTCCCTCGAAGACCACCCATAATACGCTGCTCGAGGTTCTGTGGACGGTCGTCCCAGTCCTCATCCTCGTGGTCATCGCGGTACCGTCCTTCCGGCTCCTGTTCACGCAGTTGGATATTCCCCCGGCCGATGTGACGATAAAAGCCACCGGCAAGCAGTGGTATTGGAGCTACAACTACCCGGATGCGGGCGATTTTGAATTCGACTCGCTGATGCTTTCGGACAAGGAGCGTAAGGGCGATCAGCCGCGCCTGTTGGCGGTCGATAATTTCATGGTCGTACCCGTGAACAAGAATGTCCGTATTCTCACCACCGCTTCCGATGTCATCCATTCGTTTTCCGTGCCGTCATTCGGCGTCAAGATCGACGCCATTCCGGGGCGCATCAACGAGGCTTGGTTTAGAGCGACGAAGGAAGGGATTTACTACGGGCAATGCTCGCAGCTCTGCGGCAGGGATCACGCCTTCATGCCGATTGAAGTGCACGTGGTCAACGACCGCGAATTTGCCGCTTGGCTGGATCAGGCGAAGAAGAAATACGCGCGCGAAGGTAGCGGTCGGCTCACCGATGTTGCCGCAGCGGGCGAAACAGCGGCCGACTGAGGCCAAATAAGACAGCGAACGACAGAAGAGCGTCGAAGGAACTGAATATGGATACGACGACAACGGCTCATGGCGGACATGATGCACACGCGGCGCACGGTGACCCGACCGGCTGGCGCCGCTTCGTCTATTCGACCAACCACAAAGACATCGGGACCATGTACCTGGTGTTCGCCATCGTCGCCGGCGTAATTGGCGCTGCAATGTCGATCGCGATCCGGATGGAACTGCAGAATCCCGGTCTGCAGATCTTTCCGAATCCGCACGAATATAACGTCTTTGCCACGGCGCATGGCCTGATCATGATCTTCTTCATGGTGATGCCGGCGATGATCGGCGGCTTTGGCAACTGGATTGTGCCGCTGATGATCGGGGCGCCGGACATGGCGTTTCCGCGTATGAACAATATCTCGTTCTGGCTGCTGCCGGCATCGTTCGCGTTGCTGCTGACATCGGCCTTCGTCGAAGGTGAGCCGGGCGCCAACGGCGTCGGCGCCGGATGGACCATCTACGCGCCGCTTTCGACCAGCGGCCACCCCGGGCCGGCGGTGGATTTCGCCATCCTTTCGCTGCATCTGGCCGGCGCCTCATCTATTCTCGGCGCCATAAATTTCATCACGACCATTTTCAACATGCGCGCGCCGGGCATGACCCTACACAAGATGCCGCTATTCGTATGGTCGATCCTGGTGACGGTATTCCTGCTGTTGCTGGCGATGCCGGTGCTCGCCGGTGCCATCACCATGCTGCTGACCGACCGCAACTTCGGCACCACGTTTTTCGCGGCGCCCGGTGGCGGCGATCCACTGTTGTTCCAGCATCTGTTCTGGTTCTTCGGCCATCCGGAAGTTTACATTTTGATTTTGCCGGGCTTCGGCATGATCAGCCAGATCGTGTCGACGTTTTCGCGCAAGCCGGTATTCGGCTATCTCGGCATGGCCTATGCGATGGTCGCGATTGGTGGCATCGGCTTCGTCGTCTGGGCCCACCACATGTATACGGTCGGCATGTCAACGGGGGCGCAGGCTTATTTTATCGCCGCGACCATGGTCATCGCCGTGCCCACGGGAGTGAAAATCTTTTCCTGGATCGCGACCATGTGGGGCGGCTCGATCGAGTTCAAAACGCCGATGCTGTGGGCGATCGGATTCATCTTCCTATTCACCGTCGGCGGCGTTACCGGGGTCGTCCTTGCTAATGCCGGCGTCGACCGGGTGCTGCACGACACTTATTACGTCATCGCCCACTTCCACTACGTGCTCTCGCTCGGCGCGGTCTTCGCGATCTTCGCCGGCTGGTATTACTGGTTTCCGAAGATAACCGGCTACATGTACAGCGAGACCATCGGCAAGCTGCATTTTTGGTTCACCTTCGTCGGCGTCAACATCGTATTCTTCCCGCAACACTTCCTCGGTCTCGCCGGCATGCCGCGCCGTACCGTGGACTATCCGGACGCATTCCACGGCTGGAATATGATCTCGTCATACGGCTCATATATTTCCGGGTTCGGCATCCTGATCTTCATCTACGGCATGGTCCAGGCTTTCATCCGCAAGGAAAAAGCCGCCAACAATCCGTGGGGCGCTGGCGCCACAACGCTCGAATGGACGCTGCCGTCGCCGCCACCGTTCCATCAGTTCGGAATCCTGCCGCTCATCAAGTAAGGCGGCCGGGCGGTCGCAAGTTTAGGAAAGCGGTCCGATGTCTTTGGTCAGCGAGAGCTCAGACCTTCGCGATGCCGATGCCGGTCTTGTGCCGGCGCTCAGCGCGGCGGAAGTCGGCGATTACATTGCGCTGTTGAAGCCGCGGGTGATGTCGCTCGTGATCTTCACCGCGCTGGTCGGCATCGTTCTGGCGCCGGCGCATGTGAATCCCGTGATCGGCTTTACCGCGTTGCTCTGTATCGCGGTCGGTGCCGGCGCTTCGGGCGCGCTCAACATGTGGTACGACGCCGACATCGACGCGAAGATGAGCCGCACCGCGAATCGGCCCATTCCGGCTGGCCGGATGCTGCCCGGCGAGGCGCTCGGCTTCGGGCTGACGCTGGCAGCCGGGTCGGTGATCGTGCTCGGCCTGCTGGTCAATCTCGTTGCGGCCGGGCTCCTGGCCTTCACTATTTTCTTTTACGTCGTCATCTACACGATGTGGTTGAAGCGCTCGACGCCGCAAAACATCGTCATCGGCGGCGCTGCCGGGGCTTTCCCGCCGATGATCGGCTGGGCCGCCGTCACCGGCGGCATTTCGCTGGAGCCGGTGGTGCTTTTCCTCATCATCTTCTTCTGGACGCCACCACATTTCTGGGCGCTGTCGCTTTATCGCGCCGACGAATACGCCCGCGCCGGCATTCCGATGCTGCCGGTGGTGTCCGGAGAGCGCGAGACGCGGTGGCAAATTCTTCTCTATACGCTCATCCTCGCGCCGCTTGGCGTAGCGCCCTGGTGCCTCGGTTTCGCCGGCGCGGTTTATGGCGTCGTCGCGACCATTGGCGGTGCGGCCATACTGGTGCTGGCGCTGCGAGTGCTGAACGACTGCTCGGGACCCGCTCATAAGGCAGGCAAGCATTTGTTCGGTTTCTCCATCCTCTATCTGTTTTTGCTGTTCGCCTTCTTGTTGATCGATCGCGGATTGGGCGGCCTTATCGGCCGCGTTGTGGCATGAGCATCAGCATGGACGAGCCAAGCCAGGAAACCGGCATCGTGCTCACCAAGGAGCAGAAGCGGCGCCAGCGCGCCCGCTCCATCGCCATCGGCCTAGCGCTCGGTGCGCTTGCCGTATTGTTCTTCGCGGTCACCATCGTCAAGCTCGGCTCGGGCGTTCTCACCCGGCCTATGTGATCGACATGACTGGAAACCGACCTACTAACAACCGTTCCCCCCGTCGCGATCTTGTCGTTGCCGGCGCATGCGGCGTGTTCGTCGCGGCGATGGTCGGCGCCGCCTATGCTGCCGTACCGCTTTACTCCTGGTTCTGCCGCACGACGGGATTTGGCGGGACAACGCAGATCGCGACCGCGGCGCCTAGCGAGGTATTGGGACGCAAGATGACAGTGCGTTTCGATGCCAACGTTCCGCCTGGCCTGCCGTGGAAATTCGCGCCCGAGCAGAACACCATCGAGGTCCGCCTCGGCGAGGTGGTGACCGTGAACTATACGGTCACCAACATGTCCGCGCGGGAAACTGTGGGGCAGGCAGCTTACAACGTGACGCCGCCGACGATCGGTGCCTATTTTCAGAAGATCAATTGCTTCTGCTTCACCGAGCAACGCATGGGATCCGGAGAGACGCGCGAAATGCCGGTCGTCTTTTACGTCGATCCGGCGCTGGCGACGGATCCGGCGCAGGCCAGCCTCAATACCATCACGCTGTCCTACACTTTCTTTCCAGTGCGTGACGGGCCGGTGGCAGAGAGTAAGATTCCGGAAAATTCAGGGCGGTTGTAATTCGAGACTGAACCGAGCGCGCGGATCATGCGTCGCTCACGCAGGAAGACGGAGAAGATCAAGATGGCTGACGCGCATCAGGTGCAGCACGACTACCACCTCGTCGAGCCGAGCCCGTGGCCGGCGGTCGGGTCCGTGGCCGCGTTTGTCACAGCCGTGGGCGCCATCAGCTGGATGCATCATTCCTTCGCCGCCGCGCCACTGGTCTTCGGCGCCGGGGTGATCGGCATCCTCTACACCATGGCTGCCTGGTGGCGGGACGTCATCCGCGAGGCGCAAGAGCAGGGCCATCATACCCGCGTGGTGCAGATTTCGCACCGCTACGGCATGATCTTGTTCATCGCTTCCGAAGTGATGTTCTTCGTCGCTTGGTTCTGGGCCTATTTCAACACCGCGCTATTTCCCGACTCGGTGAAAGATGTCGGCCGTCTTGCGATAACCGGAGGGGTGTGGCCGCCGAAGGGCATCGAAACTTTCGATCCTTGGCATCTGCCGCTGCTTAATACCCTGATCCTGCTGACCTCCGGCACGACGGTTACCTGGGCGCATCACGCGTTGCTGCACAACGATCGCAAGGGACTCATACGCGGCCTGGCACTCACCGTCCTGCTCGGCCTCACCTTCACCTGTGTGCAGGCTTACGAATACGGCCATGCGGCCTTCAACTTCAAAGGCAACATTTACGGCGCCACCTTCTTCATGGCGACCGGCTTCCATGGCATGCATGTCATCATCGGATCGATTTTCCTGATCGTCTGCCTGCTTCGTGCCTTCAAAGGGCAATTCACACCGCGGCAGCATCTCGGTTTCGAGTTTGCCGCTTGGTACTGGCACTTTGTCGACGTGGTCTGGCTGTTCCTGTTCGCCTGCATCTATGTGTGGGGCTCGGCTGCCGAGGGAGCCGCGCACGCAGCCGGCGGGCATTGAACGGCTTCGTCATGGCCGGGCTTGTCCCGGCCATCCACGTCTTTCGTTCTTGAGGGAGTTCCAAGTCGTGGATGCCCGGCACAAGGCCGGGCATGACGATTTCCCAGGGCGAAGGATTTAACTGCGATGCCTGATCCGCACTCCTTTGCCGCCCCATCCCCTTTCGTCGCCGGGTTGACCTGCCGCTGCCCACGCTGCGGCAAGGGAAAAATGTTTCAGGGTTTTCTCACGCTGCGCTCGCGTTGCGAGGTCTGCGGTCTCGATTATGCCTTCGCCGA
>JAXDOS010000135.1:0-4568 GCA_034668785.1 Alphaproteobacteria bacterium
CGCTATTGCCACCAGCAGGAAATCAAGGTGGTGCCGCGCGGCGCCGGCACTTCGCTCTCGGGCGGCGCGCTGCCGCTTGAGGACGGTGTGTTGCTTGGTATGGCGAAGTTCAACCGCATCCGGGAAATCGATTACGAAAATCGCCTGGCGGTGGTCGACCCTGGCGTCACCAATCTTGCGATCACCGCGGCTGTCGAGCACGCCGGCTTCTACTACGCCCCCGATCCGTCCTCGCAGATCGCCTGCAGCATTGGCGGTAACGTCGCGGAGAATTCCGGCGGCGTGCATTGCCTCAAATACGGCATGACCACGAACAACCTGCTCGGCTGCGAGATCGTGCTGATGACGGGCGAAATCCTCCGCCTCGGCGGTAAGCACCTCGACAGCGACGGCTACGATCTGCTCGGCATCGTCACCGGGTCGGAAGGGTTGCTCGGCGTCGTCACGGAGGTGACGGTGCGGCTGCTGCGCAAGCCGGAGACGGCGCGGGCGCTGCTCGTCGGGTTTGCGTCTTCGGAGGACGCCGGCGAATGCGTAGCGAAGATCATCGGCGGCGGCATCATTCCTTCCGGCATGGAAATGATGGACAAACCGGCGATCCATGCGGTCGAAGCATTCGTCAGTGCGGGCTATCCGCTGGACGTCGAGGCGCTGCTGATCGTCGAACTCGATGGCCCCGGCGCCGAATGCGATCACCTCGTGCAGCGCGTGTCGGAAATCGCCAAAAGCTGCCGGGCGACGACGCTGAAGGTGTCGAACTCGGATGCCGAACGGCTGCTGTTCTGGGCGGGCCGCAAGGCGGCGTTTGGCGCCATGGGACGCATTTCGCCGGACTACATGTGCATGGACGGCACCATCCCGCGCGCCAAGCTGCCGCTGGTGCTCCGCCGTATGCAGGAAATGTCGAAAACCCATGGCTTGCGCGTCGCCAATGTTTTCCACGCCGGCGACGGCAATCTGCATCCGCTCATTCTCTACGACGCTAATCAGCCGGGCGAACTAGAGCGTGCCGAAGCATTCGGCGCCGACATCTTGAAGCTCTGCGTCGAAGTCGGCGGCGTGCTCACCGGCGAACATGGCGTCGGCGTGGAGAAGCGCGACCTGATGCCGGTGATGTTCAGCGAGGCTGATCTCGATCAGCAGCAACGCCTCAAATGCGCCTTTGACGACAAGGGCCTGCTCAATCCCGGCAAGGTATTTCCCAAACTGCACCGCTGCGCAGAGCTCGGGCGCATGCATATCTCCGGCGGCAAGATGCCGTTCCCGGATATTCCGAGGTTTTGAGTCGATGCGAGCGCTCCACTCTCTCGGCTTCATGCTGAGGAGCGGCCGAAGGCCGCGTCTCGAAGCATGGGCTCCACGGCCCATCCTTCGAGACGGGCGCTTACGCGCCCTCCTCAGGATGAGGCAGAAATAACTGCCGCCCGATGACTGACACGCTCAAATCCCGCGACGCCAAGGAAGTCGAGGACGCCCTGCGCTGGGCGCTCGATGGCGAAAAATCGCTTGAGCTCGTCGGCCGTGGCTCCAAATGCGCCATGGGGCGTCCCAGCCAGACCGAGCTGACGCTGGACCTATCGAGCTTGACCGGCGTGACGGTCTACGAGCCGGAGGAGCTGGTGCTATCCGCGCGCGCCGGAACGCCCATCGCCGAGATCGAAGCTCTGGTCGCGTCCAAAGGTCAGCAGCTTGCTTTTGAGCCGATGGATTACGGCCCGGTCCTAGCCAAGCCGCTCGGGGAGGGGACAATCGGCGGAGTGCTCGCGGCGAACCTGTCCGGCCCGCGCCGGATCAAAGCTGGTGCCGCGCGCGACCACTTTCTGGGATTCCACGCGGTGTCGGGCCGCGGCGAAGCCTTCAAGTCCGGTGGGCGGGTGGTGAAGAACGTTACCGGCTATGACCTCTGCAAGCTGCTGGCGGGCTCGTGGGGCACGCTCGCGGCAATGACCGACGTCACGGTTAAGACGCTGCCCAAAGCGGAGACCGAAGAGACACTGCTGGTGCTTGGTCTCACCGACGCTGCCGCCATCAAGGCGATGACTGCGGCGATGGGCTCCCCCTGCGAGGTATCGGGGGCGGCGCATCTGCCCGCTACGGCCGCGCTCCGCGTCGCAGGCCACATTCACCGGATGGCGATCACTGCGTTCCGCCTCGAAGGCGTCGCCCCCTCTGTGACGCACCGCAAGCTCGAACTGGAATCGTTGATGCGCGCGTTTGGCGAACTCGACCTGATGGCGGAAGACGAATCGCAGGCCTTTTGGCGGGCGGTGCGCGATGTGCTGCCCTTTGCAGCGACCGGAAATGTCGAACGCCCGCTGTGGCGAATCTCCACCGCGCCCAGCAAAGGCGCGGAGGTAGCCACCGCAATCGCCGCGCAGGCGGGGGCGCAGGCGTTTTACGACTGGGGCGGTGGGCTGGTCTGGATCGAGTTGCTACCAGCGCCTGACGCCGGCGCGGCTATCGTGCGCCAAGTCGTGGCGGCCGCAGGCGGACACGCCACGCTGGTGCGCGCGCCTCCCGCCGTTCGCGCCGCGGTTCCCGTGTTCAGCCCGCAGGAACCCGCCCTTGCCGCGTTGAGCAAACGGGTGAAGGAAAGCTTCGATCCCAAGGGTATTCTCAATGCGGGACGGATGTGGGCAGGGGTGTAGAACGTAGAGATGCAAACCTCTTTCACCCTCGCCCAGCTCGCCGACCCGCAGACCGCCGAATCGGAGAAAATTCTCCGCGCCTGCGTGCATTGCGGCTTCTGCCTTTCGACCTGCCCGACGTATGTGCTGCTCGGCGACGAACTCGATTCGCCGCGCGGACGCATCTACCTGATCAAGGAGATGCTTGAGCACGGCCGCCCGGCGACCGCCGAGGTGGTGAAGCATATCGACCGCTGCCTGTCCTGCCTCGCCTGCATGACCACATGCCCGTCGGGTGTGAACTATATGCATCTCGTCGACCATGCCCGCGCGCATATCGAGGAGACCTACCGGCGCCCATGGTTCGACCGGCTTTTGCGCGGCGTGCTGGCTAAGGTGCTGCCAAATCCTGCGCTTTTGCGCCACGCATTGGCGGCCGCGCTGCTCGCCAAGCCCTTCGCTCCGCTATTCGCCGCGCTTGGGCTCAAATCCGTCGCCGCCATGCTGCAGCTGGCGCCGAGGCGAAATCCTCCGCAGGCGCCCGACCGCAAGCGGCACGTTTTCCGAGCGCAGGGGGAGCGCAGGGCGCGGGTCGCGCTGCTCGATGGTTGCGTCAATCCGGTTCTGGCGCCCTCAATCAACGCCGCGGCGATTCGTCTTTTGACTCGCCACGGCGTCGAGGTGGTGCTGGCGGAAGGCGAGGGCTGCTGCGGCTCGCTGGTCCATCATCTTGGCCGCGAGCAGGAGGCGCTCGATTCCGCCCGCGCCAATATCGATGCGTGGACGCGCGAGATCGAGGGTGAGGGGCTCGACGCCATCCTCATCACCGCCTCGGGCTGCGGAACCACGATCAAGGACTATGGTTTCGCGCTGAGAACCGATTCGGCGTATGCACAGAAGGCAGCAAGGATTTCCGCGCTCGCCAAGGACATCACCGAATATCTGACCACGCTGAAATTGCCGCCGCCGATCACCCGCGCCGGCCCGGTGGTCGCGTATCACTCCGCCTGCGCGTTGCAACACGGACAGAAAATCACGGGGCAACCGAAAGAATTGCTTTCCAAGTGCGGCTTCGTAGTCAAAGATGTAGCGGAAGGACATTTGTGCTGCGGCTCTGCCGGAACCTACAACATCCTGCAGCCGCAACTGGCGACAAGGTTGCGAGATCGCAAGATTGCGAATATCGAAGCTTTGAAGCCTGATGTGATTGCTGCCGGGAACATCGGCTGCATCACTCAGATCGCGGCGGGCACGGGCATCCCCGTGGTCCATACGGTCGAGTTGATCGATTGGGCAACCGGGGGTCCCGCACCGGAGGTGTTGAAAGCGGATTGGATCAAGGCCGCCCGAACTCGATCCATGGAGGCGGCGACGATTTGATGAAAGTTCGATAGAGACCGCCTCGCAGTAGGTCGTCGAAGGGGCGCGCGAGTGCTGACACTAGGGCAAACAAACAGGAGGAAGATCATGGCTAAAGCGATGAAGAAGGGTAAGACAAAGACAAAGACCAAGGCCAAAAAGACCAAAACAGCGGCCAAAAAGAGCAAGACGAAGAGCAAGGCAAAGAAAGCCGCGCCGGCGCGGAAGAAGGCCAAGGCGAAGAGCGGCGGTGCCAAGAAGCGCAGCGCCGCGAAGAAGCCGGCAGCCTCCAAGAGCGCACCGAAGCGTGCTAAGCCGAAATCCAAGCCGGCTGCGGAGAGCAGCACAGCTTCGAGTTCGACCTCCTTTGGCTCGCTGCTCGGCAGTTTCACAACGCCGTTTTCCAGCAACCGGAATGAGAATGAAGGGGAAGGCAATAAAGGGTAAGCCGGCAAAGAAGTCCGGCGCCAGCCGCAAGGCACGCCCCCGCAAGGGGCGGGCCAAGCCCCTTCGCGCAAAGCGCCCCGCGTCGAAAGCGAAGGCGGCGAAATCGGCAGGCCGCGGGCCTGCCGCTCGCCGCAA
>JAXDOS010000136.1:0-23001 GCA_034668785.1 Alphaproteobacteria bacterium
GAATTCTTTTTTACGGATTTCGTCGCGGTGCTTTTCGTCGCGGGCGTAGAACGTCTTGCCGTTGTGGCTCAGGCGGAAAAGCGGCGGCACGGCGAGATAGAGATGGCCGCCTTCGATCAGGTTCGGCATCTGGGTGTAGAAGAACGTGATCAGCAGCGAGGCGATGTGCGCGCCGTCGACGTCGGCGTCGGTCATCACGATCACCTTGTCGTAGCGTAAATCGTCGTCCCGGTAGTGCACGGTGGTGCCGCAGCCGAGCGCCTGCACCAGATCGGCTAGCTGCTGATTCTGCATCAGCTTGTCTTTGGTCGCCGAGGCGACGTTGAGGATTTTGCCGCGCAGCGGCATCACCGCTTGTGTCGCGCGGTCGCGCGCTTGCTTGGCGCTGCCGCCGGCGCTATCGCCCTCGACGATGAAAATCTCCGAGCCCGCGGCACCCGTATTGCTGCAATCGGCGAGCTTACCGGGCAGGCGCAGCTTGCGCACCGCGGTTTTCCGGGAAATCTCCTTTTCCTGGCGGCGGCGAATGCGCTCGTCGGCGCGCTCGATGACGAAATCGAGCAGCTTGCTGGCTTGGTTGGGGTTGCCCGCGAGCCAATGGTCGAAGGGGTCGCGGATTCCCTGCTCGACGATTTTCTGCGCCTCGGCGGTGGCGAGCCGGTCCTTGGTCTGGCCTTGGAATTCCGGCTCGCGGATGAAGACGGATAGCATCGCGGCCGCGCCCGCCATCACGTCGTCGCTGGTCACGGAAACCGCGCGCTTGCCCTGGCCGGTACGCTCGGCGTGATCTTTGAGGCCTTTGGTGAGCGCGCTCTTGAGCCCGGATTCGTGGGTGCCGCCGTCCCCGGTGGGAATGGTATTGCAATAGGACGAAACGAAACCGTCGGCGTCGGCGGTCCAGGCCACCGCGCATTCGACGGTGCCATGGGTGCCGGTCTTGCCCGACTTGGCGACGAAGATGTCGGGATGCACCAGTGTGTCGTTGTGGATCGCGGCTGCGAGGAAATCCTTCAACCCATCGGCGAAATGGAAGGTCGCCTCTTCAGGCACGTTCTCGACGCCGCGCAGCAGCTCCTTTGCACAGGTCCAGCGGATTTCCACCCCGCCAAACAGGTAAGCTTTGGAGCGCGCCATCTTGAAGACGCGTTCCGGCTGGAAGCGCGCCTTGGCACCGAATATCTGCGGATCGGGGCGGAAGCGGATTTTGGTGCCGCGCCGGTTCGGGGCTTTGCCGGCCTCTAGCAGCTTGCCCTTCGGCTCGCCGCGCTCGAACACCATCCGGTAGAGCTTTTGCGAGCGCGCGACCTCGACTTCCATGCGTTCCGACAGCGCATTGGCGACGGAGACGCCAACGCCATGCAGCCCGCCGGAGGTCCCATAGACTTCGGAGTCGAATTTTCCGCCCGCGTGCAGGGTGCACATGATGACTTCAAGAGCCGACTTCTTCGGAAACTTCGGATGCGGATCGACCGGAATGCCGCGGCCGTTGTCGGTGACCGTGACGAAGCCCTCCGCCTCCAGCTCAACTTCAATAAAAGTGGCGTGGCCGGCCAGCGCCTCGTCCATGGCGTTGTCGATCACCTCGGCGAAGAGGTGGTGAAGCGCTTTCTCGTCGGTGCCGCCGATATACATGCCGGGCCGGCGGCGCACCGGCTCGAGCCCCTCCAGTACCTCGATATGGCGTGCGGTATAGGCAGACTCGGCGCTGCCCGAGGAACGGGGCGCCGATTTGCCGCGCCCGGCCGACCGGCGGGGACTATCGTCGGACAGATTGGCGAATAGGTCGCCGACTTTCGGCTTCGGTTTGGTCGCTTTAGCCATGTTTTTGATCGGTTCGATGATCAGCGGGACGAATCACTGGACCGACTATGCCATGATAGCGACTGAACGGTGACGGCGGGCTCAACGCAGCGGGCAACCGCGGGACGCCTGCACCCTGCAATGGGCGGCTAATCCTGCGCGCTAGTAACGGCAGGCGAAGGTAGGGGCGAGCACCTCTGTGCAACCAATATGGCTCCTTGGCAGTTGGTGTCTGTCGCGAGATGGTTGCCCCGGTAGCGATACCCAAAGGAGGCGTTTGTGGAGTTCATCAAGGCTATCAGGGAACGCCACTTTCCTCTGGCCATCAGCGATCCGCAGCCCGTAGCCAAGGTTGAAACGATCTGGCGGACGTCGACGCAAGCTGCGACCATCGGCATCTTCCTGATCGTGCTGATAGCGGCTATCGAATACGGTCGACCAATCCTGCTGCCGATCACATCGGCTTTCGTTGTCGGGATGATGCTCGGCCCACTGTCATCCAGCGCCACGAGGCTCGGCCTTCCGTCCGTCGCCACGGCGATCGTTTTGTGGCTGCTGGTCGTCGGCGTCTGCTACGGCGTCATCCTTCTACTTTCGGCGCCGCTGGTTGAATGGGTCGGCAAAGCGCCGAATATCGCAGCCAGCATCAAGGATAAGTTGCACATTCTCGACCGTCCGCTATCGGCATTATCGGATGTTCGCAATGCTGTCTTTCCCAGTGCGGATGCCAAGGCTGTCACATTCGATGTTGTTGGTATGATACAGCCCGCGATGACATTCGTTACGCCGGCGATTGGACAACTCTTTATCTTTTTTGGGACTTTGTTTTTCTTTCTTCTCGGGCGCAATGAGCTTCGTCACGTTCTCATAGTTTTTTTCGACGAACGCGATGCGAGGTTGCGGATGTTGCGCATTCTCAACGATATCGAGCACAATCTCACGAGCTACCTGAGCGTCGTCGCCCTTATCAATTTCGTTGTCGGGATTGCCGCCGGCCTGATTGCCTACTTCGTCGGCTTGCCAAATCCCGTGGCTTGGGCAGTCCTCGCCTTCATCCTTAATTTCATTCCGTATCTAGGCGCCATCATCATGGAGGTTGTGCTGCTTGCGGTTGGTCTCGTGACCTTCCCCGATCTCGGTCACGCTGTACTGGGGCCGCTTTTGTATTTGGCATTTACAACGCTCGAGGGCCATTTCATAACGCCGAGCATCATGGGGAAGCGCTTGCAGTTGAATCCGCTAACCGTCTTTTTAGCCTTGATTTTCTGGACCTGGATCTGGGGTCCGGTTGGCGCCTTTTTGGCGGTGCCGATCGTGATTGTCGCAGTGGTAGCCATCAATCACCTGTTTCCCAAGGACGAGGCGGTATTGCCTGACTGAGATAACGCGTGCAGATGCGGCAGGCCCGCTGCGCTGGCGCGACCGTGGAGTCCAGGTTACACACCGCCCATGGAATGGATAACCTTCGAAACCTTTTCGCAGGACGTGATTGCTTTTGTCGGCAAGCACCAGGTGTGGGCGGCGCCGGTGGTGTTCGCCCTCGCATTCGGAGAGTCGCTGGCCTTCATCTCCTTGCTCTTGCCTGCATGGGGCGCCCTCGTAGCCATGGGGGCGCTGATCAGCTTGGGTGAAGTTTCCTTTGTGCCGGTTTGGGTGGCGGGCTCGCTTGGAGCCGCACTTGGCGACTGGCTGTCATATTGGTTCGGTTTGAAGTTCAAGGACTCCATCAGAACCATGTGGCCGTTGTCGCGGCACCCGGAAATGATCCCCAAGGGCGAGGCTTTCATCGAAAGGTTTGGAATGCTGGCCATCTTTATCGGCCGCTTCTTTGGACCTTTGCGCGCCGCCGTGCCGCTTGTTGCGGGCATTCTCGCCATGCCCTATTGGCGGTTCCAGTTCGCGAATTTTACTTCGGCTTTCATCTGGGCCGCCGTGCTGCTGACGCTTGGCGATCTCACGTCGAAAGTCATCAAGTGGACGCTGGATCTCATCAACTGGATGTAAACCACGCGCAGGCTTGACCGGACCGGGAGGTGCGGTTATAGCGCCTTCATGACGACACTCACGACCAGCGTCTCATTTCCACGCCGCCGTCCAAGAACGGCTCCGGCGCGCGGTCGCATGTGATCGTTATCGTGCCGCCGGACGAGACTCCGCGGCACTTTCTTTCCAACTTCTCCGCGGTTTCCTCATTCGGCATGTACTAACATGTCCGCGATTCCTGGTTCTGCCTGGAACGCGATACTCACGCGGTGAAAACCATGGCTACAAAAGCTAAGATCGCAGTGCTCGGCGCCTCCGGTTATACCGGATCGGAACTGGTGCGGCTGCTGCTGCGCCATCCACGCGTTGATATTGCGCTGCTGACCGCGGATCGGCGGGCGGGGCAGGAGATGCGAGAGGTGTTTCCGCAATTCTCACCCTTCGCACTGCCCAAACTGGTCGCCCTTGACGGCATCAACTGGGCCACGGCGGGACTCGATCTCGCCTTCTGCGCCTTGCCCCACGGCACGACGCAAACTGTCATCAAGAAGCTTCTCGGCGCGGCACCAAAGGCGAAGGTTGTCGATCTCTCGGCTGATTTCCGGCTGGCAGACGCGGATGCTTATGCAGACTGGTATGGACAGGCGCATCAGGCACCCGAGCTGCAAGGCGAGGCCGTCTATGGATTGAGCGAAGTCTATCGGCGGGAGATCAAAACGGCGCGGCTCGTCGCCAATCCGGGTTGCTACCCGACGTCGGCTCAGCTTCCGCTGATTCCGCTCATCAAGGCCAAGGCGCTCGAGACCGAGGAGATCATTATCGACTCCAAGTCGGGCATGACCGGCGCGGGCAGGGCGGTGAAAGAAGAGATGCTGTTCTCCGAAGTGTCGGAGGGATTCCACGCCTATGGCGTCGGTCATCATCGGCACATGGCGGAACTCGACCAGGAATTCTCCAAGGCTGCCGGGCGTGATGTGACCGTCACCTTCACGCCGCATCTGCTGCCGATAAACCGAGGCATTCTCTCGACCATTTATGTGCGTGGACGGCGCGGCCGGACGCCGGAGGATCTGCACGGCGTGCTCGCCAATGCCTACGCAAAGGAGCCCTTCGTCCACGTACTGCCGTTCGGCACCGCGCCGCAGACGCGCCACGTGCGCGGGTCCAATATGACGTTTATCGGCGTGGCGAAGGACCGGATTCCCGGCCGCGCCATCGTTGTCTCGGCGCTGGACAATCTGGTGAAAGGAGCGGCCGGCCAGGCAATTCAGAACATGAATCTTATGCTTGGATTCCCGGAGACGCTTGGGCTCGAACAAGTAGCGCTGTTTCCGTGAGATCACACCACACGGAAGATCGCCAGCACCAACACGACCTGCGCCACAAAGCCAACGGCGAAGGTCAGCGTTCGTAGCATCGGGATGCCCAACGCGTAGATCGCGAAATGGGCAAGCCGTGCCCAGAAGTAGACCGCGCAAGCGATCGCCGTGGTCCGGGTCGAAATGTCGAGAGCATTGGCGATTAAAACCAGGCTGGCGAAAATGACGAGGTTCTCGACGGCATTAGTGTGCGCGAAATACATTCGCATCGCCCAGGCCGATTGCGGCGTGGCTCCCGGCTTCGGATTATCCATGGCTTCCATAAGCCCGCGAACCGCTATCCGATCCAGGATATAGGGTATCCACATCAATCCGGTCATCGCGACCGTCAGCGTCAGCCAAAACAGCTCCGGGGGCATTATTCTCTCCCTTTAGGTCGTCGTGCGTTACCTTCGATCATCGCATCAATCCCGTACTTGTACATAGGATCCCGGCGCATCTTCGATCGGCTTTAACTTACCGCCGCCCGGTATACGCACCTTCGTTTCGCGAGGGTCGTGTTCCCTAATCCATTTGATCCAGTCCGGCCACCAGGAACCGGAATGTTCTTTAGCTTTGGCGAGCCATTTGTCGAGGTCCGCGCCGGTGGGTTTCGACCCGGTCCAATACTGATATTTTTTCTTGTCGGGCGGATTGACGACGCCGGCGATGTGACCGGAGCCGGTCAGCACGAACCTCACCGGCCCGCCGAAGAATTTGCTGCCGAGAAAAACCGATTTTGCCGGAGCGATATGGTCCTCGCGCGTAGCCAGATTGTAAACCGGAGTCTTGACCTTGCTCAGATCGAGTTTTTTGCCCGCGATCGTCATCTTGCCCTTGGCGAGGTTGTTTTCCAGATAGCAATTGCGCAAGTAAAAGGAATGGTTCGCGGCGGGCATGCGCGTCGAGTCGGAATTCCAATATAGCAAATCGAAAGCCGCGGGTTTCTTGCCCTTGAGATAGTTGTTGACGATATACGGCCAAAATAGATCGTTCGAGCGCATCATATTGAAGGTGGATGCCATTTCCTTGCCTTCGAGATAGCCGCGCTCGGCCATGCGCCGCTCCAGCGCAGCGAGCTGCTCCTCGTCGACAAACACCTTGAGGTCTCCCGCCTGGGTGAAGTCGACCTGGGCCGCGAACAAGGTGGCGGAGAGCACGCGGGTGTCACGCTTGGCGGTCAAATAGGCAAGGGTAGTCGCGAGCAAAGTGCCGCCGACGCAATACCCGACGGCATGAACCTTGTTCTCTCCGGTCGCTTGCTTGATAGCGTCGAGTGCCGCGAGCGGCCCCTCGCGCATGTAGTCCTCGAAGCTTTTCTTGGCCAGGCGCGCGTCGGGATTAACCCAAGAGACAACAAAGACGGTCAAACCCTGGTCGACGCACCATTTGATGAACGATTTCTCCGGGGTGAGATCGAGGATGTAGAATTTATTGATCCACGGCGGAATAATCAGGAGAGGAACCTTCAGCGCCGTCTTGGTCGATGGCGCATATTGGATGAGCTGCATCAGGTCGTTCTGGAATACGACCTTGCCGGGCGTCAGCGCCAGATTGCGTCCAAGAGCGAAAGCGGACGCATCTGACTGGCGGATTCTCAGCTCGCCATGACCCGCCTGGATGTCTTCCGCCAGCATGTGCATCCCACGCACGAGATTTTCGGCATTGGAGGCCAAGGTCTCGCGCAGCAGTTCCGGGTTTGTCAGCACAAAGTTCGAAGGCGAGATCGCGTTGGCGATCTGACGCGTATAGTACTCCGCCTTCTGCTTGGTGTGGGCGTCAAGGCCGTCGGCATCCTTGACCAGACGATCAGCCCAGGTGGATGTCAGCAAATAGGCTTGCTTGAGAAAATCGAAGAACTGGTTGGACGCCCATTCCGGGTCGGCAAATCTTTTGTCCTTGGGATCGGGATTGGCAACGGCTGGAACGGCTTCGCCCATCAGGCGTTTTACGGCGTTGCCCCAAAGATCGAGATAGGCCTGTCCGAGATTGGATTGCAGTTCGATGGCGCGTTTGGGATCGGAAAGCCAATAATCCGCCACACGACCTAACGTGCCGACGATCTCGGTGACGTCCTGGGCGAGGTCGCCCTTAACCTGTCCGGCCTCGCGCGGCTTCAGATAAGCGGCGACGGCCTTGCCGCCTTCCTCGATAAGGCGCGCAAGGTTGCGCGAGAAGGCCTCAACATCGAAGCTGCTGACCTGGGCCGGGTTTGGGGAATTTTGATCATTCATGGGACGATAAAGGCCGTAAGCGCGCAGGCGGGCACCAATACTCGCCGCAGTCAGTCGTGCGAAGCGATGTCGATATATAGGCCTTTCTGTCGGTGGTGTAGCTTCGTGCCGCCTGCCAGATTGCGCAGCGTAATATCAACATATTGATATTGCTAATGTTCCAGCAGAATTATCCGCTGAGACACATGTAGGTGGCGGCAGCTGGAGTCGGTTAAGTCGCGGTGGCGTAGGGCCGAACCCATGATAAAAGTCACCTTAGGGCATGGCCCGCAAGAATCGCCTCACGGGGCCAGGAGCAGAAGCCCATGGAAGAATTTCACCGCGTCCGCCGATTGCCACCCTATGTTTTTGAAGTGGTGAACCGCGCCAAGGCAGTCGCCCGCAACCAAGGCGCAGACATTGTCGATCTCGGCATGGGCAATCCGGATTTGCCGGCGCCGGCGCATGTCATCGAGAAGCTGAAAGAAACCATCGGCAGGCCGCGCACCGACCGCTATTCGGCTTCGAAGGGCATCGCTGGCTTGCGGCGCGCGCAGGCGGCTTATTATGCACGGCGTTTCGGCGTGAAGCTCAATCCCGACACCCAGGTCGTCAGCACGCTCGGGTCGAAGGAAGGTTTCGCCAACGTGGCGCAGGCGATCACGGCGCCGGGCGACGTCGTGCTCGTGCCGAATCCGAGCTATCCGATCCATGCCTTCGGCTTCCTGATGGCAGGCGGTGTGATCCGCTCGGTGCCGTCGGAACCCACGCCGGCATTTTTCGCCGCAGCGGAGCGGGCCATTGCCCATTCGATCCCGAGACCGATCGCGATCGTGGTCTGTTACCCGGCGAACCCGACAGCGTATGTCGCCGACCTCGATTTTTATAAAGATCTCGTGCTCTTCGCGAAGAAGCACGAGATCATGCTGCTTTCGGACCTTGCCTATGCGGAGGTTTATTTCGACGACAATCCTCCGCCTTCCGTGCTGCAGGTTTCCGGTGCGATGGATATCGCCGTCGAATTCACCTCGATGTCGAAGACCTATTCGATGCCGGGCTGGCGGATCGGCTTTGCCGTCGGCAACGAGCGCATCATCAGCGCTTTGGCGCGAGTCAAATCCTATCTCGACTACGGCGCTTTCACGCCGATACAGGTCGCGGCGACGGCGGCGCTTAATGGCCCGGACGACTGTATTCGGGAGATGCGCGACACGTATCGCCGCCGCCGTGATGCGTTGGTCGATTCTTTCGGCCGGGCCGGTTGGGAGATTCCATCGCCATCTGCTTCGATGTTTGCCTGGGCGCCGATACCGGAGCCGTTCCGCTCGCTCGGCAGCATCGAGTTCTCAAAACTTTTAGTTGAGAACGCCGAGGTGGCGGTGTCGCCGGGGATCGGATTCGGCGAATACGGCGAGGGCTATGTGCGCATCGCGTTGGTGGAAAACGAACAGCGTATTCGCCAGGGCGCCCGCAACATCCGGCGTTTCCTTGAAACCGCGCCGGAAAAGTTGCACAACGTGGTCCCTCTCGCCACGCGGCGCTGATACAGCCCGCACCGGTTTTTTGGACATCCTATGGTAGCGCCGCTGAAAGTGGGTCTTGCCGGTCTCGGCACCGTCGGCTCCGCCGTAGCAGCAATGCTTGTGCGTTCGCACAAAGAGCTCGCAGAGCGAGCAGGCCGTCCGATCGAGCTGGTAGCTTACGCTTCGAAAGACCCGCCGAAGGACTCCACGCTCGATCTCTCCAAGCTGCACAAGCTGCCGGATCCGGTCGCGCTGGCGCGCGATCCGGGCATCGACGTTTTCATCGAGTTGATGGGCGGCGAGGGCGACCCCGCCAAGAGTTCAGTCGAGGCCGCGCTTAGCGCCGGCAAGTCGGTGGTCACCGCGAATAAGGCCTTGCTGGCGCGTCACGGCGTGGCGCTGGCCAAATTGGCCGAGCAGCATAACGCGTCGCTATGCTTCGAAGCAGCCGTTGCGGGCGGTATCCCGATTGTAAAAACGCTGCGTCAGGGGCTTGGCGGCAGCCGCATTACACGCATCTATGGCATCCTCAACGGCACCTGCAATTACATTCTCACCCGCATGTATAAGGAGCATCTGTCCTTCGCCCAGTGTTTAAAGGAAGCGCAGAAGCTCGGCTACGCCGAAGCAAATCCGACGTTTGATATCGGCGGCTTCGACACCGCTCACAAGCTTGCGATCCTGACGAGCCTCGCTTTCGGTACCGAAGTGGATGCCGATGCGGTGCATGTGGAAGGCATCGAATCGATCTCGCTTGCCGATCTGGAAGCCGCGGACGAATTGGGTTACCGCATTAAGCTTCTTGGCGTAGCTCAGCGTACAGAGGCGGGTATCGAGCAACGCGTGCACCCAACCATGGTGCCGCGGGGCAGCGTGATTGCGGAAGTCGATGGCGTGACCAACGCTGTTGCCATTGATGCGGACACGATGGAACTCACGTTGATGGGACCGGGTGCCGGCGGCGACGCGACTTCCGCCTCAGTAGTGGCTGACCTCATGGACCTGGCTGCGGGCCGTCGCGTCCCGGCTTTCGGGCGGCCGGCTTCGAGCCTGGCAAAACCGCAGCGGGCGCCGATGCAGCGTCACGAGGGCGGCTATTATATCCGCCTGCTGGCGCGCGACCGTCCGGGATCGGTGGCGGCGATCGCGACGCATCTGGCGCAGCAGAATATTTCGCTGGAGTCGATTGTGCAGCGCCATCGCGGGTCGCGGCCACATGGCGGGGATGATCCAAACAGTTCGGATGGGCCGCTTCCGGTGATACTCATCACCTATGCGACCACGGAAGCGGCTGTGCGCAAAGCTCTTGCCGCGGTGGAGGCCGATGGCGTGATTGCCGAGCCGCCACAATTGATCCGCATCGAAAAAAACCGATGATGTCAGTCTGGGAATTATCCGAGGAGTAGGATTTATGCCGTCGATTACCGTTCAACCTAATCAGATACTCGAACGCATCTTGTCGATCGAGATCGTGCGGGTGACTGAGCGCGCCGCGGTTTCAGCCGCGCGTCTGCGCGGCCACGGCAGGGAGAAGGCCGCCGATCAAGCTGCGGTTGACGCGATGCGGCGCGAGCTCAACAAGCTGCCGATCGAGGGAACCGTAGTCATCGGCGAGGGGGAACTTGACGAGGCGCCGATGCTTTTTATTGGCGAGAAGGTCGGCAACAAGACCGGACCGAAAGTCGATATCGCGGTCGATCCGCTCGAAGGCACCACGCTCTGTGCCAAGAACATGCCGGGTGCGATTGCCACATTGGCGATGGCGGAAGCGGGAACGTTGTTGCACGCGCCGGACGTCTACATGGATAAAATCGCCATCGGCCCCGGCTATCCGAAAGGCATCATCGATCTCGACGCACCTGCCGACGAGAACATCCTGCGGTTGGCGAAGGCCAAGGGAGTTAAGCCCGAGTCTATCACCGCGATACTTCTGGATCGGCCGCGTCACGCCGACATCATCGAAGCGGTGCGCAAGACCGGCGCCGCGGTCAGTCTCATCAGCGACGGCGATGTTGCCGCGGTCATTCACACCGCTGAACCGAAAACCGGCATCGACATTTATCTCGGTATCGGCGGTGCACCGGAAGGCGTGCTAGCGGCGGCCGCGCTACGCTGCATCGGCGGTCAGATGCAATGCCGGCTCATCCTTGATACCGACGAGCGGCGTGAGCGTGCGGCCAAGATGGGCGTCACCGACCCGCGCAAGCGCTACGAAATTGAGGACATGGTGAGAGGCGACTGCCTATTCGCCGCGACCGGTGTGACCACTGGCGCCATGCTCGCGGGCGTCAAGTTCAACAAGGACTTTATTGAGACCGATACGGTGGTGATGCGGTCGGTCACCGGCACCGTGCGCTGGATCCGTGCCGAGCATCGGCAACTCGACAAGTTTCACCTCGATTAGGCGAGCCCGGCTGCAAGGCGGCTGCCGTCATGAGCGCCCGGTGCGAACGATCGATTTCGAAACATTGACCGCGTCGCAACGGGAAACCGCGGCCGCGGTCCTGCTTCGGGCGCTCGCGCATGTGCCGTCCGCTTGGCGCGACATAAGCGAAGCCCGCAATGAGGTCGCAACATTCTTCAGCGATCCGGAACGGCTAGGAATTGCCGCAATAGAGGGGGAGCGGCTGCTAGGCTGGATCGGCGCTATTCGCCACTCAGCCTTCGGCTGGGAATTGCATCCGCTGGTCGTCGATCCTTCCGAGCATGGTCGCGGTTGCGGCACGCTTCTGGTTCGCGCGTTGGAGCAGAAAGCGAGAGCAGAAAAAGTCTGCACGCTATGGCTCGGCACCGACGACGACTTCGGCGGCACGAACATCTTTGGCGAAAATCTCTATCCAGACGTGCTTGCCTGGTTGCAGCGGCTGGAGCCGCTGACCAAGCATCCCTACACATTCTATCGTAGACTCGGCTATTCCGTTGTCGGCGTGCTGCCGGATGTGGACGGCATCGGCAAACACGACATCCTGATGGCCAAGCGAATCCTGTAGGCTGCCGGGCATGACGATGTTGGCTATGCCTCCCATAACCACGAGCCGCCGGCTGTTCCTCGGCGTCGAGCGCTCGGTCTGCGGCCGCGCCTGGCGCGACCGGCTCGATGAGCGCGGCACCGCGCGCGCGCTGTCGATTGCCCAGCGGCATAATCTTCCCGAACTGCTCGCCCGCATCCTTGCCGGACGCAATGTGGACATCGACGATGTCGAGACTTTTCTCGATCCGACGATCAAGCGGCTGATGCCCGATCCACACACTCTCACCGCTATGCAGGCCGCGGCCGAGCGGATCGCGGATGCAGTGCAGCGCGGCGAGAGCGTCGCGATCTTCGGTGATTACGATGTGGACGGCGCTACCGCCTCGGCGCTGCTGGCGCGTTTTCTGCGTCAGGGCGGTCTTGATCCCATGATCCATATTCCAGATCGTATCTTTGAAGGCTACGGTCCGAATGTCGAAGCCATCCGCTCGCTGGCGGATCGCGGCGCTAAGCTTTTGGTCACGGTCGATTGCGGCACCACCAGCATGGAGCCGTTGGCGGAAGCGCAGCGTCTTGGCCTCGATGTCGTCGTCATCGATCACCATCAGGCCGACGAGGAATTGCCTCCGGCCGTCGCTGTGGTCAATCCCAATCGGCGCGATGATCTCTCGGGACTCGGCCATCTCGCCGCGGTCGGGCTGACTTTCCTCACCATCGTCGCCATCAATCGCGAGCTTCGTAAACGCGGCTTTTGGACGGAAGCCCGGCCGGAGCCGGATCTACTCGATTTTTTGCATGTCGTGGCGCTGGGGACGATTGCCGACGTGGTCCCGTTGAAGGGCCTCAACCGTGCCTTTGTCGCCAAGGGCATGATTTCGCTGCGGCGGCGCGAGCATGTGGGACTTACCGCGCTGATGGACGCCGCGCGCCTGAGCGGGCCGCCGGAGCCGTGGCACCTGGGATTTATGCTCGGACCTCGGATCAATGCGGGCGGGCGCATCGGCCGCGCCGATCTCGGCGTGCGGCTGCTGATGGAGAGCGATCCCATCGAAGGCGCGCGGCTCGCCGCCGAACTCGACCGGCTCAATGGCGAGCGCCAAGTCATCGAACGGGCAACACTGGCGGAAGCTGAAGCCGAGGCCCTGGCGGCGCTTGGGCTGGAAGAGAAGGGCGCCGTTGTGGTGACCGCTGCCGAAGGCTGGCACCCGGGCGTCGTTGGACTAGTCGCCGCGCGACTGAAGGAGCGGTATTGCAGGCCAGCGTTTGCCGTTGCCATCGACCCGAACGGCATCGGCACCGGCTCAGGACGTTCCATTCCAGGCGTCGACCTCGGCCAAGCAGTGCGCCGGGCCGTCGCCGAGGGGTTGTTGCTCAAGGGCGGCGGCCACGCCATGGCCGCCGGTGTCACCTTGGCGAAAGGCGGCCTCGCCGCCTTCCGTGCCTATCTCGAGGAAACGTTAGGCGCGGCGGTTTTGGCGGCACGGCGCGACGATGCGTTGCTGATCGATGCGGCGGTGACGGCGGCGGGCGCGACTGCCGAAACGGTTGCAACCATCGCGCGGGCGGGCCCGTTCGGTTCCGGCAATGCCGAACCCGTCGTTGCGCTGCCGGCGCACACCCTCGTCTACGCGGAAGAAGTGGGGCAGAACCATATCCGCGCGCGGCTGAAGGCCGGCGATGGCGCTTTCGTCAATGCCATCGCCTTCCGCGCGGCCGGGCAAAAGCTTGGAAACGCGCTGATGCAGAACCGCGGCCGCGCCATTCACGCCGCCGGATCGCTCGCGCTCGACCGCTGGCAGGGCGCGGAACGCGTGCAATTGCGGCTTCTTGATATTGCCATGACGGACGGCTTTCCGCAGTGATAGGAAATCAGAATGAATAAACTCAAACTCTCGCTCGCGGTCGGTCCTTACGATCGCACCCGCGCCTTGCTCGACGGATCGGTCCAGATCGATGGCGTCGAAGCCATCTGCATGACGTTGCCGCCGGAGGAAATCTTTTTCCGCGCCTTCCGCCACGCTGAGTTCGACATTTGCGAGCTGTCGCTGTCGAGCTTCACGGTGAAGACCGCGCTGGGCAACTGTCCGTATGTCGGGGTTCCGGCTTTCGTGTCGCGTGCCTTCCGCCATACCGCGATCTATGTCCGCACCGACCGCGTCAAGATGCCGGCCGATCTCAAGGGCAAGAAGATCGGCGTTCCGGAATATCAGCTCACCGCGAATGTCTGGGCGCGCGGCATTCTCGAGGACGACCACGGCGTCAAGCCGTCGGATGTGACTTGGGTGAGGGGACCGATCGAAGACGACTCCCGGCCGGAAAAGATTTCCATCAAGCTGCCGAAAGACGTGCGGCTGGAAGATGCGCCGGAAGGCATGACGATTTCGCAACTGCTTGCCGAGGGAAAAATCGACGGCTTCATCGCGCCGCGGCCGCCGAAGCTCGACTTGCACGACCATCCGAATATCGGCTGGCTATTTCGTGACCCGACCGCCGCCGCCAAGGACTATTTCAAGCGCACCGGAATTTTCCCGATCATGCATCTGCTTGGGATACGCCGCGAGTTGGTGGAGCAGCATCCGTGGCTGCCGGCAGCCGCGTTGAAGGCATTCGAAGCGGCGAAAGCGGCGGCGATCGAGAAGCTGAACGATACATCCGCTCCCAAGGTCACCTTGCCCTTTGTCGAGGAACAATTGGGCGCGGCGCGCACCCTGATGGGCCATGACTTCTGGGCTTACGGCGTGACGCCCAACCGCAAGACCCTGGAAACATTTCTCCGCCGCCACCACAATGAGGGATTATCCTCGCGGCTGGTTTCGGTGGATGAGATGTTCCATCCGTCGACTTATGAGAGCTTCAAGATCTGAGTTGGAGGCCTTATGGCATTCGTGTCCATAACGCGGCTCCGCGTGCGGTCATGGCGCTATTTGCCCGTTTTCCTGCTGCACGCTTTCCGCTCTACGCGCCAAGCCAAAAAGGCCGACGGGCTGATCTCGCTTTTGCTGCTGCGGGATGCCCGACGTGCCGTCGTGGCCTGAAGCGCATCGGCGCATGCAGCAGCAGGGCAGGCCTTCGAAGGTACGTCACCCTTCCGAAGCGCACTTGCGGTTTGAAGTTCCGCCGCCGCACGCTGCTTAGTCTGCTGCTTTGCTCGCCCAGCGTTACTCTCTACAGGCCGGTGAACCATACGCCTGATGCGGGAATTCTGGGCAGATCCGCCGGGCTTCATGTCGACGATCCTGGAAGAGTAGCAAGTTGTAGCTCGCGCGCAGCAACCGCCGAAAGCCGCCGTCACAAAAGTAGTTGTCGCGCAAAAGGCCAGATTCTAAGCTGCGAGACGTGCGAAAACCCGTACTTGGAAACGTATATCGGAAGAGGGGAAGCCCATGGATCGCCGTAAATTCCTGCAGACCGCCACGCTTTCAGCCGGTGGCGTGGCGCTGGCGGCGGCGGAGGATCGACCCGTCGCCGCTCAAGGCACAGCCTCCGGAACGCCAACCGCCCCTACTTCGGGCTCCGCTTCATCCGACCGCTGGGCCCGACGCAGTCCGAAGGGGGCGCCGGCGGTGCGGCGTTTCAATGAGCAAGAGTGGCTTCTCGACAATGTTATCGCCACGCGCGGCGTTGATTGGGACCAGGGCCGCACGAGCGGCCTGATCCGCGCCTGCGGCGATGAAGCCAAAGGCGATATGGACGCCCTAAAAAAGCAAGTGAAGCGCTATGCCGACATCGCACCCGGCTTCGAACAACTGGCGCGGCAGCGTGAGGCGCGCGCCAAGGAGAGTGAAGCCGCGGGTAATAAAACCTCGGCGCGAGACAACTATTTCATCGCCGCGCAATATTGGGCATCCGCCATGTGGCCCATTGACGAGGTGAATGACCGCCTCCGCATGTACAACGAGCGGAAGAACGAGACGTTTGCCAAATACGCCACTCTGGCGGACCATCGCATCGAACGGGCCCAAATTCCCTATCGCGGCACGACTTTGTCCGGGATTTTTCATCTGCCGCCAGGGTATAGCGGCGGCAAGGTGCCGGTGATCGTCCTCATCCAGGGTATGGACGGCTACAAAGAAAAATCGGTGTCGCTTTATGGTGACAACTGGATGGAGCGCGGCGCGGCGGTTCTAGCCTTCGAAGGGCCGGGCTACTGGGAAGCGCCGCTACGCGGCATTTACGTTGACATGGCTGGCTGGGGTGAAGCCGGCAAGGCCGCGATGGATTGGCTGGCCTCTCGCGCCGAGGTGGATACCGGTAAAATCGGGGTAACGGGCAGTAGCTACGGCTCTCTGTTCTCAGTGGCCATGCTGGCTGCGGAGCCGCGATACAAAGCCTGCGCCGTAACCGGCACTTGCTATGAGCCCGGCGGGGAGACAATTTTCAATCGCGCTTCACCGACGTTCAAGAAGCGCTTCATGTTCATGTCGGGCATCACCGACGAGGGGGAGTTCGACGAGTTCCGCAAGACCATTGACTGGAAAGGTTACGCGGAAAAGGTCAAGGCGCCCTATCTGATCCTCAGCGGCGAATATGACCAGCTTGCGCCGATGGAGCATACCGAGTCCTTTTTAAAAGCGCTCGGCGGTCCAAAGCAACTCGTCGTCTATCAGGGCGGCACTCATAGCGTGACCGGCTCGTCGGCGGCAGTGAAAGGTCCAGAACCGCGCAAGCTGCAATCCGAGTGGTTGATGGCTAGGCTCGAGGGAAAGCCCATAGACAGCGAGCGCTGGTTCGTGGATCTCGAAGGTAAAATAAGCAAGACGCGTGTTTCATAACCGCTTCTGACCACTGGTTTGACCTTGTGCACGGCTATAAGACCGCTTTGGATCAAACGCGGCGAACGGCCGCTACATGTCCGTTTGGCTGCTGATTTTGAAAGTGCGGATTGAGACTGAGGCTCAGCATTTCCTCCAAGCATTGCTCGCGGCCGACGCCAGATTGCTCTGTGTTGCGTCAAGCCGTCTTGCGCCGCGACAATTCGCGAAACGAAACTAGCCGCTGCCAGTTCTCGTCCCACAGCACCAGGCGGATGCAATGGAAGCTGTCGCGGATAGTGAGCCGTCCGACGTCGGCAAGCTCGGGATGCTCGCGCAGCACGCGCGGCAGCCGGTAAAAGGGCAGGCGGCTGCACAGATGATGCACGTGATGGATGCCGATATTGGCGGTGAACCAGCGCAGCACAAGCGGCAGGTCGTAATACGAGCTGCCTTGCAGCGCCGCCTCATGCATGTTCCAGCTGAGCGCGCGGCTCCATGATGTTTGCTCGAACTGATGCTGCACATAGAACAGCCATACCCCCGCCGAGGCAGCGAGCAGCGTGATCGGCAGTTGCACCAGCAGGAAGGCTTTCAGCCCGATGAACCAGATCAGCGTCGCGGCGATGAGCGCAACGGCGGCATTCGTGGCCATGGTGCTGAGCCACGGCGTCCAACCCGCGGTCATCAGGCCGATGGGAAGACGATGCCGGAAAATGAAGAGATAGGCCGGGCCGAGGCCGAACATCACCAAAGGATGGCGGTAGAGACGATATTGCAGCCGGCCCCAGCGCGAACGGGCGAGATATTCATCCACCGTGATCGTATCGATGTCGCCGACGCCGCGGCCGTCGAGATTGCCGGAAGTGGCGTGATGCATGGCATGCGTCCGCCGCCAGAAATCATAGGGCGTCAGTGTCAGCACGCCGGCGACACGGCCGACCCAATCGTTCACTAATCGATGCCGGAAGAAGGAGCCGTGACCGCAATCGTGCTGGATCATGAACAGCCGCACGAGAAAGCCCGCCGCGGGCACCGCGACCAGCAGGGAGAGCCAGTAGCTGAAATGCAGCAGCGCCCACATGGCGATCCACAGCAGTACCAGCGGCAGGATGGTGATGACGATCTCGACCACACTGCGACTCGTGCTGGGATCACGGTAGCGATTAAGAATAGGGAGCCAGCCGCGCGCTTCCGGCGCGGCCGAGGCGGCGTTCTGTTGGTGTTGCAAGTCGTTGATCCATTGTGGTGCGAGGCCGCACCCTATTCACGGCATTCGCCGGAGAATCGATTCAATCGTATGTAATATACCGGGGGGATCGGGTTTTTTTATGTCCCGGAAAGTGTGCAAAATTGCACAGGTGTCGGTGCCGTCGCCCTTTGACCAGTATCCCTCCCAGATGCCATTACTTTGCGGCAACAGGAGTCAACTCGAATACGCGGCCGTGTTTAGCGGCGGTAGTGATGTCGCCGCGCTTGAGCGCTTGCCGCACTGAATCAAGCTTCCGAGCATCCTCCATCGAAAGATAGGGGGACCAGCCGCCTTCCTCTTCGATTAGCTCGACCGACACTTCGGCGGCATATTTACCTTCGCGGACCAATTCTAAAGTCTTCCGAGTCATAGCTTTCTCCGCGTCGTGAAATCGAGCGACCAGCGTAGCGGATCAGGACGATAGGCTGTCACCAAGACCGCCGATGCCGCGTGCTCTTTGGCCAAGCCCCATACCACGTGGACAGGGCGACCTGCCGCATCTTTCTGCAACGCGAGTACGGTAGGCCCTTTGGCAGCATCCGGGTAATCTTCAATGACAATGGCAGTGTCAATTCCGGTGACGATGTCATCGAGCAGAATATCATCTGCGGCGAGCTCTCGGAAGCCGTGCAAGGACGCCCGGACTTGGCCGCGACGTAGAAGTGCGCGGACTTGAGCCAAGGTCTCGCTCATTCAACGTTCTTACCTTCACCCGGCCCCTCTCCCCGGAGCGGGGTCGGGGAAGAAAAATCATTCCGCCGCGTAATTACGCTTTCCTGAGTCTCACGTGAATATTCTTCTCCTGGGTGAAGCTCAGCATTTCCTCCAGGCATTCCTCGCGGCCGATGCCGGACTGTTTGACGCCGCCGAACGGCGCGCCCAGGAAATGTTTTCCGACCTCATTGATCCAAACGTAACCGGCCTCGACCGTCATGGCGGTGCGGTGGGCGGTGGAAAGATCGTTGGTCCAGATCGAAGCGGTGAGGCCGTATTCGACCCCGTTGACCTCCTTGAGCATCGTCGCCTCGTCGTTCCATTTCAGCACCGCGAGCACGGGGCCGAAAATTTCCTCGCGCGCGATCTTCATGGCGGAGGTGACGCCGGCAAACACGGTCGCCTCGACGAAGTAGCCCTCAGCCAGCGCCGGATCATCCGGACGCTTGCCGCCGGCGACGACGCGCGCGCCTTCGCTCTTGGCGGAATCGATGTAGCTCATCACCCGCTCGTATTGCGCTTTGCTGATGACGGCGCCCATCGTGGTCGCCGGGTCGGTCGGCATGCCGGGCTTAAATGCCTTGATGCGCTCCTTTACGCGGTCGAGCACGGCGTCGTGGATTTTCTCGTGCAGGAAGGCGCGGCTGGTGGAGCCGCAGGATTGGCCGCACCAGGTGAAATTCATGCCGCGGATGACTGCGTCTGCGACTTCCACGGGATCGGCGTCGGGATAGGCGATCAGCGCATTCTTGCCGCCGAGTTCGAGCATCACCGGTTTCAGCGTATCCGCTGCGGCCTTCATCACCGCGCGTCCAGTAGGCACGCTGCCGATCAGCGCGATTTTGGCGACATCGGGGTGCGACGCCAATCGCGCGCCAGCCTCCCGACCTCCGGGCACGACGTTGAAGACGCCGGGCGGCAGCAAGCCGCCGATCAATTCCGCCAATCGCAGCGACGACAGCGGTGCTTGTTCCGGCGGCTTCACCACCACGGTATTGCCGGACGCCAGCGGCGCCGCCGACTTGCCGGCGCAGAACATGAAAGGGTGGTTGAAGGGAATGATGCGGCCGACCACGCCGAGCGGCTCGCGCACGGAGAAATTCACCGCATCGGGACCCATCGGAATCGAATTTCCCTTCATCTCGGTGACCAAGCCGGCGAAGAAGTCGCATTGCGCCGCGGCGGCCATGGCGTCCCCCACCATTTCCGTCACCGGATTGCCGCAGTCGGCGGCGTCGATCATCGCCAGCTCATTGGCATTCTGCCGCAGCACCTCGGCGATGCGCCGCAACAACTTGGCGCGCTCCAACGGCAGCACACGGCGCCATTCCTGAAACGCTGCCTTCGCCGCTGCTACCGCGGCGTCGATATCCTCGGCGGAGGCGTCGGCGACTTTCCCCAAAGATTTGCCATTGGCGGGATTCAAGGTGTCGGCATAGCGGCCCGACTTCGGCTCCTGCCAGCCGCCGCCGTAATAGATTCCCCGGTGCTCGGGGAGCACCAGCGCTTGCGACGACAGGGACTTAGGATTTACCGCGGACGTCATGGGATCACCCTCACCAACACACTGCGCGCGCTAGGCCGGCCTGATCGATTTGAGGCCGCCCAGGCGGTTGATCAGCGCATTGGCTCCGATGGCGACCACGAACAGGATGATTAGCGTCGCATACATGCGCGGCATGTCGAAGATGCTGTAGGCCTGGATGATCAGGAAGCCGATGCCGCGGTTCGACAGCTTGGTCTCCGCCAGCAGCGTGCCGATGAGCGCGACACCGAGGCCGAGCCGCACACCATTGATGATGGGATGCCGCATCGCCGGGAGATAGATTTTCGTCACCATCTGCCATGGCCCGGCGCGGAAGCTTTGGCCGACCCGGATCAGCACCTTGTCGATCTGGCGCACGCCGGCGGCGGCGCTGAGCGCGATGGGAAAGAAACAGGAGACCGCCCCCATCGCCACCTTGGAAGCGGGACCCACGCCGAACCACATGATCATCACCGGGAAGAAGATGATCTTCGGGGTGGGGCCGAGATAATACAGATAAGGCTCGAAAGCCTTTCCAAGGAAACGGTTGGCACCAAGCAGCAGGCCCACCAGGAGTCCAGAGAGTCCGCCGACCGCGAGCGCAACGCCAATCTCTCCGGCGGTGACACCGAGATGGTAATAAAAATCCGGATTGGAGAGAACCTTGACCAGGGCTTGACCGATCTTGAGCAAGGACGGCACCACGTCCTGGTAAAGCCAGCCGGAAGCGGACACGCCTTCCCACAGCGCCAGCAGCGAAAGAATAATGGCGACGCGCAGCGCCGTCACCGGGGAGAACCCGGTGGTCGCGGCAGCGGTCGGTGTTAAGTGGCCGGTCTCAGCCATCGTTCAACTCTTTCCATGGCCATGAAAAAGCACACGCTGACAAGGATCACGAAGCAGATCGCGGCATAGGTTCCCGGCAGATCGTAGCGCTCGGCAAGCTCGTTGATGAGCTGGCCGAGGCCGCCGAAATTAATCAGGAATTCGACGCCGACAATGTTGATCAAGGCGAAGATCAAACCCAGCCGGATGCCAACGAAGATCGTCGGCAGCGCCGCCGGCAGCAGGATTTTCCAGAACATCTGCCGCTGCGTCATTTTCAGGCTGCGGCCGACATTGATGAGCACGCGCCGCGTGCCGGAAAGCCCCTCGAGCGTCTTCAGGATGACAGGGGCGAGCCCGGCGGCGAAACCCATCATCACGATCGTGGTCGCGCTGCGCCCGAAGATCACCAGGAACAACGGATACATCAGTACCGTCGGCGCCGAGGCCATCGCCGCGACCCAGGTTTCGGTGGCGAGCCGCAGCAGCCGGAATTGATAGAGCAGCATGCCGCCGCCGACACCAATCAGCGTCAGCAATATGCCGGCGGACAGGCATTCGCCGGCGGTCATCAAGAAGCGGTGCGGGATGTCTTCCTCGAGGATGACGCGCTCAAAGGCGCCGGCGATCTGCGACGGCATCGGCACGATGTAGCGATTGATGACGCCGACGCGGATCAGCATCTCCATCATGGCAATGGCGATTGCCAGTATGCCGAAGCCGAGAATGAGGGGCGCGTAATTTTGCCGGCGGCGAGCGGCGCTAGACGCCATGGCCGCCCCCCGGTCGCCGGCGCGCCTCGTCTTCCTGCATTCCGCGGCTCGCTTCCTCGCGCAGGTCGGCCCAAATCTGCGCGACATAGCGGCCGAAAGCTTCGCTGCCGACAACCTCGGAGGTGCGCGGACGGGGCAGATCGATAGGAACGATGCGCTTCACCTTGCCCGGGCGGAAGGTCATCACCAGGATGCGGTCGGACATCTGCACCGCCTCGGTGATGTTGTGGGTGATCAGCAGCATGGTTTGCTTCAGGTCCTGCTGGATCTGCAGCACCTTGTCGCCGAGCAGCAATCGGGTCTGCTCGTCGAGCGCGGCGAAGGGTTCGTCCATCAAAAGGATTTTCGGCTCGGACGCCAGCGTGCGCGCCATCGACACGCGTTGACGCATGCCGCCGGAAAGTTCCGACGGGTAGCGTTTCTCAAAACCGTTGAGTCCCACCAGCGAGACAAAATGTTGCGCGCGCTCGAGCCGTTCCGCCTTGGCCATTCCGGCAAGCTCCAGCGGGAAGGCGACGTTGTCGACAACAGTGCGCCAGGGAAAAGTAGATTCTTCCTGAAAAACCATGCCGATTGATGCATGCGGACCGGATACCTTTTCGCCGGCAACGGTTATGCGGCCGTCATAACCCTGCAGCAGTCCGCCGATGGCGTTGAACAAAGTGGATTTGCCGCAGCCTGAAGGGCCGATGACCGAGAGGAATTCCCCCGGGGCGACGGTGAATGACACATGGTCGACGGCGGTCACGACATCTTCGGGCGTATGAAAACGCATGACCATGTCGTCGACGACAAGGATCGCCCGATCGGTATCCGTTTGCGGGATGCTCCCCCGGCGGAGCATCGAGACGGCAGGCATGAGGTGTTCCCCGTATTCTGGTTTAGCCGTGTAACTGAAACGCTTATCGAGAGAGTAGCCGGATTTGCGGCTGAGGTCGACAATTCAGCAAAATGCGTTACCGGCCCCCGCGCAACCGGGCGAGCACTTTGAGCCCGGGATAGCCGTCGGCCGGCTCCATTCCCGCCTTTTGCTGGAAAGCCGCTACCGCCGCCACTGTATCGCTGCCCACCCTGCCATCCACGTCCGTGCGGAAGCCTTGTTCATTCAGGCGGCGCTGGATTTCCTCCACTTCGGCTGTGGTTAGTGTGCGTTCGCCGCCGGGAAATTGCTGCCGGAATGGGCCATCGCCGCGGACGAGATCGCCCAGGTGGACCAGCGCCAGAGTGTAGCTCAACGATGGGTTGTAGGAGCGGAAGGCGAAGAAATTCTGACCTACGAGGAAGGCCGGGCCGCCCGATACGGGCAGCCACAG
>JAXDOS010000137.1:0-10444 GCA_034668785.1 Alphaproteobacteria bacterium
CCCCGGCTGATAGCCCCGCCTGAGTGAACGGGCGGTGAACGCCTTCCGTCAGGCCGCCGCGGCGCCTACTTCCGTTTGGTAATCGCCTTCACCACCTGCTCCACAATCGAAGGCACCGTTTCGCCGGTCAGCGCCGCCTGTTTCTCTTTACTTCGGCCCGACACATAGACCCCAAGTACCCCGAAACGCGCGCCCATGTAAGTCATGATGAGGCCGGACAAGTTGGCGAGACCATTGATGATATCGACATTGCCATCCCACAGCCCGTGGCCGAGAACGACGGCAAATCCCGGACATTCCAGCAAAGTCAGTTCCAGCGCATAAAGCGGGCGCCAGCTACGTTGTAGCGGGTCGCCGCTCACGGCCTCCGTTCTCATGGTCTGACCGACCTCCTCCAATTGCACTTTGCCGGCCTCGGCCAATGCTGAAAGCCAATTCGCCTCCGCGGCCCGTGCGGCGTCCGCCACCGGAGCCGCGGCGGGGTCGGCCTGCGCCTTGGCAAGGGCGTCGTTCACGGCAGCCGGTGTTGGCGCCCTGGCGCCCACCGCGTCCGCCAGAATCTTTCCGGCCAGGCCGCCTAACGGCCCGCCGAGCGCATTGCCGAGAATAGGCGCGCCGAGCCCGATCACCTGTTCTGCTAAATCGCTCCAATCCATGTTTTCTCCATTCGGGATTTAGTGCGCTATTGCCAACGAAATGCATCAGCCGAGGCGTGCGCGCGCGACGCCAGCGGCCGCCGGTTCATGTCGAGAAAAACTACCAATGCTCAGCCAAGTTGACCCAGCCCGGACGGAGCTTAAAAATAAAAGCTGGTTGCCGATAACGATTGCGATCGGCGAAGGGGAGCGAGATGCATCTTGATATTCCAGCAATGAAGACAGCGATGGTCGACGGCGAGCGTCTCCCGCCGAGTTTTGGCGGACATGGAGACTTAACCGCGCATTTTGCCAACTTCCGCCCGGACTTCGTCGGTCAGCCTGAGCTCTGTTTCGCTCATGCTCAACTGATCGTTCTGCTCCGCCGCGAGATAGATCTCGAACAAAACGTCCCTGCTTTTCTCAACCTATGGAGAGACGAAGCGGCGTTTCTCGCCAAGCACCTGAACTCGCGATGGCTGATTTCCGCCTGCGATACATTTGCGGACTACGGATCTGATTTCCAGCGTGCAACCGCGCTGATCTTGGTGGCGATGATCAACACCATCAAACTTTGTGAGACGGAGAGGATCGCATTGCGCGACCTTACCCTCGTTCCCGAAAAATATGAGATTGTAGAGGATGCCCATCGCCGTAAGACCCACATCGAGTTGTGGGATGGCGTAACCGCTTATTCATGCCGCACCGGCGACATGCCGCGCAACCTATTCCGGCGCATTACCGCGATCGCCGACAAAGATCCTGCGCTCGGTATCATCGCGCGGACCCTCATTTGTCGTGCTGTTGAGGGGAACAATCTCTTCGGCCGATTAGCAAAACTAAATGATGGTTTCCTGCCGCCGAAATTTGGAACCGGCGCCAATTAGAAGGTGCCACTACATAGCGAATGATCACGCGTCGGGGCTGTCCTCCGGCTGGAATGTAAGGATTGTCAGCCGGCTATCTCTGCCCACATTCCAAGGTTCTTGATCGTAGCGTTTATAAGGATGCTTTTGGGCGGAGCCGAGCCGATAGCCAATCGCGTTCATTGCCAGGATGTATTCCTCCGGATCGCGATTAAACACCGGCACTTTGCCGCTGTGACGCCAACGGCGGTCCATGATCTCCGCAATGATCAAACGCTTTCGCGACTTAGCCGCCTCAAGCAAGGTGTCTGGCAACGCGGCATCGGAAACGTGCAGCATCACCGTATAAAGCAATGCAGTTGGCGCCGCGGGATACTCCTGCCCATGGTCGATGATCCGAAAATAATGAGAAGGAAAGGAAGCGCGCGCTTGGATCAACGCTCGCGGGTTGATGTCGACGCCAAGATACTCATCGGGACGGAATAGCGACGCAATACGGCCAACACCGCACCCTATTTCCAGCACGGGAAAATCCGCAGCTATTGCGGTCCGGAGCGCCGCGCCAACGTCAAAGCCTTCGGGAAACTCTTGTCCTATCTCCGGCTTGATGTGGTTGATTCCCTCGTTGATCCAAAACGTTTCTTCCTTTGTCCGCCACGGCGTGTCGAGGGTCCTGCTCTCCACACCTTGTTTGGTCCAAGGGAATGGCAGCTTCCCGCTGCTGCGGCCTTCCCGCTTCGGCTTGCGGGACGCCTGCCAATGCATGATGACCGGAGGCTCCTCCTGCGGGAGATCGAATATTTGGAGATAGGAGCGCGGTAGCCAAAACGTCCGCAATGGTTGGGTCGCGCTCACGTCGCACCACGCCGAATGAAGATGCGTTTGGTCGTAAGTAAATGGGTCCGCTTCGCAGCGGAGCACCCACTGATCGAGCAGCGCCTTTGCGGCCGGTGTTTTGCCGAAATACAGCGTTCCAGAGCCGAGCTGATGACCATGCGATTTATGCGCAGCAAAATCAGCGTCGATTGATTGAAACAGAACCGGCTCTTGTTCCACCGTGGCGTCGGCATCGAGCCAGACGACAGGCGTTTCCGCGCGATTCCATTGTTCACGTATGTATTGCGCCTTATAGGCGCAGTTTAGCTCCCAAATACCCTGGCTCGCGATCCCATGGATCTCGTGCGGCACATTGAATTTGAGAAGCGATGCCCGCAAGCGCTCGACATGGTCTTTGTACTCATTGTCCTCGGTATAAAAGCAGACGACCTTGAACGATGGTATCACTGGCGCTCCGAGGGAAGTTATCGCTGACAGCATGAAGTCTGGCCGGCTCAGACGATAGCAGAGGGCGGGTTTTCTCGGAAGGCCAGGAGCCGCGCAGCGCCACGGGCCGTCACCAGCCGAAAATGAAATCCTTGTTTTGAACCGTGAGTAGCTTAGCACCCAGGTTTTCAAGGAACCTTTGACAGCTGCCGTTCTCTACATTGTGCTCTAGCGGACCGCGGATGTTTTCTTCAAACAGCACGATCGGACGAAAGCATTGCAACGTGCCCTCGGCTCCCTGCAACACATGAAGCTCGAAGCCCTCGACATCGATCTTGATGAAGTCGAGCGCCGACAATTCCAAGTCATCAATTCGAACGAGATCGATGTCGCCGTCATACCCGATAACGGTTTCCATGCCGGGGTGCTGATACATCTTCCCGACGCCAACGGAGACGCGCCCCTGTGTGTTTCCCACAGCATGCCTGAACACCCGGATGTTGCTGAACGGCTTCGTGTTGCGGACGAGGCAATCGAACGTGGTCTGAACCGGCTCGAAGGCCAGAACCTCCTCAAATTGCCGTGCGAGGTGGCGCGACCAGCTTCCGTAGTGAGCGCCGACATCAACGGCGAGTTTTCTGCCGGGACAGAAGGCAAGCGCCGCGTCCAAATGCTCGATCTCGAACCTGTCGCCGCTCACGTCGAAGTGGCGAGGCATGAATGTGTCTTCCTCCCGGACCCACATTTCGCCACTGCGCTTCATTGCCGAAGCCATTTCCACGCTCCGTCGCGCCACAGTCCAGCCATCGCTTGATCCGCGCAGTATAGCCGCTCCCGGCCGTTAATTCAGCGCCTCGACAATGAATTGGCTCAGCGTCGCCGTATTCGTTCCGGTACCGGCCGTGGCCCACTGTGTCGCAAATGTCAGCGTGAGCGCGCCGTTGGTGGCCAGCGCCACGGGTTGCGCCGTATTGTTTGACGTGTTGCCGCCATTTATCGCGTTGGTTTGACCCGCTGGGCTCGTCTCCACATTCACAGCGGAACCCGGCGCCGCGGTTGCTTGGACGAGGAAAATGTATCCGGCCGACCGGTTGGCGACCGATGCTGCGGGCGTACCGGAGGGTATTTCGGCCAACACCGTAGAGCCGGCCAACAGACGATGGGAGAATACGGGAGGTGCGCTGCCGGTCGCATATCTTATCACCGCCGTAACCCGCAGCGCCCGGCCGGCGCAGAGGAAGTTGGCTGGAATCGTGTAGGTAAGATTATGATTGCGATAGGCGCCCGAACCTGACGACGAGTCGTTGCTGTCGCCGCTTCTCTGCACGCACAGCGTCCGCGGCACTACGCCGTCCGCATGGGTCATCAGGCCGGTGGTCTTGTCGAGCCGCAGCGCATCGACCCACGCGCTTCCGTTAGCCGACACCTTGAAATGGAAATCATCGTCGCCGGTCAGCCCGAATTCGGCGCGGCCGGAAAAGTTGTCCTGCAGCAGAAACGACAGCGTCTTGCTCGCGCTCTCCTTGGACAACTTGTAGCGCAGATTGCCGTCGCCGCCTTCGGCCACGGTCTTTGCCACCCAGAGCGCGTTGTTGAGCTTGGCGCTGAACGGATTACCCGAATCCGCCGTGGTGCCGAGTCCGAGCAGAGCGATATTTTGCAACGTGGTGAGCATCGACAGCGCATCCACCCAGGCCGTGCCGTTCCAGGCAAGCAACCGGCCTTCGTCGATGACATAAGCAAGCCAGCCAATCGCCGGCACGCTGAACATCCAGGCGCCGTCCTGCCAGGCAGCAACATGGCTGGCATGTCCGCTCCACAATCCTGTCGGGCTTGCCGCCACGATCCAGCGCTGGGCTTCGACAGGCAGGCCGGGCGGCGCGGCAAGGTCGCGGTCGAGTACGGCGAGCTGCACCAGGGTATCGAGGATGCGCAGCGCCTCATTATGCGTCACGTGCTTTTGCGCTTGTGCTGCGTCGATGCACGGCAAAGCAAGATTAACGGTGTTCGTCATTGTCGCTCACGGATGAGAGGTGAGAAAAAGGGATCGCGTTGGTCACGAAAGGAATTGCAGCATCGCCACCGCGGGAAAGCCGCGTCCCACTGTGGTTGAAAGCTGAGCGACGCTGATCGTCAGGCTCGCTTGTGGTGCGCCGAAGTCGGCAAGCTCATCGGCAGCCTGATAGAACACCGTGGGTTCGTTGACATTGAACGTGCGCACCACGGCGGAGCCCGACAAAATGTCGACCGCGTAAGCTTCCCGCTCCTCGCCAAGTGGAACATCGCCCGCTGCCCAGGAATCGCCGTCGCGGCGGGTACGGCGAATCCATGAGATGCGCACGCCACCGTCCACACACGTGCCGCGAAGGTGAACCGGCGACAACGGGCGCAGCGCGGTAGATTGCGGAATCGCCTGCATCGCCAGCGCCGCCGCATCGCCGTGGTCGCGCGTGGCGGCGATGATGCGCAGTTGCATCGGGCGTCCGAGCGTGTCGAGACCACGCGCAATGGCGACGACATGCTCATCGAGCAACACGAAGGGAGCACCTGCCGGCAGTGGGTCGCCCATGGCCCATTCGCCGCCGGCCTGGCCGCGCAGCAAGCGCGAAAGCTGATAGGTGCGCTCGCCGACAAGCTCGGCATTGGCGAATTGCAGGATTTCCCAGGCACCATCGGTGCGCTGCACGGCAGCCGCGTTGGCGCCGCTGAGAAGAATAGAATCCGCCACCGACACCAGCGCGCCGCCATAGAGACGCACTCGCATGCGGTTCACCCGGTCGAACCGGCTGGTCGGCCCCACCGGCAATGGATCGAGGGTCTCGCCGATGATGCAAGGCGCCAGCGCCAGCCCCACCCGGTCGTAACTGACGCCGTCGGTGGAACGCCAAATCGCCACCGGCCCCGGCCATGGCTCGGCGAAGACCGCCACCCGCGCCAGCACGGGAGGCTCCTTTGCATCCACCGTCGGCAGATCGAGCAGAAGCGCATGAACCGGACCAATCGGGACCGGCGACACCGGGACCCGCCGCCGTGGCGCCGACAGCGGCAGATCGAACACTTCGGGATCGATCGAGCGCGCCTTCACCCGCCGGCTTTCCGTATCCACGATCTCGCGTATCTCGACGAGGCGGCGTCTGCCGCCGGCGGTCAACCCGATGACGTCGCCAGGTGCGAGCGCGAGACAACTCGGAGGCAAGGCGAGTTCGGCGCCCTCGCGCCCGGCCCACAGATCTTGCAGCCAGATTTCAGCCCGGCGTCCCGCGGCAGCATCAGTCGTCACCACCGCGAGATCGGCATGGCTTGTGCGCGCAGCCGCGCCCACCAGGCGGCGCGAGGTGGCGGCGCCGCGCCGATAGTCGGACTCGCCATCGGTGAAGCCGAGCGACACCTCGCGTGGCAGCTCGGTTTCCTGCGCCCGCACGAGGCGGAACGGCGCGCCCGTCCCGGGCAGCACCAGATCGTCCTCATCAATCTCCACGACCGGCTCGCCACCACGCGGGCGAAAGCGCAACACGCCCTCGTCCTCGGCGGCGTCGAAGGCATAGGCAAGCGCCAGCGGCTCGATCGCCGATCGCGGCGCCATAGGCCGATCAATCAGATAGCCGTCGGCTCCTTCCGTAAGCTCCGAGGAATCGAAGTCGACAATGCCGGCCTCCGTCAATGTCGTCGCGATAAGGCCATCGAACGGTGCCGATCCGAGCCGGCCGGTCAGCCAATGCCCCGTTTCCCAATTGGCGCCGTCGCTCCACAGCTCGGCCGCCGCCGGAAAGATCGGGTAAGGCCGCGCATCCCAGGTCCACAGATGGATCGCGGAAGCCGCGATCATAGGCCCGCCATAGACCGGCGATATCGGATTGAGTTCGGCCGTCGCGCCGAAGGCCGGGTCGAAGGCATAGAGTAATGTCTCCAAGTAGCGCCGCTGCATCAGATCGTCGCGGCGTCCGTCGGAAAAATACGGCAGTCCGGCTTTCGACGACTTCGGATCGGGAAAGACGCTCGGCTGGTTGGCGCCTTTGTCGACGGCGGGACAGCCGGCTTCGGTCAGCCAGATCGGCTTGCCGCGCGGCAATCATGCGGTCGGCGTGGAAAGCTCGACACCGCCGACGCGCTCGTAATGCGGATTCGACCACCAGTTCCAGATGTCCTTGGCCCGATAGATCCACGGCTTGCCGAGGCCATCGGTGATGGCGCTGCGCGTCTGCGCATCGCGGGCGGCATCGTCCGCGTAATAAAAATCGAAGGCTTCGCCGCCCGATAAGTTTGCCGTCAGATAGGCCCTGTCGTAGGTCGAGCTTGTGAGCGCGCGGTCGAGATGTCCGGCAGTGTCGCGCCAGTCGGCGAGCGGCGCGTAATAGTCGATACCGACGGCGTCGATCGCGGGCGACGACCACAACGCATCGAGTGGAAAGCGCACCTCGTTGGCGGCGGCGTCCACCACATGCGCGCTATACTCGGTCCAGTCCGCGCCATAGGTGATGACGGTTGGCGCGCCGAGGATCCCCTTGACATCGGCGGCAAGCGTCGTCAGCGCGGCGACCGCCGGATAAACACCCGATGCGGAGCGCACGCGCGTCAAGCTTCTCAATTCGGAACCGATAAGGAAGGCGTCGACGCCGCCGGCATCGGCGGCAAGATGCGCGTAATGCAGCACCATGCGCCGGTAAGTCCAATCGCCCGGGCCGCTGCCGCTGAAGAAAGTGGCGAGTTGATCGGCGGCCGTGGCGGTGCCATCCGGCGAACCCGCTCGTCCCGGCGCCGGATCGCAGGTGATGCGCCCGCGCCACGGATAGGGCGGCTGTGAGGAAGCGCCGCTCCATGGATCGGGCAACACATTCCCCGCCGGGACATCCATCATCACGAAGGGATAGAGCGTGACCTTCAGCCCCCGCGCCTTCAACTCGGCGACGAGATGGGTCACGCTATCGTCCGACGGCGTGCCGCCGTAAGCCGGACGGCCGTCGACCGTAGAAACAAGATAGGCGCTCGAACGGTCGAGCCCGGCCACTGACCAAGTGACGCCGTGCGTAGTCTTGTCCCGGCCCTCGACGCCGGGCTTCAGCGTGCAGTGGTTTGCGCGCAAGTCCGAGCCGAACCAGGCGACCACGACAGCCACGCGCTCCAGATTCGGGCAGACTGCCTGCAACTCGTCGAGCGATGCTTCCACATCGGAGGCGGCATAGGTGACATGGCGGTTTTCCGGCGCCGACTTGCCCGGGCCGCCTAGCTGGACGACGGCTGACGGTTCGTAGCCGAATTCGGTGGTGCCCGGAATCAAGGTCACCGCGCGCGTCATCTGTTCAAGCTGGCCGACCGGCCGGATGATTTCGAACGACAGTTGCGGAATGCGGCGGCCGAAATTTTCCAGCGGCAGCCGCTCGAACACCACATAGGCCAGCCCGCGATAGGCCGGCGCGTTGTCCGCCCCTTCCTTGGCGACGATCAGCGCATCGGGCGTCTGATCTTCGCCGCCGCGATGGATGCGAAAGGTCATGCCGGACAGATCGAGCGGCTTGCCGTCAGCCCAGACGCGCAGCACATGGCCGATCGTGCCTTCGCAAAGCCCGACCGCGAGATTGGCGAAATAGCTGTAGCTCGTCGTCGTTGTGCTGGCGGACGAACCGCCGCCCTTGCCGCCTTGCGTGTCGGTGCGCGTCGAAACCACTTCCTCGAGCTTGGTTGCCCAGATCACTTGTCCCGACAGCCGCACGCGTCCGTAGACGCGCGGAATCGGCGCGCCTTCGGTCGATGCCATGATGTCGAGATCGGCAAGCCGCGGACCTTCGACCTGGCGCTCGCGCGTTCCCGCGAGCAGCGCGTGATCGATGACGCTGCCGGCAAGCGCGCCGACAATGCGTCCGGCAATCGCACCCGCTGGTCCGAACACGCCACCAGCAGCGGCGCCGGCGGCGGAGAGGAGAAGAGCTGCCATAGGTGATGTCTTCGGTTATGCTGGGCCCGGCTGCGGCTAGGACGTGGAGCGAGCCTGATGTTTCGTAGAATTGGCGTGAGTGCCCGCGCTGTTAGACTTGCGGCGAGCTTGCTGCTCGGCGGTGCACTCGTATCGGCTCCGGGACAATGGAACTTCGCAGCAGACCTGGAGGTGCCGCGCAAAGAGCCGCCGCACGAATACGCGCCCGCCCCGGTGTCCGTTCCGGTCCAGCGTTACGGCGAGCAAAATCCGACATGCGCGAAGTGGAGCGATGGTTGCGTCATCTGCACTCGATCGGGATGCTCAAATATCGGCATCGCCTGCCAGCCAAAAACAGCGGCCTGCACGGATCCCGTCAGCCGCTGACGCCCGGAAATTGGAACGCATAAGCAAGCCGGCGGCGCCACCACGGCGCCAGCGCAACTTCGGCAACCGCCGCGCCGTCATGGGCGTGAACCATGCATTCGCGCGCCGTCGCGATGGCGGCATGTTTGGCGGTCAGCCCGGCGCGCCAGCGAAATAGCAGCACGTCGCCGGGCGCGATGTCGGCAAGATCGATCGCAACGAGATGGCGCAGCGCCGCCTCGGCTAAGGGCTCACCGCAGGAAGCTTCGGCCCAATCCGCGGCGTAAGGCGGAACGCCTTCGGGCTCCGCACCCAACACCGCGCGCCAAACGCCGCGTACCAGACCGAGGCAATCGCAGCCGATGCCTTTGAGTGACGCTTGATGGCGATAAGGCGTGCCGATCCAGGCGCGGGCCTCGGCGACGATGGCGGCGCGGGTGAAAGCAGGCGTCATGATTCGGCACCCGCAAAACTCTTGCCGTCGTTCCCCGGCTCGCCGGCGACCGGATAGCTGATGACAAAATCGTTGCCGGGAATCTGCGGGAAGCCACGGAAATTGATCGAGTTGGCAAAGCGGTCGCGACAGGTGGCGAAGCGCTTGTCGCAACCGGCGGTGACGATGAAAGCATCACCGAGCGCGAGCGGCTCCGGCATGGCCTGCCACAACTCGATATCCACGGCTCCGTCCACTCGATGGCTTTTCACCTCGATGGCAAGGCCCACATTGGCGCCGCTCGTCCACGATAGATGTCCCGCGGCGAACCACCCGCTGGCGAAAGCATCCAGGCCGGAAGCCGTGAATGCCGAGGTGCCGCTGAGCGCGGCAATAGCGCCGGTGCCGCGAAACGCTGCGTCATTCAAGTCGATAGTGCAACGCGCATCGCCAAGGTCGGCCGAGCAAGTCGCGGTATAAATCCGGCCGCGCTGTTCCGAGAGCCTATTGGCAAGCCCCCTCACCTCGACGGCAAAAGCCGCGCCTTCGCGCCGCACTTCCCCGAGCGTGCCCGTGCTGAGCAAAAGTTTCAGCGATGTGTCGCTCCAATCCACAAGCCAGGTTTCGATGGCGGCGGCGTCGTAACGCCCTGCGGCGAGATCGGCTTCCGTCAGCGTCTCGTCGGCGAGCGCGCCGGAAATCTCCGCCGCGGTGACGGCGAGGCCAAGCTGCTGCGTCGCCTCCGAGGTGTTGAGGCCGGTACTCGCGCGGCAAACAACATCATCGAAGGCGATGTCGTCGTCATGATCGGTGAAACCCTGCATCACGCCGTCGCGCCGCGTCAGCACCCAGCAGCGGCACAAGGTGGTGACGCCGGAGGTCAGCTTGGCCTGCAAGGCTGTCGGAATGGCGCGCATGTGGCTTTCACTCCGTCGCGTGTCCCGGGCGCGCGCGGCACACCGGCGTCACACCT
>JAXDOS010000138.1:0-16014 GCA_034668785.1 Alphaproteobacteria bacterium
GATTCCACGATGCTGACGCGCGCATCGAAACTTGTTTCAGCCGCGACGTCGTTTCCGGTGCAATTCAACAAGGCGATCGTCGGCCGCAACGCCTTCGCGCATGAATCCGGCATCCATCAGGACGGCATGCTGAAAAACGCACAAACCTACGAGATCATGACGCCGGATTCGGTCGGCGTGAAACAGACCTCGCTGGTCATGGGCAAGCATTCCGGCCGCCACGCTTTCGTGCACAAGCTCGAGGAATTGGGCTACCAGCTCGCCGACAACCAGCTGCAGGACGCCTTTGCGCGCTTCAAGGCGCTCGCCGATAAGAAGAAGCAGGTCTACGACGAGGACATCGAGGCGTTGGTGGACGAGGAGATTGCCCACGCGCATGATCGCATCAAGGTGCTGTCGATGACGGTTATCGCCGGCACCATGGGGCCGCAGTCGGCGACACTAACCTTGGATATCGAGGGTCAGCACGTCACGACGCAGTCCACCGGGAACGGTCCGATCGACGCCATCTTCAAGGCGATCAAGTCGCTGGTCCCGCACGAGGCGACGCTCGAGCTTTACCAGGTGCACGCGGTGACCGAGGGCACCGACGCGCAGGCGGAAGTGTCCGTGCGGCTCTCCGAGCACGGCCGCTCGGTGACGTCGCGCGGCGCCGACCCCGACACGCTGGTGGCCTCGGCAAAAGCCTATGTCGGCGCGCTCAACAAGCTGATGGTGCGGGGGCAGCGCGGCCAACCGGAAGCGCTGGTGATCGGCGGCCAGCGGGTGCATTCGACCGACAGGGTTTGATCCGATAATCCGATGCTATTGCCCTCTCCCCGTTTGGGAGAGGGTGCCTAACGTTTTCGAGCCGATTTTGTTTCACTGCCTCGAAATGGCCCAGGTTTCGCCGGGCCGTTGCCAGACCTTCATCCTGCCGCTGGCAAGGTTAACCGCTATTTCTTCTCTTGCACGGGGCGTTTCGGCTTGAGAACGGTCACCGTTCCAGTACTTTCGCTCAAATGAATAGGCACAGAACGGAGGCCTGCATGTTGAAAGCAGCGCTCGTGGGCGTCGTTGCGCTCGCGACAATCGGTACATCGTCGGTTTGGGCTGACGACATGGGAGACGTAGGACGGCCGAGCAGGTCGGCGGTGCAATCGGGAATGATGCTGACCCACGCGCAAATCGCTCGCTTCAAGTCCGTATTGAAACTAACTGCCCTGCAGGAACAATATTGGCCGGCCGTCGAGCAGGCCTTCCGCGAAATGGGCCGGCAACACTCCAGTGACGAAAGCTCTCGCGGATTCATTCAAGGCATCAGCAACCGGGCCGTAGCCGTCGCCGTGAGCGCGGTGGCGCTTCAGCGTCTGGCTTCCGCCGCCTATCCGCTCATCCGCAGCCTGGATGATGGACAGAAACAGAGCGCGCTTGCACTGGCGCGGTCGATGGGTCTGGAAAGCGTGGCGTCGGCTTTTTGAGCCGCCGTCGACTGCGGCAGAGGCAATCTAACCAATGTTTAACTTGAACGGCTCGTCCGCCGTTCTTCTATGATGGTCATAACCAACCTCGATTGGAGAATGACTATGTGGAAAGCAGTCCTCGCCGGAACGACAGCGGTTGCTATCACCGGCACTTCCGTCGTCTACGCCCAGCAACAGGTGCGTGGTCAGCAGGAGCAGACGCGTGGTTCCGAGACCGGCCGGCAGTGGCATCCGGCGCAGGAAGACCTTGCTGCCTTTGCCGATGCGCGCCTCGCCGCGTTGAAAGCGGGCCTGCGGCTCACGCCGGAACAAGCGAATAATTGGCCTGCCTTCGAGACGGCTTTGCGGGAGTTTGCCAAGTCGCGGCACGATCGCGCTACGGCACGGCCGGATGAGCAGGCCGCGGGCGATCCGGTCGAGCGCCTCCGCCGGCAAGCCGACGCCCTGAGCAATGCCGGGGCTACACTCAAGCGCTTGGCCGATGCGGAAGAGCCTCTCTACAAAAGTCTGGACGACAGTCAGAAGCGGCGGTTCCATATTCTGGCGCGCATGCTGGCGCCCCGCCAGACGCATATGACTATGCGCGAGGGCAGGGGACAGAATTGGCGCGGCGGCGATCGCGACCGTGGACGCGGTGGGTCCGAAGGATCAGCCCAGCGCCGTCCGGACCGGCGTGATGGCGGAGAAGACGGGCAGCAACGGCAAGGCCGAGAACGGCAAGACCGGCAAGACCAGAACCTGTAACCTTCGCTGCTCCGCAGTCATCGTTCTCCTGCGTCTATCGAATCTAGGAAAGCTGCCGATTCTCGGCAGCTTTTCGTTTTTCGGGAAGGCAGGCGGAGCCACGCTTGCTGGACTCCCTAGCAGCCCTTTGCTAAACGAGCCGTGCCACGGGGAAATCTCCGCAAAGGCAATCCGGGCGCATAGCTCAGTTGGTAGAGCAGCTGACTCTTAATCAGCGGGTCCCAGGTTCGAGCCCTGGTGCGCCCACCACGTTTTCAATATGTTAGCGGCCGTGGTGGTGGACAGATGAGGAACATGCGACTGTCAAGAAAGTCGCACGTGCGACTAGCATGCTTGATCTCGGTTTCGTCGCGGCCTGTGTTATCGCCGGTGCATTGCTCGACGGCCCGCTGCGGTGGGCACACGCGGTTGCCGCCGCGCTGATCGCCAGCCTCTTTGCCGGACTGTTTTTCCCCTACAACTTCGCTGCCATGGCTGGCATCTATTTCTTGATCGGATGCGTCGCGGTGTTCGCTGGCTTTTGGGGCCGCGCGAGCGCTTACGGTTGATCGGCGGTCACGGCTCGTTTACCTGTTCGTCCATCCACATTTCCGAGGTTTTAGGCGCCGGTCCTTCAATCGGCTTTATCAACGTAACGCCGTGCGGAAGCCACGGATCTTCCGATCGGGTAGTCCAGACCAAAACACCTTTCCCTCGAAAAACTCTATACGGTCTGGCTGATCGGCATGACCATGCGCGGCTACCGACCACCATTCGGAAGTCTTGCCGTGAGCGCGTGAAGTATTCGTCCCGTACTGCGTCATCGATCCATCCTCACATTAAAAGAATGTAATGTGGACCGGCATTTTATTGCACCCAGTTTGATTGATGTTGCAACAACTCGACCGGCTTTGCCTTCGCAACTGCATGTTCAGCGACGCGCGTCTTAGCCAAAAATCGAAACCCTTGTTGAATTTTCGAAAACGATAATCTATCGTGGTCTCAGGGAGATTGGGACCCAAGACGCACCGCCGCGCAGACTTCCGCGTCATTACAATCATCGGCTTGGCGTGCGCAGGAGAAGCCTGATCAACAACAGTTGTTAGTAGGGAGAAGAACAGATGCGGAGCAGGCTCGGAATTTTCATATCGGCATTCGTCGGCCTTTTGATTGCCGCGTCTTCCACTTCCGCGCAGACCGCCGCCCCGCCGCCGGAGGTGCTCGCTTATGCGGACATCGTATTTTACAACGGCAGCGTCGTCACGGTGGACGAGAAGTTCTCGATTGCGCAGGCGATCGCGGTGCGCGACGGCAAAGTTCTGAAAGTCGGCGATAGCGCGGACATCCTCAAGCTCGCCGGGCCGACCACGCGCAAAATCGATTTGAAAGGCCGCAGTGTCATCCCCGGCCTGATCGATAGCCACAGCCACGCCCATGCGACCGCCACAGACCGTTATGGCCAGGCTCTCGCCGAATTGCCTGGCAAATACGCGCGCATGCGCATTTCCGAAGCAAGAAACTGGTCCTCCGGAAAAGAAGACATCCGCGCGCTGGTGCGCAAGGCTAAGCCAGGTGAATGGATCATCGGCAGTATCCTGCGCGGCACGTTTCTGATGCAGGTCACCACCAAGGAGTTGGATGAAGTCTCCCCCGACAATCCACTTGTCATGTACGAGCGCCCGTCGGTTGGCGTCGGCAACTCGCTCGTCATCAAGGAAATCATCGATCTCTACGGTGAGGATATCGACGGCCTGGTCAAAGATGACAAAGGCAAGCCCACGGGCCAGATCCGCAAGCCGCTGGTCGGCTTGCTCGCCTATGAAGTCTTTCCCGGCCTGCCGGAGAAAATACTGGCGGGCATCTATCGTAAACGCCTGATGGACTATCCGGCTGTCGGCATCACCGCCATCTCCACCTCGATGGAAGCCAATGCCTTCTCGGCGATGAACTATCTCGATCAGCACGAAGGCTTGCCGATCCGCCTCGCCTATGGATTGCGTAACATTGCGCGCGATAATCCGCTGGCCTCCATGTATATGAAGCGGGTCGGCATCTTTACCGGCCACGGCAACGAACATTTCTGGATGGTGGGTCAGGACGCGGGCTCCGCCGATGGCGGGCTGGGCGGCAGATATTCCGCCATGTGCACCACCATACCGAAACTGCTGCAACTCACGCCGCGCGACTATACCAAGAGCCCCTACGGCGACTGCCGCATCAATAAGGGCGACATTCGCTGGAACAGCCACCTCGCGGTGGCGCTGAGCGGCGGGCGCATCGCCAATACCCACGTCGGGGGCGACAGAGCCCACGATACTTTCCTCGACCTGTTCCAGGAGATCGAGGATCGGGAAGGCGAGGGGACCATCCGCGAACGGCGCATGGCCTTCGACCATTGCATCATGATCCGCCCGGACCAGATCGAGCGCGCCAAAAAGCTTGGCGTGGTTTGGACCTGCCACAGCGGCTATCCCTATCGCGACGGCTCATGGATGGTGCCGCTCTACGGCAAGGACAAGGTCGACGAGTGGATGACGCCGTTGAAGAGCTTGATCGACGCCGGCATGCACGTCGCCTGGCATACCAGTTCGGAATTCGTCACCGACCGCTTCCCGCCGTTCAAGCATCTGCAATTCATGGTCACGCGCGTGGGCAACGACGGCGGCGTCTATGGTCCCGACCAGAAACTCACCCGCCAGCAGGCGCTTTACATCATGACCATGGGCAGCGCCTATTACATGCTTCGCGAGAACATGATCGGCTCGCTGGAAGCGGGTAAGATGGCCGACCTCGTCGTCATCGATAAGGACTTCATGAAAGTCCCCGATAACGAATTGGCGCAGATGCAAGTGTTGATGACGCTGGTCTATGGCAAACCCGCCTTCGCGGAACCGTCATTCGCCGAGGAAGTCAAATGGGCCGGCATCCCCGCGCAAAAGGCAGTGCCGCCGGAAGGCATTGACGAAGACAAGCCCGAGCGGGAATAACCCGAGCGGCGATAAAAAATTCGAACCGGAGGAAACACTATGAGACGCGCCATATCCTTGTCTTTGCTCGGCACGTTGGTGGCCGCTCCGGCTGTGGCGCAAAACCTGCCACCTGAAGTCCTGCACTACGCGGACGCCGTTTTTTTCAACGGCAAGGTGGTTACCGCCGACGCCCAGTTCAGCACTCAACAGGCCGTCGCCGTACGCGACGGCAAGATCCTCAAGGTCGGCAAGGATACCGATATCCTGCCGCTTGCCGGTCCGCCCACGCGCAAGGTCGACTTGCAAGGCAAGATGCTGATCCCCGGCATCATCGACACCCACACGCATCTGCACGAATACGCGTTGCGGCGCTACGCGAAGGCCGCCCGGCCTACCGGCTCGGCGATCAACTCCAAAGGCTATCAAACCGAGGTCGTCGGCCGCACCAAGGAGGACTTGCTCGCGCAGCTGAAGGAATATGGGGAGAAGAACAAACCCGGCGAATGGTTGACCTTCCGGCTGCGTCCACGCTTGTTGGCGGACGAGTTTTGGGCCAGCACCACGCGGGAGGAACTTGACGCCGTCGTTCCCAATAACCCGCTGATCGTCCACGTCACCGACACGCGCGCGACCGCCAACAGCAAGGCGTTGGACATCCTGCTGTCGAAATACGACGACAAGTTCCTAAATCTTCCGAAAGACGAGAAAGGCCAGCCCAACGGCCGGTTGGGCGAAGGCATCAGCTTGATTTTTGACGAAGAAATCATCGCCAAGCCGCTGCCGGAAGAAACTGCGCCGATCTATTTGAAAGAATTGGACCTGTGGGCCAAGGGCGGCGTGACCACCTGGTCGTCTTCCATGGGATCGGAGGCGATGGGCGCGTTAAACTATATGGATCAGCACGGGATGTTGCCGATCCGGCTCGCCTATACCAACGAGGGCGTGCTGCGCGACAATCCGCATGGTGAAAGCGCCGCGAACCGCATGGGCAACATGATCGGCAACGGCACCGATCACATGTGGCTGATCGGAGTCGGTTCCGGCTCCACGGACTCCTCCTATCCGGGCGTATGCAGCACCCTTGACGGCACTTCGCCGAAAGTCAAAGCCCGCGAAGATTGCCGGATGACGCTGGATAATACGCGTGGTCACGCGCTTTACACTGCGGTCAAGGCGGGGTTGCGCGTGGCCGGTACCCATAGCGCCGGTGACAAGGCGACCGACGTGTTGCTCGACATCATTGAGAAGGCAAGCCTCGAAGCCGGTATGACTTATGACCAGATCAAAGCCAAGCGGCATGTGATCGATCACTGCATGATGGTTCCGCGCACGGACCAGATCACGCGTTCCATCAAGCTTGGCATCATCTGGAGCTGCGCGCCAAAATATTCTGTCGACAGCGGCGCGCGGGTGATGCGCGATTACGGCGAAGTCGCCGCTCATACCTTGGTCACGCCGGTCAAGACCATTCTCGACATGGGCGGACGTGCCGTGTTCGAGCAGGATCACCGCGAAGGACATGACCCGTTCATCGACATCTCCACCTTCATCACGCGCAAGGATAAGGAAGGCCGCGTATGGGGCGGCAAGAACGCGGTGGATCGCAAGACGGCGCTGCTGATGTCGACGCGCTGGGCCGCGGAATACGTGTTACGCGAGAACGTGATCGGCTCGTTGGAGCCCGGCAAATGGGCGGATTTGGTGATCCTGGATAAGGATTACTTCACGGTGGCGGACGACGACATTCAAAACATCCGGGGCGTCTTCACCATGGTTGGCGGCAAGGTCGTCTATGACGGGTTGAACCCGGAGAAAGACGGGAAGAATCCGCAGAAATAGACAGATGGTGTCTGCAACCCGATATCTGGTGTTGGCTGGGATCGTGGCCGCCTTTTGCTTGGGCGGAGGCAGAGTAGCGAAGGCCGGTCACGACCTGGAGGAGCCGACCAACGTCGTGCCGGCCGAGCAGGTCAAGCGTCTGCTCGATATCGGCGAGAAGGTGATTTTTGTCGACCTGCGCACCGCCGCGGAATTCGCCCAGGGACGCCTGCCGGATGCGCGCTCCATTCCTATCGCGGAATTGCACAAACGGTGGAGTGAGATTCCCAAGGCCGGACGCATTGTGATGTATTGTCCCTGTCCGATGGGAGACCGGGATGAAAGTTTCGCCTTCCTGCTGTTGCGTGGTGAGAGCTACCGCAACGTCAGCGTTTTGGAAGGCGGCTATGCGGAATGGGTGAAGCGGGGCTACCCCGTGCAAACAGGTTCGCCATAGACCATGTCCGACCGGCCCACCGAGCTACGCCGCGGCAGGGTTATCACCTGGGTGCTTCGCGGGATGTTGTTGCTGGCTCCGCTGCCGGCTTGGGCGGGGCATGATCAGGTCGAGGATGACTTGGTCTATTTCCTGCCGATTGCGGCGGAGCATGCAAAGCGTTTGCTGGACAGCGGCGAGAAGCTCTTTTTCTTCGACTTGCGCGATCCCGAGGATTTCAAGCGCGAACATTTGCCCAACGCGCGCTCGATTCCGCTGAAGGAATTGAGCAAGCGCTTCCAGCGAATCCCGACCACCGGCCGCGTGGTGCTCTATTGCAGCTGTGCCGAAGGGAATATCGAGGAAGGCTACGCCTATCAGTTGCTGCGCCAGATGGGCTACCGCAACGTAAGCATCCTTGAAGGCGGATTCACGGAATGGCGCAAGCTCGGTTACCCGGTAGAAACGGATGGCAGTTCATGAAAACAGCACATGGATTTTTCGGCCCGGTATCTTTCGCGGGAATTCTACTGCTGGCCATGTCGTGGCTTGTGCCCACCCAGGCTTCGGCGCACGCTCATCTGACAAAATCGGTGCCGGCGCAGCGCGCTACCGTGTTCGAAGCGCCGCCGCGCGTCCAGCTATGGTTCGATGAAGGCGTGGAAGCGAAATTCTGCACCGTGTCCGTTGTCGACGCCGGCGGCAAGTCAGTGGACAGTGGCGATCTTCAGCCGTCTCCGGATGATCGGAAGTTTCTTTCCCTCGGCTTAGGGAAGCTCGGAGCGGGCGTCTATACGGTGAAATACCGCGTCCTCTCAGTGGATGGACATGTTACCGAGAGCAACTTCCCGTTCACGATTCGTGAGCGCCAGTAACCGATGGCCGGTTGGGCGAGCGCATTTCGCTTTCTACATCTGGCTGCGTCGGTTTACGCGCTCGGCGCTTTCGTCTTTCTATGCTTGATCGCCCAGCCGGCGGTTCACCGGGCCGGACCGGAAGCGCAATTCGCTGAATTTATGCAGCGGCAGCAGCGCCTCATCGCCGTTGCGGTGGCCGTGGCTTTTGCTACGGGACTAATCGGCTTCTTTTTAGAGGCCGCAATCATGAGCGGGCGCGACGTCGGCGCCGTTTTCAATGCCAATATGATAATCGACGTCCTCGGCACCCATTACGGCCACGTCTGGGTCTTGCGGCAGATCCTGCTGCTGGCATTAGGCGGCCTGCTTTGGTTCATGCTGCACACGCGAGAAACCTCGCCGCGAACGCTCTATGCCGGCCTGGCGCTCGCCGCCACCGCGCTGGCAGCCCTGGCCGGAACCGGACATGCGGTGGCCGGCGAAGGCACGACGCTCTACCTCCAGTTCACCTCGGACGCGTTGCATCTTCTCGCCGCCGGTTCCTGGGTCGGAGCCCTGGTGCCGCTGGCTTTGTTGCTCACTTGGTGCCGCGGCAAGAATTCCATCTGGGCCGACGCGGTGGCGCGGGAATCGACGCGGCGCTTTTCCTGGCTGGGCATCGCCACCGTCAGCACGCTTGTCGTTACCGGATTGTTCAACGCCTGGGTCCTTGTCGGCGATATTCCGCCGCTCGTCGGCACAGACTACGGCTTGTTGCTGTTGGCCAAAGTCAGCTTGTTGCTGCCGATGCTGGCTTTCGCCGCGACCAACCTGCTTTACCTGCGGCCCCGCCTGTTGACGGCGTCGCATGGGCACAGCCTCAACGGCCTTTTCGCCAAGCTGCGGCGCAACACCTTCGCCGAAGCCGGCATCGGCGTGTTGATACTGATGCTGGTGGCCGTGCTCGGTATCACGCCGCCGGCGCGGCATACCCGGGCGGATTGGCCGTTCTCCTTCCGTTACAATTGGACGGTCACCAACAATCTTCCGGAGACACGCTTCCCAGCCAGCGTTAGCAAATATATTCCCAAGAAAGGTTCTTCCGTGGTGCTCGGGGCGAGTATTGCGGCCGCGGCGCTGCTGCCGTTCGGCTATGCACTGTTGCGCCGCCGTTATCGCCGCTGGGCGCTGGGGATGGGCTTTGCTTGCGTGAGCGGGGGCGCGGCGCTAGCGCTTCCCGCGCTGGAGCTTGACGCCTATCCCGGCACTTACTGGCAGCCTGCGGTCACCTATCAGGCGATCTCAGTGGCGAACGGCGTGCATCTGTATCAGAAGAACTGCGTCATCTGCCACGGTGTTGGCGGCTTCGGCGATGGACCGGCGGCGAAGACGCTGCCGATTAAGCCGGCGGACCTGACCGCCAAGCACACCAGCGATCACACCATGGGTGATTTGTTCTGGTGGCTCTCGCACGGCAAGCCGGATACGCCGATGCCGGCATTCGCGCCGCTCCTGAGCGAAGAGGAGCGTTGGGACCTGATCAATTTTCTCCGCGCTTTGTCCAACGCAGAACAGGCGCGCACCATGGCGCCGGTACTGGAACCGGCCTGGCTCATCGCGCCGGACTTCTCTTTCCGAACACCGATCGGAGAGAACAAGACCTTAAAGGAATATCGCGGACAGAAGGTGGTGCTCTTGGTGTTGTTCACTTGGCCGCAATCGCAAGCGCGCCTGCAGCAACTCGATGCATTGCATGATAAGCTCGCGGAAGCGGGCGCCGACGTGCTGGCGCTGCCGCAGGATGCGCGCAGCTTTCCCGCTCGGCAGGCGGCGCGCACGATGACCGTCGCCATCGATGGCAGCCAGGAAGCATTCGAGACCTACAGTTTGTTTCGCCGCAGCCTGAGCGAACGCGGCATGGCGGACGATCCGCCGATTCCGTCGCACATGGAATTCCTGGTCGACCGCCAAGGCTATGTCCGGGCGCGCTGGATTGCGGCGGACAACCGCGGCTGGCTGAACACGGACCTTCTGCTTGGAGAGATCAGCCAACTCAACCAAGAAAAACCGTCCGCGGCTGCGCCGGACGATCATATGCACTGACCGGGCCTCAGCTTGACTCGGAATAGGCCGCAATACATAACTAACTGATAGGAAAAGGAAATATGCGTCAAATTTGTTCAGCCCGGGTAGTTTCAGCCACCATGCGACCGGGTATTTTCCTATGAGAAACATTTCCGGAAGCGTGCCCGCGCATAGGTGGGTGAGGCCTGCGATCCTGATCGTTGTTTTGTTGTTGTCTCTGGCGCTGCTTGCTTATGGGGCGTGGCTGTTGCGGCTGGAGCGCGGCGCACGCGCCGCCGAACGCGGCGAGTTGGACGCCGCGACGAATATATATGCCTCCGCCGAGCGGTGGATCGCCCCTGCTTTCGCCTCGCTGTTTCCCGATCACTATAGTCGCTCGGTGTTTCCTCAGGTCGCACTCCTATACAGCCAGAGAAAGGTTGACGAGGCGCTTGGCAAGCTCGAGCAGGCTGCAACCGCCGCGCCATCAATCATAGACCGTCCGGAATACGGATTCTGGAACGGCAATATTCTGTTGCGGCGCGCGATGGATGGCGAAGATCCCGAAGTGATCATGAAAAATCTGTTCGCCGCCGGCGAACAATATCGTAAAGCCCTGGCTGCCGCGCCGGACGACTGGGATTTGAAATATAACTATGAGCTCGTGCAATACCTGATCGCACAGCAGGAGCTTGAAAATAAAAAGGAGGAATCCAGGATCAAATCCATCCTGGAGCGGATGCGCACCGTAACCGAACCGGGTGAAAAGGAGCCGCCGCCGCCCGAGAAGCGGGGCTAGCGATGCGGTTCTTGCAGCCCCAGTACCTGTTTCTGTTCTTGCTGCTGCTCGTCCTGCTGCCGCTGTCGTTTTACCGGCTGTCGCGCACGTTGCGCCTACGCTCGGCGGCGAGCGCGCCGCTAAGAAAACTCTCCCGGCTTTCCTCTGGTTCGAGCGACATCGCAATTTATCTGTCGGGTATCCTGGCGCTCGTGGCGCTCATCGTGGTGCTGGCGCAGCCGCAGTGGGTACGCCAAGTTATCATTCCCGAATTCAAGAAAATGGACTTGGTATTCCTCGTCGACACCTCGCCGTCGATGCGCTCGGAGGATATCCGGCCGTCGCGTCTGCAGCGCGCGTTGGAAGTGATCGCGGCGTTTTGCGATCACAAGCCGCCGCAGGATCGCATCGGGCTGATTGCCTTCACCGGAAAGAGCGTGGTGCTGTCCTATCTCACCGAGGACCCGGACAATATCCGCTACTACCTGAACTATCTGCGCCAAGACAAGGTAATGCGGCTAGGCACCAATATCGGCCGGGCGTTGAACACCGGACTCTCGGTGCTCAATCAGGAGCGCGAAATCGACCGCACCGCCGCGGAACACAAACGCGTGTTCATTTTGATCTCGGACGGTGAGGATCACGGCGCGGAGCTGGCCGACGCCGTGAGCAACGTGAAAAAATCCGGCGTCAAGGTGCATACCATCGCCACCGGCTCTGCTCAGGGCGCGCCTATCCCGATGGCGCGGGAGAACGGCCAGCCGATTTATCTCTTGGACGACAAAGGCCAGCGCGTGATCAGCCGTCTCGACGAAGGTGCGCTGCGCTGGCTGGCGAACGAAACCGGCGGCGGCGCCTACCGCGCGATCACCGGTGAGGAACTGCCCCAGATTATGGCGCGGATTGTCGATACCGAGCGGGAGATCCAAGGGTTCAAGCAAATGGTGGATTACCGCGATCTGCATCAGGAGTTTTTATTCGCCGCCTTCGGGTTGTTTCTCACCGCGACGTTGATAAGAGGCGCACGCGTATGACCGTCACGGAGAAATCGAACCTGGAGGCGGTGTATGACGCCACCCAGGCGGTAGCGTGGGAGATCAACAAAGTCATCGTCGGCCAGGACTGGCTGATCCAGCGTCTGCTGATCGGCCTGTTCTCGCAAATTCCCTATTCCTTCAAGCGCGGTGACGACGAGCGCATGGGTTACGGCCATGTGCTGCTTGAAGGCGTGCCCGGGCTGGCAAAGACTTTAACGGTGATGACGCTGGCCAATGTGTTGAGCGCCACCTTCCAGCGCATCCAGTTCACGCCCGACCTGCTGCCGGCGGATATTACCGGCACCCGGGTGTTCGACACCGCCGCCAACGGCTTTCGCATCGAGAAGGGCCCGATCTTCGCCAACCTGATCCTCGCCGACGAGATCAATCGGGCGACCCAGAAGACGCAGAGCGCGCTGCTCGAAGCCATGCAGGAGCGGCAGGTCACAATCGGCGAGACCACATTTCCGCTGGCCGAGCCGTTCTGGGTGCTGGCCACGCAGAATCCGGTGGAACAGGAAGGTGTCTACGCTCTGCCAGAAGCTCAGCTCGATCGTTTCGCGCTGAAAGTGAACGCCGACTACCCCTCACATAGCAATGAGGCGGCAATCCTGGGCTTGCAACTGGGGCAGACCCAGGTCTCGCAGGTGATGACGCCGGCGGAAGTGATCCGCCTACGCCGCATCATCGGCGAAGGCTATGTTAGCGATGCCATCCGCGAATATATCGTTCGCATCGTCCGGACCACCCGCCCGCAAACGGAAGGGCAAGCTCTGCCCATTGTCGCGGAAATGGTGCTGCATGGCGCCAGCCCACGCGCCGCCCAGCACCTGCTTGCGCTCGCGCGCACCACCGCGTTTTTCCAGGGCCGCGATTACATCCTGCCCGCCGACGTCAAACGCATCGCGCCGGACGCGTTGCGCCATCGTCTGATCCGCAGCGTGCGCGCCGAGGCGGAGGAGATCACCGCCGACGAGATCGTTGCCGAGATTCTTGCCCGCGTCCCATTGCCGTAAGAGTAATCCGCGATGATGCCGAATCCGCTGTCGGAAGAGTTGCGCTACATCGAGATCTATACCTCGAAGGCGGCGCGGGATCATCGTGTCGGCGATTATCAAAGTCCGTTGCGCGGGCCGGGTTTCACTTTCGACCAGCACAAGCGCTACCAGCAGGGCGACGATTACCGGCGCATCGATTGGAACGTAACCGCGCGGCTGCGGCAGCCCTACGTCAAGAAAGCATTTGAAGATAAGGAAATGAGCGCGGTGATCGTTGCCGATCTGTCCCGCTCCATGGCCTTTGGCAGCAGCGCGCAATCGAAAAAAGAGCTGCTGCTGCGGATTGCGGCGACCGCCGCGTTCTCCGCGTTTCGCGACAATATGGCGGTGGGTCTCCTTGGTTACACCGACGCCATCGAACTGGATGTGCCCATGCGCAAGGGCCGTGCGCATCTGTGGCAAATCTTGCAAACCTTATGGGATTACAAACCGCGCAGCGCGCAGACGGATTTCTCCGCGCCGCTGAGCGAATTGCGCCGCCGGCTGAAGCGCTCGACGCTGATCTTCTGGCTTTCAGACTTCATCGCCGAGCAGAATGTCTTCGAAACGCGCGCGCTCAAATATCTGGTGCAGAGACACGATCTGATTCCTCTGATCCTGGAAGATGCCTGGGAGGAAGCCATGCCGGCGCAGGCGGGTTTCATGCGGGTGCTGGACGCGGAGAGCGGGAGCGAGATGCTGCTCGATCTGTCGCCAAAAAAAGTCGCGCTCTATTCCCGGCTGATGCAGGAGCGCAAGCTGGCGCTCAAGAATGCGTTCTACCGTTTGCATCTCGATCACGTATTTCTACGGCCTGGAGAGCCCTATCTGGATTCGTTGTTGGGGCTGTTCCTGGCGAGAAGGAGGCGTAAATGAAGAAGGCTCTCCTCTTAAGCCTGCTGCTGCTGGTGATGCCGCGCATTGCCGACGCGCAGCAGCCGCCAAAGACGCCGCCGGCAAAAGCTACGCCGGTCGTGGTCACGGGACAGGTGGACAAGAGTGCAATCTGGGTGGGCGACGTGCTGCGTTACACTCTGCAGGTTGTCCACGACGCGAATGTCGAGTTGGTGCTCGACAATTTCACCAAGGACCGCCTGCCGGTCACGCCGTTCACGGTGCGTGACATCGAGATCCGACGCGGCGACTGGGCCGGCGGCAAGCAGGTGGCCAGGATCACATTGCTGCTCACGACACTCACGGCTGGGGACAGTGAACTGACCATTCCGCCGGTTCAGGTTTATTATTTTATCCGCGATGCCGGCGGGACAAAGGGAGAGCGGCCGGTAGATACGATCGCTGCGCCCGCCGTCAAGGTCGGCCTGCGTAGCGCGCTGGTGCCGGATAATCTGGCGCCGCGCACCGCCAAAATGCCGCCCCCGCCGGGTCTTGCTTCAGTATTGACGCCGTTGGTGCTCGGTTTGGCCGGACTTTTATGCCTGCTAGCATACAGCGCCTGGCGGCTTTGGCAGCGAATGCATTCGGATGATGCGACAAGGAAGCTTTCCCGCGAAGCGCGTGAGAAGATCGCGCAAGAGAGCTTGGCCCGCGTGCGGAGGAACGTCGCTGCGTCGGGCGCCGATCCGCGGCAATGGAGCGGGGAAATGGCGGCCGCTGTGCGCGCCATGGTCACAGAGCTCTATCAAATTCCCGCCGCTTCGCTGACTCCGCAGGAGATCGAAGCGGCTCTCATGAAAGATGGTGTTGACATGGGATTGATCGCTCAGATCAAAACCATTTTGGCGCGGTGCGAAGACCTGCGTTATGGAAAAGATTCCAACCCCGAAACTGGAGTGCGCGGACAGTTATTACAGGCCGCGGAAACGCTTATGCAGTCGCCGCAATTGCTGTCGGCATGATCTTCACCGAACCCGAACGGCTGCTGGTGCTGTTGCCGGCGGTGCTTGCCGTCTTGTTGATTGCCTGGAAGCGAAAAAGGCCTTTTCTCGCTCACCCGCTTTTGTTTCACCTCGTCGGCAAGCTACGCCCGGTCTCGCGCGTGGTCTATCTGCCCAGGATTCTTGAACTGCTCGCGCTCGCGGCAGTATTGCTGGCGCTGCTCAGTCCGGTGCTGCCCTCGGCGGAATATGCAGTATCAAATGAGGGCCTCGACATCGTGCTGACACTGGATTTGTCCTCCAGCATGGAGGAACCAATCGACATGGTCGGCGCACTCCGGCGCGAACGTCAGGGCATTATCGTCAAGGAAAAAACGCGGCTGGATGCGGTGAAGGAGGCGATGATCAAGTTCGTGCAGAGCCGACGCACCGACCGCGTCGGCGTGGTGGTGTTTTCCGAAGAAGGTTACGTGGTCGTGCCGACGACCACCGACGTGCCTTATGTCGTGCGCTACTTGAACATGGTGGATATGCGAACGCTGGCGGGCGAGGGCCAGACCGCGATCGGCGAGGGCATCTGGACCGCCATGGGCCAAGTGCAGGCGCAGTCACGCGACGGAGGACAGGCGCGCAAGGGAAAAGTGATCGTGGTGCTCACGGACGGCGAGAACAACACCGGCCGCGACGTTGTCGACGCCATTCGCGCCGCCGGGGCCGCCGGGTTCCGCGTGCATTTCATCGGCGTCGAGGTGGAAAAGGCCAAGGACGCACCGCGCGTGATCGCCGCGGTGCGCGATACCGGGGGCAAATATTACGACGTGCGCAAGGAGCCGGAACTGCTTCAGGCCTATTTCGACATCGACCGCATGGAGAAGACGCGCGTCATCAGCACCACGCAGGTGAAGAACTTGCCGCACTATGCGCCCTTCGTATTGGCGGCGGTTTTGCTGCTGAGCGCCGGGTTACTGCTGCGCACGCGGGCGTATTTCACCGAGCTCAGCTGAGCGGTATCGGCTCC
>JAXDOS010000139.1:0-9230 GCA_034668785.1 Alphaproteobacteria bacterium
CATCTCCTGGCGCCACCCACGTCCATCCTGGCATCTGATGCCGGAACCAGGTGAGCTGGCGCTTGGTGTAGCGCTTGGTGTCCTTCTTCGCCTCCTCCGCCGCCTTGGCCAGCGAGAGTTCGCCGCGACGGTGGCGGCGTAGCCACGGCACGCCATGCGCCTTCATGGCGGGCAACATGGGATCAAGACCCCTAGCGTCGAGCGCCACCACCTCGTCGAGCGCGCCGTTGGCAAGCATGGCGTCGAAGCGGGTATCGATGCGCCGGTGAAGTTCTTCACGCTCGGGAACCAGAAAGATCTTCACGGCGCGATCCGCATTCAGGATTGGCTGCATCCCGTCACGATGCCAATCGGCGAGTGAACGGCCTGTCGCTTCGAGGACTTCAAGTGCGCGGGCGATGCGTGTGCGGTCGTTGGGCTTAAGCCGCGCCGCGCCCGATGGATCGCGCCGCCCCAGCTCCGCATAAAGCGGAGCGATGCCATTTTTTTCGAGCCGTTCGCGTATGCTGTTGCGAACGTCAGCGGAAATTGGGGGGACGGCTGCGAGCCCCAACGTCAGCGCCTTGAAATAAAGCCCGGTGCCGCCGACAATGATCGGCAACTTGCCGATCTCTCGCGCCTCAATCAGCGCCGCCTGCACATCGACGCACCAGCGCCCGACCGAATAATTCTCCGCCGCGTCCACATGACCGTAAAGCCGGTGCGGCGCCCTCGCCTCTTCTTCCACGGTCGGACGCGCGGTGATGATCCGCAAGTCGCGGTAGACCTGCATGGAGTCGGCGTTGATGACGATTCCGCCGAACTTTTCCGCCAAGGCCAACGCCAGCGCCGACTTGCCGCTGGCGGTCGGTCCTGCGATCAGCATGGCAGCGGGTTTGCGCATGGGCTTGCGGTAAAGCATTTTTCTGGCGTTTGAAATCGTCATGGCCGCGCTCGTCCCGGCCATCCACGCCTTTGATGTGATAAGAACCTAAGATGTGGATGCCCGCGACAAGCGCGGGCATGACGATTAAGACGATGCGATTGCCAGCACTCATCGATATTGCACCCGCTCCCAACGCTGATAAACAGAACGCTCGCCACTCCCATAGGAGAGTTCGTTTGCCATTGATCCAACCCTTTCGCGCTTTGCGTCCCGCCCTTGGTCGCGCCGCCGAGGTGCTCGCCCCGCCTTACGATGTGCTCTCCAGCGCGGAGGCGCGCGAGCGTGCCAAGGGCAAGCCGTGGAGCTTCCTTCACATCTCCAAACCGGAGATCGACCTCGATCCTGCCATCGATCCGTATGACCACGCGGTCTATGCGAAGGCTGCGGAGAATCTAAAAAATATGATCGCGGCGGGCGTGCTCACGCGCGATGCCAAACCTTGCTATTACGTTTACCGCCTGACGTGGCGCGGCCATACGCAGACGGGGCTCGCCGTCGCCGCTTCCATCGCCGACTACGAAACCAATCGCATCCGCAAGCACGAACTGACGACGCCGCTCAAGGAAGACGACCGCGTCCGCCAGATCGAAGCCGTCAACGCCCAGACTGGCCCTGTGATGATCGCCTATCCGGCTGCGCCGGAAATCGACACCATGCTGGCCTGTGCGACCGAACGCGCCGGCGACGTGGATGTCACCACCGACGACGGCGTGCGTCATCAGATGTGGGTGATCGGCGATGATGCCACTATTGCAGTGCTAACGCGCGCGGTCGATGCGCTACCCGCCATTTATATTGCAGACGGGCACCACCGCTCCGCCGCCGCCTCCCGCGTCGCCAAAGCGCGCGGCAACAAGGGTTCGCATCAATCGTTCCTCGCGGTTCTGTTCCCGCATCATGAAATGACAATCCTGGACTACAACCGGCTTATTCGAGACTTGAATGGCCGCAGCCCCGACCAACTTCTGGCGGAACTGCGGAAAAATTTCTCGGTAGCGGCGTCGGACCAGCCGGTGCGTCCCGGCGCATCCGGCGAGTTCGGCATGTATCTCGCCGGAAAATGGTATCGGCTCACAATCAAACCCGAGCTCATTCCTCAAAACGATCCGGTTGGACGGCTGCCGATCACCTTGCTCACAAAACATGTGATTGAGCCGCTGCTGGGCATCACCGATCAGCGCAAGGACAAGCGCATCGATTTCGTCGGCGGCGCGCGCGGCTTGGCGGAGCTGGAGCGCCGGGTTGCTTCCGGCGAGATGGCGGCGGCCTTCGCGCTCTACCCGACGCAGATGGATGATCTGATCGCGGTGGCCGACGCCGGTGAAATCATGCCGCCGAAATCCACCTGGTTCGAGCCAAAGCTCGCGGACGGCATGGTCAATCACGTGTTGGATTGATGCTATCTCCCTCTCCCCGCTTGCGGGGAGAGGTGAAGTTTACTGCAAGCTCAGCGCCACAAATTGAGTGTCGCCGTCGGCATTTGCCACCAGGAGGGCAACGGTCTTCCGGCCTTCCTTCTTCAACTGCTCGATGCGCTGCTGCAGTTCCTCGGCGGTGGAGACCGGCTGCTGCTGCAATTCAACGATGACGTTGCCGGCAGCAAGCTGCTTTTCCGCAGCCGGTGAATTGGGATCGACCGCGGTGATCACCACGCCTTTGATGCTGTCCTTGATCTTGTAGCGCTTGCGCAGATCGTCATTGATGCTGGCGAGATCGAGACCCAGCGAACGCTTGACTACCGGTTTCGGAGTAACGACCGTTTCCGCCTTCGCCGCGACTTGCTTTTCGCTGTCTTCGAGCCGCTCCAACTTTACCGTTTTTTTCTCTTCCTTGCCTTTGCGGATAATGACGACTTCGACGTCCTTGCCGACGGGCGCTTCCGCGACTTGGCGGGTCAGATCGCGGACTTCCTTGATATCCTTGCCGTCGAATTTGATAATGACGTCGCCCGGCTCGATACCGGCGGGCTTGGCCGGACCGCGGTCGTCGAGGCCCGCGACCAGAGCGCCGCGCGCCGGCTTGATGCTGAGGCTTTCGGCGATGTCTTCGGAAACCGGCTGGATGCGCACGCCAAGCCAGCCCCGGCGCGTCTCGCCGAATTGGCGAAGCTGATCGATGACGCCCACCACGATCTTCGACGGCACCGCGAAGCCGATGCCGATGGACCCGCCCGATGGCGAGATGATCGCCGTGTTGACGCCGATCACCTGTCCCTCGAGATTGAACAACGGACCGCCCGAGTTGCCGCGGTTAATGGAGGCGTCGGTCTGGATATAGTTGTCGTAAGGGCCGGATTTGATATCGCGGTTGCGCGCGGAGACGATGCCCGCCGTGACCGTGCCGCCAAGGCTGAACGGATTGCCGATGGCGATGACCCATTCGCCGAGGCGCAACTTCTCGGAATCGCCGAACGACACCGCCTTCAGCGGCTTGTCGGTTTTGACCTTGAGCACAGCCAAATCGACTTTCGAATCGCGGCCGACGATTTCGGCTTTGAGCTTGGTGCCGTCATTGAGGATGACGCTGACCTCGTCGGCGTCGGCGATCACATGGTTGTTGGTGACGACAATACCCGAGGCATCGATGATGAAGCCGGAGCCGAGCGAATTCACGCGGCGTGGCGTGCGCTCGCCGTTCTGATCCCCGGGCCCACGGCGATTCTTAAAGAATTCGTCGAAAAAATCCTCAAACGGCGAGCCGGGCGGCAGTTGCGGAATCGGTCCGGCCTTGGCTTCAACGGTTTGCGACGTGGAGATGTTGACCACCGCGTCAATGACGGACTCAGCTACGTCGGCAATTCCATCGGGGCCTCGCGCGGCTGCGAAAGTCACAAAGCCCGGCAAGGCCAATGCGAGAACGGCGGCAATCGCGAAGTTGCCGAGAGGCCGGATGAGGCGGCTGGAGGTCGCAACCATGAAGCCAATTCTCCTAGAAGGGGTTGATGCAACACTGCTCCCGCCGGCGCACGGACGCAAGAGCGGCCCAGTCCTACCGCATCACGACGGCTAGGTAGGCGGAACATACGACTTTAGTTCCCGCTCAGCCGCGGATTAGCCAGACCAGCAGGACACCCACTACCGCCGACGCGACGCCGACGAGTCGCAAAGGTCCATCCGGCGCGTCCAGGATCGTCGCCATCGCCCGCTTTGCGGTGCCGGGAAAGGCGGCGAACAACAATCCCTCGATCACGAACACGAGACCCAGAGCGACGAGGAAATCGGGCATTAGCGAACCGGCTTCTCTGCGAGGAGGGTCCTCGTTACCTCGCCGCTGGCGATGGTGCAGACTGCGGCGCGGCGGTATTGGCGCGGGGTTTTCCTGTCGGATCGGTAAAGTAGCGGAAGAACTCGGAGTCCGGTTTCAACAGCATCCGCGTATCGGCGCGGTGGAAGGCGGCTTCATAGGCCTGCATCGAGCGGTAGAAGGAAAAGAAATCCGGATCGCGGCCGAAGGCCTCGGAGAAAATCCGGTTGCGCTCGCCGTCGCCTTCACCCCGCGTCTGCTCCGCCTTCGAGGTCGCATCGGCGAGGAGCACGGTAACGTCGCGATCGGCACGCGAACGAATCTCCTGCGACCTCTGGCTGCCCTGCGCGCGGAATTCCGCGGCTTCCCGCTGCCGTTCGGTCTGCATCCGCTGATAGACCGCCTGGCTATTCTGCTCCGGCAAATCGGCGCGACGGATGCGGACATCGACGACGGAGATGCCGTAGTTGTTGGCTTCGCGGTCCACCTGCTGACGGATGCGCCCCATCAGCTGCTCGCGCTCGTCACGGACGACGCGAATAAACGTCGATTCACCCAGCACCCGCCGCAGTCCCGAACTCATCAGGATCGCGAGCTGCGAATTGGCGGCCTGGATCGAGCCGAGCGTCTGATAAAATTTCAGCGCATCGATGATTTTGTAGCGGGCGAAGGCGTCGACGACGAGGCGCTTCTGGTCGGAAGCAATCAATTCCTGGGCCGGCGCTTCCAAGTCGAGGATACGCTTGTCGATGGTGATCACCGTATCGATGATCGGTATCTTCAGATGCAGGCCCGGAATCGTGATCGGCGCCAGCGGCTCGCCGAGCCGCAATACCAGCGCCTGCTGGGTCTGATAGACCATGAACAAGGAGCCATAGCCGACAACGACGGCGACTAGGAGGACGACAAGGCCAGCGGCCATGTTCAGTCTCATGGGTTGCCTCCCGCCTGCGGACGCCGGTTCAACTCGGTAAGCGGCAGATAAGGAACCACTCCCGCGCCGCCGGTGCCGGAATCGATGATGATCTTATCGGTGCCGCCGAACAGCCGTTCCATTGTCTCAAGGAACATGCGCTCGCGGGTGATCTGCGGCGCCTTCTTGTATTGTTCGTAAATCTGCGAGAAGCGGGAACTCTGTCCCGTCGCCTCGGCGACGGTCTGCTCGCGGTAGGCTTCGGCGGCCTGAATGATTTGCGCGGCCTTGCCTCGCGCCTCCGGGATCACCCGGTTGGCGTAGGTTTGCGCCTCGTTCTGCGCGCGCTCCTGGTCGATGCGGGCGGCCTGCACATCACGCAGCGAGTCGATGACCTGCGAGGGCGGGTCCACCTTCTGCAACTGCACCTGGATCACCTGGATGCCGGCGCTGTAATTATCCAACACCTTTTGCATCAGATCATGCACCGCCGTCTCGATGCTTTGCCGCGCCACGGTGGTGATATCCCGGCTGTCCGAGCGGCCGACGACCTCGCGCATGGCGCTTTCCGCCACCGCCTTCACGGTGCCTTCCGGATTTTGGATGTTGAAGAGATAATCGCCGACACCGTCCGGCTTCACCTTCCACTGCACGGCGAAATCCACGTCGACGATATTCTCGTCGCCGGTCAGCATCAGGCTTTCTTCGGGAACGTCGCGCACGGTCGAGCCGCGGCGAGCGTCGTCGACAACGCGCATCCCGATGTCGATCTTGTTCACGCGCAAGGCTTTCGGCGTCAGCGCGATCTCGATCGGATAAGGCAGGTGATAATTCGGTCCCGGCTGCACCAGGCGCACATAGCGGCCGAAGCGCAGCACCACTCCCAGCTCATCCGGCTGCACGAAAAAGAAACCCGACAGGCCCCAGACGAGCAGCGCGATGGCCGCGATGATGGAAAAACCTTTTCCGCCAAGGTTGCCGCCCGGCAGCACGGTTCGCAGCTTGTCCTGGCCCCGGCGCAGCCAATCTTCGAGATCCGGCGGCGTCGGGCCCGACGATTGCGGCCCCGATCCCCAAGGTCCCTTCGAGCCGGAACCCCAGGGCCCGCCGCCCTGATTACTCCAAGGCATGAAACGTCTCCTCGCCGCCGGGACCACGCCCGGCTGCATTCGCTCAAGGTTATAGGGGAGGTGTCCGGCGCTTACAACGCGTGTTCATGCCGCGCTGCCACCCGCAGCAACCCGCACATATGTAATGAAGCTGAAGTCCGCATCGTCCTGCGGCGCGGCCCGATGACGCACGCGGGCGGTTTCGTGCCACATTTTCGCATCGATGGCGGGGAAAAAAGTATCTCCGTCCGGCGCGGCGTGGACGATGGCGATTTCGAGCCGGTCGGCGATGCCGATCGTCTCCGAGAAAATTCCCGAACCGCCGATGACGGCGATGGCGTCAGCCGAGCGCCTGAGCGCGTCGCCGCGCGCGGCGGCAAGCGCCGCGTCCAGGGTCGGCGCAACTAAAATGCCGGGCGCCGTGTAGTCCGGATTGCGGCTGACAACGATGTTGGTGCGATCCTTGAGCGGCTTGCCGATGGAGGCAAAGGTCTTCCGCCCCATCACCACCGGCTTGCCGCCGGTGAGGGCGCGGAAATGCTGCATGTCGGACTTCAGCCGCCAGGGAAGTGCATTGTCCCGCCCGATCACGCCGTTTTCTGCGACGGCGGCGACCAGGACCAAACCGATCCGTGCAGATCCGCTCGTGCTCACACCGCCACCAGGGCTTTGATGTGCGGGTCTGGCTCATAGCCTTCCAGAGTGAAATCCTCGTAATCGAAAGCAAACAAATCCTTGACTGCGGGATTGAGTTTCATCGCCGGCAATTTTTTCGGTGTCCGCGAGAGCTGCAACTGTGCCTGTTCCAGATGATTGAGATAAAGATGCGCGTCTCCAAACGTATGGACGAATTCGCCGGGCCTTAAGTCCGTGACCTGCGCCACCATCAACGTCAGCAACGCATAGGAAGCGATGTTGAACGGAACGCCGAGAAAGACATCGGCGGAGCGCTGGTAAAGCTGGCAGGAGAGCCGGCCCTCCGCGACATAGAATTGGAACAGGCAGTGACATGGCGGCAGCGCCATCTTGTCCACCTCAGCCGGATTCCAGGCGCTGACGATGAGACGGCGCGAATCCGGATTGCGGCGGATCGCCGCGACAACATTGGCGATCTGATCGATTGTTCCGCCGTCACGCGTCGGCCAGGAGCGCCACTGCTGTCCGTAAACCGGCCCTAGTTCACCTTTTTCGTCGGCCCACTCGTCCCAGATCCTGACGCCGTGGTCGTTAAGATATTTGATGTTGGTGTCGCCGCGCAGAAACCAGAGCAGCTCGTAGATAATGGATTTGACGTGCAGCTTTTTGGTGGTGACGAGCGGAAAGCCCTCGGCGAGGTCGAACCGCATTTGATAGCCGAAGATCGATCGCGTCCCAGTACCGGTGCGGTCGCGCTTCTCGACGCCGTTTGCGAGAATCCGCTGCATCAGGTCGTGATATTGACGCATCGTGCCGGCTCCAGCCTCTCGTTTGAATCGCCGAGGCCAAGACTAATGGCAGGGAGCGGCCGCGTCCAAAAAGAATAAGCGGCCGATCACGTCAGCGCGATGAGGTCAGTTAACCGGCCCCGCCGCCTGGATGATCGGGGTCCATTTGGCGATCTCGCTCTTCACCAGACTAGCCAGGGCTTGCGAGGAGCGGGCTTCGCCCTGCGGGATTTCGCTGCCGAGATCGAGTAGCCGTTTGCGCACGCCGGCGTCGTCCAGCGCCTTGCTCAGAGCGGCATTCAGCTTATCCACTATCGGCTTTGGCGTCCCTTTGGGCGCGAACAGCGCGTTCCACGCCACGGCTTGAAAGGCCGGCAAGCCCGCCTCTTTGGTGGTCGGCATGTCCGGAAGCGCCGGATTACGCTCCGGCGTTCCGATGCCGTAGCCCTTGATGGTGCCGGCCTGAATTTGCGGCACAACATTGGGAATCTGGTCGCACATATAGTCGACCTGACTTCCGATCAGCGCGTTCATCGCCGGCCCGGTGCCGTTATAGGGAATCGTAGTGGGCTTGACTTGAAGGATTGAATTCAGCAGCAGGCAGGTCGTGAATGACACCGAGCCGACACCGGCATGAGCCATGTTCAGCGTCGTGACGTTCGCCTTCACATACGCGACGAATTCTTTCAAATCCTTAGGCGGGAAGTCTTTACGGGCGAGAATGAGAACCGGCGTGCCCGCGGCCATGCCGATCGGCTCGAAATCAGTGGAAGGATTGTAACCGAGGTTTGGATAAAGCGCGACCGAGGCCGCATGGGTTCCCATGTGACCCATTTCGATAGTGTAGCCGTCCGGCTCCGACTTAGCCGCGCGGACCGACGCGGTCGTGCCGCCGGCGCCGAGCACATTCTCGATCACGAACTGCTGGCCGAGCGTCCGCCCCATATGCTCGCTGACGATACGAGCGATCACGTCTGTCGGTCCGCCTGCTGCAAACGGGACGATCAATGTGATCGAGCGCGATGGATAATCTGCTTGCGCCGCGGCAGGATGGACATGGAGCGTCAGGGCGAGAAGAGCAGCGCTTACGCCGCCGATGGTTTTGAACATGGACATGGGTCGCCTCCCTTGCGCATTAGCGAGCGCATTATCGTAAGCTTAAGCTCGTTCAACGGCGCATGAAAAGAGACCAGCGCCGCAGGACAAACACCATCGGCGAGTGGTTATTCGACGAAGACTTCCTCGCGCCGCTGACGAATCATCGGCAACACCGCCAGAACAATGAGAATGGCCGCGACGAAGAGTAGCACGGCCGAAATCGGCCGGGTGAAAAACACGGTTGTGTCTCCGCGGGCGATCAGCATGGCGCGGCGCAGGTTCTCTTCCATCAGCGGGCCGAGAACCAGACCCAGCAACAACGGCGCCGGCTCAAAATCGTGCTTGACCAGCCAATAGCCCACCAGCGCGAACACCGCCGTAATCACCACGTCCACCGGCGAATTGTTGATCGAATAAACGCCGATGCAGCAGAAGATGAGAATGGCTGGAAATAAATGCCGGTATGGCACGCGCAACAGCCGCACCCACAGTCCGACCAGCGGCAGGTTGATGACGAC
>JAXDOS010000140.1:0-3789 GCA_034668785.1 Alphaproteobacteria bacterium
TACCGGGTGGAGACGATTCAACGCAGTCTGTGAGTCCAAATCTCACGGCTTTGCGCGAAATCTAGTTCCGCCTTTTTCCCGTCATGGCCGGGCTCGTCCCGGCCATCTCGCTTAGGAAGGGAAGTGCGCCCCTAAACGGGATGCCCGGCACAAGGCCGGGCATGACAGAACGGTTGGATTTTCATGCGCGGCAAGAAAAGCAAGCACGACATCGGACACGGACCTTCCCAGCGCGCGTTGCGCGCCGGCGAACTCGTGCGCCATGCGCTGGCGGAAATCCTGTCGCGGGGCGACGTGCATGATCCGGTGCTGGAAGGCCATCTGGTCACGGTGCCCGAAGCGCGTATGAGCCCGGACCTGCGCATGGCCAGCATCTATGTCATGCCGCTCGGCGGCAAGGACGCCAAGGACGTGCTCGCGGCGCTTGAGCGCCACAAGAAATATTTGCGCGGTGAGATCGCCAAGCGCGTCAATCTTAAATTCGCTCCCGACATCCGCTTCCTGCTCGATGATCGCTTCGACGAGGCCGAGCGCATTGAGAAACTTTTGCGCCGGCCAGAGGTGCAGCGGGATCTGGAAAAGGATCCCGATCAGTGACCGACGATCTGAAGGAACTCTCGCAGCCGCATGCCGAAGAACCACCGAACGCGGTGGTGGAGCGCGGCTCGTCGAAGCAGCGCCAATTCAAACGCGACAAACGCGATGTCCACGGCTGGGTCATCCTCGACAAGCCGGTCGGCATGACCTCCACCCACGCGGTCGCCGTGGTGAAACGGCTGTTCGCCGCCAAGCGCGCTGGTCACGCCGGCACCCTCGACCCGCTCGCCGCCGGCTGCCTGCCGATCGCGCTCGGCGAAGCCACCAAGACTGTTCCCTTCGCCATGGATGGCCGCAAGATTTACCAATTTACGGTGCGCTGGGGCGAGGAGCGCGATACCGACGATGCCGAAGGGCGGGTCGGGGAGACCGGCGAAACGCGACCGGCCGCAGATGCGATCCAAGCGCTGCTGCCGCAATTCATCGGAACCATTGGGCAGGTGCCGCCGCGTTACTCGGCCATTAAGGTCGACGGTGAACGGGCCTATGATCTGGCCCGCGACGGCGCCATCGTGGAACTGGCAAGCCGCCCGGTGGAAATCCACCGGCTCGCCCTGGTCTCCACCCCGGATGCCGACCACGCCCTGTTCGAGGCCGAATGCGGCAAAGGCACCTATGTCCGTGCGCTGGCACGGGATATGGGCCGGGCCCTGGGCTGCTTCGGTCATGTTTCGGCTCTGCGCCGTACGGTGGTAAGCCCGTTCGGCGAGAAGCATATGATTTCACTGGAACAACTCGAGGCTATGTGCCATAAGGCCTCGATCGGCGAGGGCAACCTCGCCGATGCGCTTTTGCCCGTAGAGACCGTGCTGGACGACATCCCGGCACTGGCCGTCAATCGGGCAGATGCGGCCCGGCTCCAAAGGGGCCAGGCCGTTTTGTTGCGCGGACGGGACGCACCCATCTACCGCGGCACGGTTTACGTCACGGCATCGGGCCAGTTGATCGCCCTTGCCGAAGTCGACCGCGGCGAGATCGTCCCCAAGCGCGTGTTCAACCTGACCGGCGTTGTAGGCAGCGCCGGCTCTCGAAAGGTCCCTGACGATGTCGATTAGCACCGGCCGCAAGGCCGAAGTTATTAAGACGTATGCGACCACCGCCGCCGACACAGGTTCGCCGGAGGTGCAGGTGGCGATCCTCACTGAGCGGATCACCAACCTCACAGAGCATTTCAAAACGCATGTGAAGGACAACCACTCGCGGCGGGGATTGTTGAAGCTCGTGTCCACGCGCCGGACTTTGCTTGACTACCTCAAGCGCGTGGACGACGCACGCTATAAGGCCATCATCGAGCGGCTAGGCATTCGCCGCTGACAATAATTCCGCGCGGAATATCCGCGCGTTTGTGAGCGGGCACTTTGTGTCCGCCGTTAAGTCGGACAGCAATCAGGCTGTCCACCAATCCGGGCCGCCAAGGGGCACCCGGCAACCGATGGAAGACATGAAGGCCATTGGCAGGATCGCCAGACGCTGTTTTGCTCGCGGCACACGCGCGCGACACAGCCTCTCGCCGTCTTGCTCATGGCTTTCGCCCTTCCGCGAAAACCATGAAAGACCATCCAAATGTTTGATATCCATCGTGTCGAGCTCGACTGGGGCGGGCGCACCCTAACCCTTGAAACCGGAAAGGTCGCTCGTCAGGCTGACGGCGCCGTAATCGCCACCTATGGCGAGACCACGGTCATCGCGACTGTCGTGGCAGCCAAGAAGCCGAAGGAAGGCATCGACTTCCTGCCGCTGACCGTCAACTACACCGAAAAATATTATGCGGCGGGACGCATCCCCGGCGGCTATTTCAAGCGCGAACGCGGTCCGACAGAAAAGGACACGCTGACCTCGCGTCTGATTGATCGCCCGATCCGTCCGCTATTCGCCGACGGCTGGCGTTGCGACACCCAGGTGATCGTCACCGTGCTATCGCACGATCAGGAGAACGATCCCGATATCCTCGGCATGGTGGCGGCGTCCGCCGCATTGACGCTGTCCGGTGCACCCTTCATGGGCCCAATCGGCGGCGCACGCGTCGGCTTTACCAACAACGAATACGTGCTCAATCCCACAATCGACGAGATGAAGGAAAGCCAGCTCGACCTCGTGGTCGCGGGCACCCAGGATGCGGTGCTGATGGTCGAATCGGAAGCCAAAGAGCTGTCCGAGGAGATCATGCTTGGCGCGGTGATGTTCGGCCACCGGCACTTTCAGCCGGTGATTCAGGCCATAATCCAGCTTGCCGAAAAGGCCGCGAAGGAGCCGCGCGATTTCGCGATGCCCGACACTGCCGCGATCGAGAAGGAAATGCTCGGCATCGTCGAAAAGGATCTGCGCGCGGCCTATGCGATCCCGCGCAAGGCCGAGCGTCAGGATGCCGTCGCCGCCATCAAGAAGAAGGCGATGGAGCACTTCTTTCCGGACGGCAAAGACAATCCCGAGCGCCCGATGCAGCAGGTCGCCGGCGTGTTCAAGGATCTCGAAGCCAAGATCGTGCGCTGGAACATCCTCGACACTTCAAAGCGAATCGACGGCCGCGATCTCGTGACCGTGCGCCCGATCATCGCCGAGGCCGGCTTCCTGCCGCGCACCCACGGCTCCGCTTTGTTCACCCGCGGCGAGACCCAGGCGATCGTGGTCGCCACGCTCGGCACCGGCGAAGACGAGCAGTGGATCGACGCCCTCTCGGGGACCTACAAAGAAGCGTTCATGCTGCACTACAACTTCCCGCCGTTCTCGGTGGGCGAGACCGGACGCACCGGCGCGCCCGGCCGTCGTGAGATCGGCCATGGCAAGCTCGCCTGGCGGGCGATCCGCCCGGTGCTGCCGGCCAAGGACGAATTCCCCTACACCATCCGCGTGGTGTCGGAGATCACCGAGTCGAACGGCTCCTCGTCGATGGCGACGGTCTGCGGCACCTCGCTGGCGCTGATGGATGCAGGCGTGCCGCTAAAGCGGCCGACCGCGGGCATCGCCATGGGCCTGATCCTTGAGGACAAGCGCTACGCCGTGCTGTCCGACATCCTCGGCGACGAGGACCATCTCGGCGACATGGACTTCAAGGTTGCCGGCACCAACGAGGGCATCACCAGCCTGCAGATGGACATCAAGATCACCTCCATCACCATGCAGATCATGGAAGTGGCGCTGGACCAGGCCATGGGCGGGCGGCTGCACATCCTGGGCGAGATGGCCAAGGCGCTG
>JAXDOS010000141.1:0-4636 GCA_034668785.1 Alphaproteobacteria bacterium
GTCCCTGCCGAGCCGCCGAGGGCTGCTTTCCCCGCTTGGCCCGCGCGCGACATAACCTCGCCGTTGCGCTATAGATCGGCCCCGCGCAATTTCAGAGGATACGATTGCTTGATGATGACCGATCGCCCAAGCCAGGCCCGCCCGGATACCGGGTTATCCATCGTGGTGCCGCTCTTCAACGAGGCTGCGGGGCTCGTGCAACTGCATGCGCGGCTCGCGGAAATGGCCCGGCGCCTGAAGGAGAAGCGCGGGCTTGCCTGCGAGATCGTCTATGTGGACGACGGCAGCCATGATGCCACGCTGAGCATCGCGCGCGACCTGCCCGCCGACGGCTTCGACGTCCAGGTGGTGTCGCTGTCGCGCAATTTCGGCAAGGAAGCCGCGCTGCTCGCCGGCCTCGAACATGCTCGGCTCGGCGCCGTGCTGTTCATGGACGGCGACGGCCAGCATCCGCCCGATCTGGTCGATATCTTGGTCGGCCATTGGCTCGAAGGCGGCAATGACGTGATCTATACCGCCAAGGCCCACCGCGAGAACGAGCCGCTCACCCGCCGCCTCGCGGTGAAGGCCTTTTACAACATTATCAATTGGGGAACGCGGCAGAAGATCCCGGAAGATGCCGGCGACTTCCGCTTGCTCTCGCCGCGCGCGGCGGCGGCGCTGCGGCAGATGCCGGAGCGCAACCGTTTCTTCAAAGGGCTGGCAAGCTGGATCGGATTTAAGCAGGTGCGTATCGATTACGAGCCCGCGGAACGCAAGCACGGGCAATCTACCTGGAACGTCAGCAATCTGGTCGGCCTGTCGATCGAAGGACTGACCTCTTTCTCGGTCGCGCCATTGCGGCTGGCGAGCCTGCTCGGGCTTTTGCTCGCGGGCATTGCCTTTATCTTCGGCGTGCAGATCCTGATCGAGACGGTGTTCTACGGCGAATCCGTCCCGGGCTATCCGTCGCTGATGGTCGGCGTGATGGTGATCGGCGGCGTGCAACTGCTGATGATCGGTATCGTCGGCGAATATATCGGCAAGCTGCTATCGGAGATCAAAGCTCGGCCGGTGTATTTCGTCGCCGAGCACAGCCTGAAAACCGGCAACGAAGTGGCGGACAGCAAGACGGACGGTGCTCCGACACGGACCGCGGCGGAATGAGCCGTGCCGATAATGCGGCGCCGACGCGCCACATCTGGCTCTGCGCCGACGATTACGGCATCGCGCCGGGGGTGAATAAGGCGATCCGCGATCTCATTGCGCGCGGAAGACTCAATGCCACGTCGGTGATGGTGGCGGCGCCTAGCTTCAATAGCGCCGAAGCGGCCTCACTGGCGGCTCTACAGCCCGACGAACGGCACATCGCAATCGGGCTGCACGTCACCCTGACCGCGCCGTTCAAGCCACTAAGCCGAGACTATAGCCCGTTGCGCGGCGGTGCGTTCCTGCCGCTCGGAGCGACCCTGCGCGCCGCCTTCCTCCGGCAATTGGACCGCGAGCGGCTCGCCGCCGAGATCGCAGCTCAGATCGAGGCTTTTGTCACCGCCTTCGGCCGCGCCCCCGATTTCGTCGATGGGCATCAGCATGTGCAGTTATTCCCGCAGGTGCGCCACGCCTTTCTCAGTGTCGTGAAGAATGCCGCGCCGAACGCGTGGGTACGCCAGTGCGGACGCGTGACGCCGCTGTCTCGCAGATTAGCCGAGCCCAAGGCGCTGCTGCTCGATGTGCTGAGCCACAGTTTCCGCCGCCATGCGCGCGCTTATGGTCTACGCACCAATCCAGCTTTCGCCGGGGCTTACGATTTCCGCGCGCAGCCGGATTTCGCCGCCTTGTTTCCCGCCTTTCTCGACGGCTTACCCGCGGAGAGCGTGGTGATGTGCCATCCGGGTATTGTCGATGACGAACTCACCCGGCTCGATCCACTCACCACCCAGCGGGAGAAGGAATATACCTATTTCGCCAGCGAGGCCTTTCCGGCGGCGCTCGCGGCGAAAGCTGTGGCGCTGGCATAGGGCGCAAGAGGGTAGAAATATTTTGTCGCAGGCATTCCCTGCGGCTCTCACGCTTCCCAAGTGATAAGCGCGTCATCGGAGGCAATGGAGAGGACCATGACCCCGCAGGAACGTCAGCTTGTCGCCGAATTATTCGATCGCTTGGCGGCGCTTGAAGAAACGCCGAGGGACCCGGAGGCCGAGCGCGCCATCGCCCAGGGCTTGGCCCGCGCGCCGCATGCCGTCTACCCGCTGGTGCAGACGGTGCTGGTGCAGGACGAGGCGCTCAAGCGTGCCGACGCGCGCATTCGCGAGTTGCAAGGCGATGAGGCGCCACGCGAGGACGGCAGCTTCCTCGACACCATGCGCGAAGCGGTGACGGGACGGCGCGGCTCCGTGCCGACGGTCCGATCCGGCACGAGCGATCCGCGCTGGGGCAGCGGCGCGGCGCTGGCGCCGACACAGCAACAACAAGCCCCGACGCCCGGTATGGGCGGCTCTTTCCTCGGCACCGCCGCGGCAGCCGCCGCCGGGATGATCGGAGGCTCGCTACTCCTCAACAGCATCAGTTCGATGTTTGGACATCACGGCCAGGCGTCCGCCGCTTTCGATCCATCAGCAGGACAATCGCCGTGGAGCGGCAATGCCGGCGACAGCGATCTTGCCCGTCAGGCCGGCATCGACGATATCGGCCGCTCCGATGCGGATCATGCAACGAATAGCGCCGGCCTGTTCGATGTCGCCGACAACGACCTTGCCGATGCGGATTTGGACAGTGGATTCGATCCAGGTGGCGACGGTGGCAGCGACTTCGCCTGAGCGTTTCAAAGAAAGACGTGGATGCCCGGCACAAGGCCGGGCATGACGGTGAGGATTATCTCAGATCACCACAACCTTGGCTCCGACGGGAACGCGCTCATAGAGGTCCATCACGTCCTCGTTGCGCATGCGGATGCAACCGGACGACACCTGAGTCCCGATCGTCCACGGCTCATTTGACCCATGGATGCGGTAAAGCGTCGATCCAAGATAAAGCGCCCGCGCGCCCAGGGGATTGTTTTCGCCGCCCGCCATATGCTTCGGAAGGTCGGGACGGCGTTTCAGCATTTCATCCGGCGGATACCAATCCGGCCACTCGCGCTTAGCGGTCACCTGGTGAACACCGGCCCAGGTAAATCCAGGACGACCGACGCCGATGCCGTAGCGCAGGGCTTTGCCGTCCCCTTCTACGAGGTAGAGCAGCCGTTCCGGGGTATTGATGACGACGGTCCCCGGCTTCTCGTCACCATCGTAGGCAACGGTCTGGCGCATATAACGCGGGTTCATCGCCGGACGCGCCGGCTCGGCCTGCATCATGGGCCGGTCAGGAGCCTGCATCGGCTGCATCAGCAGTGGCGGCTGCATCGCCTGTACCGGCTGCATGGGGACAGGCTGCATCTGCACCGGCTGCATGCGCTGCGGCATCGGCTGAGGGTGATAGGCCGGAGCCAGTTGCCGCTCCGCGCCGCCGCCGAAAAGAAATTCAATGAAGCCGCCGCCGAGATTGGGGCGCTCCTGATATGCGACCTGCATGACCATCACCTGCGGAGCATATTGCGGCTCCATGGTCATCGGTTGCGGCATCTCTTGCGGCGCATAATAGGAATTGAGCAACATCGGCTCGGCTGATGCCGAGATCGTACCTAAGACGCTGGTGACAAGCGTCGCGACCATAAAACGTTTCATCGACGTACTCTGTACTGTTCGTCGTTTTGGAGGCCGACTGACAAGCCTCCTTCTACAAGATGAAGTACATCTTCGAAGTCTACTTATTAGTAAAAACCAACGTTCACCTTCTTCTTGAACCCGGCGTTCATCACCTTAGGGTTTATGTTTGGTGAATGAAAATATGTTATGGTTAATCACTTTAGATGGGTACGATTGTAGTCGAATTCTTCCGATGGGTGCGTTTATGAACCCAGCGTTAAGTCACAACGGCTAGAAACGGCGCTGGTTTTCAAAACGTGGGGGGCGCTGGATGCCCAGACAACGCAACGTGTTTCGTATTGAGGAACTTGGGCAATATCGGCCGCAGGCGACCTTGCCTGAGGGCGAAGCCGAGTCCGCGGTGCGCCACAGCGAGATCATGGCGGAGCTAAGGGCATTGCAAGTGCTGCTCAAAGCGCATGAGCCGGATGGCCCACGAACGATCGCTCCGACGCAGACCCAGACGGCGAATGCCGAATTGTTCAAGAGCGAGCTCGGCGCCATCTACGAGGCCATCAGCCGGACCAAGCAAGAAATCGCGACGCTTGTGGTCACTGGATTTTCCAGCCCGGATATGGGCCGCGTCACGCATGAACTTGATGCGGTGGTGGTTGGCTCGGAAAGTGCCACTCATCGCATTCTGCAAGCGGGCGAAGAAATTGAAGAAATAGCAACGACCCTATCCGCCGCGCTTAAAAGCCAGCAGGATCAGAATCTCACCCGCGACATCCTGGACCACGTGACGCGGATTTTCGAGGCGTGCAATTTTCAGGATCTCGCCGGGCAGCGCGTGACCAAAGTGATCGCCACGCTGAAGTTCATCGAAGAACATATTCTTCACATGATGAACATCTGGGGCGGCATCGATCAGTTCACCGGCATCGTTCCCGCGGCAAGGGCGGAGCGCGACAGTC
>JAXDOS010000142.1:0-14880 GCA_034668785.1 Alphaproteobacteria bacterium
GATCATCGGATTGGCTTTGATCCTCAGCGCCTGTGGATTGTCCAGCACGCCCTTGTTTTCCATTCCTTCCGCGCCTGTGCTGCTTCCATCTGCTCCGGAGCCCGCTTACAAAGAACTCATTTCCAAACAGCTGCGTAAAATCTTTCCGGAACCGGCGACCTTCGAATATGTCGCTGTCTCGCGACCGCTGCCCGGTGAATATGAGAACGCGCCGGTTTGGCGGGTGTGCTTGATGGCCTATCTCAAAGAATCCTCGAAGGACATCGACTACCGCAGCGAGACTCTTTTTATTCAAGAAGGCGAGGTGGTGTCATGGCGCGCGGCGTCGCCCGAGGACGCGTGCGATCACGAACAACTAGAAACCCTCTCTGTCCCGCAAAAATAAATTCTCCATATAGACGTAGCCAGTCCACTAAGCCCCGACTCGACGCAAGGATTGTGAAAGGCTAGCTTCAGGATCAATCTGGCGCCGCGCGCCGGAAACGCATATCGCTTGAGTTGTCTTGAAGTAGGTGTGCCATGAACCGCGTAAATAGCATCTTTGTTGCAGCTACCCTGCTCCTTTGCGGCGCCGCCGCCGCGCAAGCTCAAACATTGAAGAAGGTTGTCGATCGCGGATCGCTCATCTGCGGCGTGAGCCAAGGATTGCCCGGCTTTTCAAATCCGGACGACAAAGGCAACTGGACCGGCTTCGATGTCGACGTCTGCCGCGCCCTTTCCGCAGCCATCTTCAATGACGCCACCAAGGTCAAATTCACGCCGCTGTCGGCCAAGGATCGCTTCACCGCGCTTCAATCCGGCGAGATCGATGTGCTGTCGCGCAATACGACGTGGACGCTGTCGCGCGACACCTCGCTCGGATTTAATTTCGCTGCGGTGACCTACTATGACGGCCAAGGCTTTATCGTTCGCAAGGCATTGAAGATTAATTCGGCGCTTCAGCTCAACGGCGCCTCGATATGCACGCAAAGCGGGACGACGTCCGAGCTCAATCTTGCCGACTACTTCCGCGCCAACAAAATAAAATACGAAGTCGTCGCCTTCGGCACTGCGGATGAAACCGTCAAAGCTTACGACTCCGGGCGCTGCGACGTATTCACCACGGACATCTCGCAGCTCTATGCCGAGAAGCTGAAGCTCGCCAATGCCAACGACCATGTCATCCTTCCGGAGATCATTTCCAAGGAGCCGCTTGGGCCGGTGGTGCGCCACGGCGACGATCAATGGTTTGACATCGTCAAATGGACCGTTTTCGCCATGATCAATGCGGAAGAACTCGAAGTGTCTTCCAAGACGGTGGCCGATGCGATGAAATCCGACAAGCCTGACGTCAAGAGATTGGTCGGCACCGAAGGAAATTTCGGCGAGCAACTCGGACTGGCGAATACCTGGGCCGAACGCATCATTCGTCTGGTCGGCAATTACGCCGAGGTCTTCGAAAGAAACGTGGGCTCGGGCTCACGGCTCGGCATCGCCCGCGGCATCAACAACCTTTGGAATAAGGGCGGCATTCAATACGCGCCGCCAATTCGCTAAAGAGCGATTGGGACAACCGGCTCTGATCGCCGTCTCGTCACCGACCAAACGACTAACAAGAATTGCAACGAGGGAGAGAAGCATGACCAAGCGCCGTAACCTTCTGCTGGCGACAGCAGTAGCTGCCATCACCTATGGCAGTTCCGCCTATGCCGCGGAACTCAAGCAGATCGCCACCATTCCCGTACCCGGCGAACCGTTGATTTCCTTTGATATCAGCTATGTCGATCAGAAGACGCAGAGATATTACCTCGCCGATCGCAGCAATAAGGGCGTCGATATTTTCGACCTGAAGACCAACAAATACGTCGGCCGCGTCGAGGGATTCCTTGGAGCCGTGCTTAAGCCGGACGGCAAGGTCAACAGCAACAAATCCGGACCGGATGGCGTGATTGCTTTCGGCAACGAGATCTGGGCCGGAGACGGCGACAGCACGATCAAGGTGATCGATGTCAAGACCAACAAGATCACCGATACCATTTCAACAGGCGGATCAACGCGCTTGGATGAAATGAGCTATGACCCCAAAAATCAGATCTTCATCGGCGTCAATAATGCCGAAGAGCCGCCCTTTGCCACACTGGTTTCGACCAAGAAGGGTCATAAGGTTATTGCCAAGGTTCCCTTCAAAGAAGCCTCCGATGGCGCCGAGCAACCGGATTACAACTCGATCGATGGCATGTTCTATGTCGCTATCCCCGAGGTAAATAAGGACCCGAAAAAAGGCGCGGTCGCCGTCATCAATCCCAAGGACGGCAAGATCGTAAAAATGCTGCCGGTCGACAATTGTCACCCGAACGGTCTGGCCTTCGGCCCGAACGGAAATTTCGTGCTCGGTTGCTCGGTAAGAGGCAAGGACGGCATGCCGGCGATCATTGTCATCATGAGCTCGAAAACCGGTCAGGTGGTGGCCACCGTTGCTGACATTGGCGGCGCTGACATGGTCGCCTACAGCAAGAAGAACAATCAATATTACATCGGCGGAGGCAATAATCCCGGCGGCGGGACGCTTGGCGTGATCGATGCAGCCACCAACAAGCTGGTGCAGAAGGTTGCAATGAAGGGCGCCAGCACGCCGCACTCCGTAGCGGTCAACGAGACGAACGGAAATGTCATCGTTCCCGGCGGCGGCGGCGAGGGTGGATGTAGCTGCATCCAAATCTACGCTTGGCAATAAGCGCGGTTAACTCGCCGTTGCGACTCGTTAGATAGCTGCTTAATAATCAGTCCCGGGCACGCATGCCCGGGACTTTTGTTTTAATGGCGATCATCCAGTGAGACGATTAGTTCATATGGTCTGATTGCCACTCTTCTTTTAGATGCTGCCGGATCCGCGGGTCAGGATCGGAGCCGACATAATTGCCGTTCACATACACATCGTATTCCGCACGGTGCGGATATGACGCAGCACTGCCAGCAAAAGAAGGCGCTTCTGCACGCGCCGCAGAGGCTTCCGGTTGGGGTATGTTGGCGTGGTGTTGAGCCAGAGCCGGCGACACTGCGGCGGTAAACGCAATCACGGTAGTAACGATGAACATTTTCATGTGGTAGTCTCCATCCAGGGATAGCCGCCCCCTTGGACTCGTCGCCGTTTCGTCCGCTTAGATGCAACGCGTGTATTGCGCTGCGGTTGCACAAGCGAGATCGGTGATAAGCAAGTTTTGCGGAACTTCATCTTAAGTTTTTTTAATGAAATTTATTTAATGAGAAATGGGCGCTCAACTAATGCGCATGCGCGGTGCCTCGACACGCACACATGGCGAAAAGAAGGCTCAAAGACAGTCTCTGAATTATCGTTGAAACAGCACTCAGCTGGCTGTGCGCGTCTTGCCGCCGGAAGACTTGCGGCGGGCGCGAGGTTTCGCTGGAAGCAGATCCGGAACCAGATTAGCGACCGAATCCGGCGCCAGCTCAACGATGCGTTCGGCAAGATTGGAAACTTGACTACGCACTTTCTTGCCCGTGGCGGTCGCGCCGGTGCGGCGGCCCAGCACCATGCCGACATCAAAAGCCATGCCGATCAGGAGAGAAGGGTTAGCTGCAAACAACTGATAAAAAGTATTAGGTAAGCTCGTCTTGTCTGAGGTGCGGCTCATTATGATCTCCGGCCGGCTGTATAGTGCAAGTTCCGGCTCAGTGGCTAACGTCCGGAAAGAGCAGCGGTTCCCGAAGCGCGCTCCGCCTCAGCTCTCGAGCCCGGTCGGCACATTCTTGTTCTCGCTTTCCAGCTTCATGCCGGCCGCAAGGGCCATGGTCTCCATCAGCGCGGCGAAATCCTTCTCCAAATAAGCCTTGGGATCGGGTTTCAGCGTTGCCGCGCCGAAATGGCTCTGCAGCACCTCGCGCGTCGCCGCCGTCACCGGCATGGGCACGTCGTATTCGCGCCCAAGCTCAAGCCCGAGATCGAGATCCTTGCGCAGCAGCTCCGGCGTGAAGGTCGTGGTCCAGTCGAGATTGACCAGCGCGGGCGCCTTATAGCGCGTGAACATAGAGCCCATCACGCTGTTGTTCATGAAACGCAGGAAAGCCTCGCGCGGCACACCCATCTTGTTGGCGAGCAGGGTGATCTCGATCAGGTTCTCGATGACGACGCCGAGCATCACGTTATGCGCGATCTTGCAGACGCGCGCGAGCTCGCCTTCGCCGACATAGGATACGCCGGCGGGCGCGAAGACATCGATGATTTCTTGCACCTTGCGGAAGGCCGCCTCGGGGCCCGAGGTCACGGCGGACAATTTGCCGGCTTTGATTACCTTGGCATTGCCGCTGATGGGCGAAGCGACGAAATCGGAGCCGTGCGCACGCAGCCTTTCGCGGATGTCGGCAGAATCTTCGACCGCGATGGTCGAACAGTCGACAACAACCGGCGGCACCTTGCCTGAGCCGCTAGAGAAGACACCAGCCGGCCCGAAATAAACTTCCTTCACGTCCTTGCCGGTCGAGACGATGGAGAACAGCACGTCAACGCCGCGCAGATCGGTGAGCTTGTCGACAATCTTGCCGCCCTTTTTCGCCAGCGGTTCCGCCTTGGCGCGGGTGCGGTTCCAGATGGAAACATCAAGGCCTGCCGCCACAAGCCGCTCGGCCATCGCATAGCCCATGCGTCCCATGCCGATCCAACCGATCCGTTGCGTGTTTTTGGCCATCGTGAAATCTCCATGGACGCGGCGCATACCCTGACGCTTTCGCGCCTACTGGCGAAGCCCGCTCTACATCACGGCAGGGAGAGCCGCAACCGCCGGGGCCCGTCCACAATTTTCCAATCAAGCTCGCTGCATGGCATTCAGCGGACGACACACATGCTTGCGGCAGCGACGGCAGCTGCCTATCCTTTGTGACCCGCCGCGACGCCCTATTCAACCTACCTTCGGACCCAGATGAGCACGGACACATCTCCCAGCACTACGCCCCGCCATCTACGTCTCGAGGACGACGCACTGACGCGGGGCGGCGGCCGTTTCATCGATGACATGCATTTGCCGGGGCAGGCTTATGCCTATTTCGTGCGTTCGCCCCAAGCCTTTGCCCGCATTCTCTCGGTCGATATCGCAGCAGCCCGCGCGGCGCCCGGCGTCCTTGCGGTCCTGACCGCAGCCGACATGGCCGCGGCGAAAGTTACAAACATCGCTCGTCATCCGCCGATAACCGGACGTGGAGGCAGCAAGCTTATCATGCCGCCGCGCCCTGCCCTCGCGGACGATCGCGTTATGCACGTTGGCCAGCCTGTCGCAGTCGTCATCGCGGAGACGCGGACGACGGCGCGTGAGGCCGCGGAATTGGTCTCTGTTTCCTACGAGCAACTAACCAGTGTCGTCGATGTGCGCGAGGCGGTGCAACCTGGGGCTGCGCCGTTATGGCCGGAGGCTCCTGGCAATATCGCGCTCGATTGGCGATGGCCCGAGTCCAATGACGGTTCGAATGAGCGCGAGGTCGAGCGCATCATCGCGACGGCGACCTATGTCGCGCGTGCCACTCTGGTAAACCAGCGCATCATTGTCGCCGCGATCGAGCCGCGCGGCGCCACCGCGAGCTACGATGCTTCGGCCGATCTCTATACGTTGCGCGCCTGCTCGCAGGGGCCCGCAGCGTTGCGTGACTTGGTGGCGTCGGTCATGGGGTTGGATCGCGGCAAACTTCGCGTCGTCACTGACGATGTCGGCGGCGCCTTCGGCATGAAATCGGCCATTTATCCGGAGTATCCGGTGCTGCTCGTTGCCGCGCGGCTACTCGGCCGTCCGGTGCATTGGATGTCGGACCGATCCGAGGCTTTTGTCAGCGACAATCAGGCGCGTGACGCCGTCACCGAAGGCGAGCTCGCCATCGATGCCAACGGCCGTTTTCTGGCTTTGCGCATTCGTCACTTGGCCAATCTCGGCGGGTTTCTCGCACCGACCGGCGCGCATCTCGCGACCGCCAATTTCGCCCGCTGCTTTCCGACCGTCTACCGCATTCCCCGCATCGACGTTGGCGTGCGTTGCGTATTCACCAACACGGTGCCCACCGGCCCGTATCGCGGTGCCGGGCGACCCGAGGCAAATTATATCCTGGAACGGCTGGTCGACGAAGCAGCGCGTCTTTGCGGCAAGGACCGCGCTAAGTTGCGACGTCGCAATTTCATTCCGCAATCTGCTATTCCCTACAAAACGCCGGTCGGCACCGAGTATGACACCGGTGAGTTCGAAACCGTCTTCGACAAGGCGCTGGCGCTCGCCGCGTATGCGGAGTTTCCCCGGCGCCGACGCGAGAGTCTTCGGCGCGGCAGCTATCGCGGCATCGGCATCTCCTGCTTTCTCGAACATTCCGGCGGAACGCCGACCGAAGGTGCTTCGCTCACGTTTACTGGTGACGGCATCATCGAGCTCGGCCTCGGCGTGCAGTCCACCGGACAGGGCCACGCTTCTGTATTTCCGCGCGTCGTGGCGGAGCGGCTTGGCATCGCAGCGGAAAAGGTGCGCCATCGGCATGGCGATAGTAACCTTGGCATCAAGGGAAGTCCGTCTGTCGCATCGCGCTCGGCGATTACCGCTGGCGGCGCCATGGTCCGCGCCGTCGACGTGATGCTGGCGAAGGGTCGTTCAGTTGCCGCCTTGCTGCTGGAGGTGCCGGAACAAGACATCTCCTATGCCGATGGGTTTTTCGAAATTCCGGGCACCAATCACCGCTTATCGTTGTTCGATGCAGCCGGGCGCGCAAAGGAGATGGCCGCGCGCGGCGAGATCGCGGAAGGGCTCGACACCAATGCGACGGTGGATACGCCGCAAACCTATCCCAACGGCTGCCACATCGCGGAAGTCGAGGTCGACCCGGAAACTGGCGTCGTCCATGCGCTGAATTACACGGCGGTGGACGATTGCGGCAACGTGCTCGACCACATGATCGTGGAAGGACAGCTTCACGGTGGCGTCGCGCAAGGACTCGGCCAGGCCTTGATGGAGATCGGCTACTACGAGAGCGGCAGCGGCCAACTGGTCACCGGATCATTCACCGACTACGCCATGCCCCGCGCCGAGGACATGCCGCCGATCAAGGACGCCGTTCATTGCGTTCCAGCGACTACCAATCCGCTCGGCGTCAAAGGCGTAGGAGAAGCAGGAACGACCGGCTCGCTGGCTGCTTTCATGAACGCGATTGCGGACGCGATTCCGGGAGATGCCGGAGCAACGCTCGATATGCCGGCGACGCACGAGAAGGTGTGGCTGGTCTGCCAGGAAGCCCGACGCAAATCGGCCTAAGTGCCCTTCAGCCGAGATAGGCGCCGCCGTTGGCGTGGATGGTTTGGCCGGTGATGTAGCGCGCGCCCGGCCCGCACAGGAACCGCACGATCGCGGCGATATCGTCCGGCGCGCCGCGCTTACCGCTAAGCGTCGCATGGATTTGATGATGCTGCGGTTCCGGTACGTCGCGCGCCGTATTGATAAGCCCCGGTACGACGCAATTGACAGTGACATTATCCGCAGCGAGGTCATGCGCCAGCGCGCGGGTAAAGCCGACCAGGCCGGCCTTAGCGGTCAGCACATGGATCCGGTTCTTTGCGCCGGCATGCGCGCTCATGCCGCCGATATTAATGATGGCTCCGGCTTCGCTTTTACGCAGATGCGGCAGACAGGCCTTCATGCAATGAAAGGCGCCATCGAGAATGACCGCGTTGACTTCGCGCCAATCGTCAAAGGTGATGGTATCGAGCGGCTTTTCCCGGCGGATCGCGGCATTGTTGACCAATATATCGACGCGGCCGAAATTCTTGACGGCGGCGGCGGCCATCTTCTCGCCCGTGGCGGCATCGGCAACGTCACCAATGACGGCAACGGCGCGCCCTCCCCCGGCTTCGATCTCGCACACGACGGCATCGGCTGCTTCACGGTTAGAGCGGGCGTTGACGACCACCGCCGCGCCTCCTGCCGCCAGCGCGAGTGCGATCGCGCGGCCGATATTGCGGCCGGAGCCCGTGACGATGGCGACGCGTCCGTTGAGTTCCTTGTCGCTCATTCAATTCTCCATTCCGTCATGGCCGGGCTTGTCCCGGCCATCCACGTCTTTTCTGCTGCACATCGTAAGACGTGGATGCCCGGCACAAGGCCGGACATGACGACTACCCCCTCAAGTCTTTCAAATCGATGCGTCCATCATAAAACTTCCGCATCAATTCCAACGCCGCCTTGGCGCGCTTGGCGTCCCAGCCGCCGTGCCGCGCATTCAACATGAATTTTTCTTCTACATCCTGCCGCGTCAGCGGCTCATGCGCGCCGCCGCGGAAATGCGGCTGACGTTCTTCGACCACGGTGCGGTCCTGCAGCGTCGCGCGAATATGTCCGGTGAAATTATCCGGGTAAGGATTGGTGGGATCGATTTCGTAACGGACCTTGGCGGCCAGCGCGAGTACGTCCGGATCGCGCACGGCGGCTTCAGTAAAGGCGTCCAGCCCGACGCCGCCATGCACAAAGCCGAAAGCCAGCAGGAACGGCGAGCTGAACTTGGCGGCATAGCCGTTCGGCGGCGCCTGCTTGCTCGCCAGTGGCTCCCACAGGCGATGGACGGTGCCTTCCGCGACTTCACAGACAAGCTCCTTGACGTCGGCAGGCTTGATGCCGCGCGCCGCTAGGCGCTTGGCGCAATCGATATAGGGATGCGCCATGGTCCCGCAGGGATAGGGCTTAAATGCCAGCGTTTCCGTGACCCAACGGCTGCCGAAATCGCCGATCAGCGCCTCGTAATCGCCGTCGGTCGTGTGGGCGAAGCCGTGGAACAGCCCATGCACCCCCTCCAGCACCGTGCGCGGGCCGAGAAAACCGGCGCGGCCGAGCAGTGCCGCGCGCAAGCCGGACTGTGCCGCCCAGCCCGCATGCATGCGCTTAGTCCAGGTGCCTTCCGCCAGATATTCGATAATTCCCGCTGCCATACTGCCGGCTATGCCGAGCGCATCCACCATTTGCCGTGCATTGAGCCCGAGCGCGGCACTGACACCGGCGGTGGCGCCCATGACGCCGAAGATAGCGGTCGGATGAAAGCCCGCCTTGTGCAGCAGCTTCGGCGTCACCAGGCTCAGCCGGCACATGGTCTCGACGCCCACGGCGATGCCGAATAGTGCTGCTTGGCCGTCCGGGCGATGCCGCTCGCAGGCGGCGAGCACCGCCGGCACGATCACGGCACCGGCGTGTACGGGTCCACCTTCAAAAGTGTCGTCGAAGTCCTCGCCGTGCGCGGCGGTGCCATTCACAAAGGCGGCGCCGGCGGAGCTCATCGTGCGGGAATGACCGATGGCGGTGCAGAGACCGTCATCGTCCCAGCCGCTGATGGCGCTGGTCACGTAGTCCTCATTACGCGCGGTGACGCAGAGGCCGACCACGTCGATCAAGAGGTCGTCGCATTTGCGCCGCACCGCGGCCGGCAACCGCGCGGGATCGAGCGCCAGGATGCGCTCGACCAGATGCTCGGCGACGGATCTATCCGGAAGCGATGCAGTCATTTTAAACCGTTAATTGCTGCGCAGGCGAACGCCAGGCCCGAGGCCGGGAATCTGATTGACCAGAACGACGACAGCGAAGGTGATCAACAACATGGCCAGCCCGATCACCGCGATAGCGCCGAGGTCGCCGCTCTCGTTGAGATCGAAGATCAGCACGGAAATTACCTTGGTTTCGGACGTGAACAGGATGATCGCCGCCGACAATTCCCGCATCACGCCGACAAAGATGAAGCACCACGTGGCAATCACGCCGGTGCGCAACAGCGGCGCGGTAATCCGGCCAAGCGTCTGCAGACGGGTGGCACCGAGAATACGGCTGGCATCCTCAAGTTCGGGATGGATGGTGCGGAACGCGGCTTGAAGCTGCTGATAGGCGGAAGGCAGGTTGATGGTGAGGAAGGCAAGCAGCAAAATCCACAACGTTCCGTAGAGAATGAGCGGCGGCCGCGTGTAGCTGAGAAATAATCCGACGCCGAGCACGATGCCGGGAATGGCGACCGGTGCGGTGGCGAGGAAACCGAGGACACGATGGCCGGCAACGGCCTTGCGCGCGGTCACGTAAGAGATGACGACCGCGATGAGCGTCCCCAGCGTCGCGGTAGCCGTCCCCAGGATCACGGTATTCTTCAGCGCGACTTTGGTCGCGGACAGTTCGAAGGCCACGAACTGGATATTGTGCAGCGTGAAATTGCCAAACGTCAGAAATGTCGTGGCCACGGGCGAAAACGCCGCGTTGAACAGCGCGGCATAAGGCAGGAAGACGGGATTGAGCAGGACAAAGAGACATAATCCCAACGCCACCCACTTCAGCTTTCCAAGCTGCACCAGCCTTGGATTGCCGTGCTTGCCGCCGACGACCGAATAGCCGCGCCGGCCGAGGATCATGTGCTCGGCACGCAGCAGCATGACGGTTAGAATCAGCAGCGGCAGCGACGCCGCGGCGGCAAGCTCGGTCTTCGGCGGGTATTGGAACAGGCTCCAGATTTTAGTGGTCATGGTGTGAAAGCCGGCGGGCAAAGCGAGAATCGCCGGCGAGCCGAACAACGTCATGGCTTGCAGAAATGCGATCAGCGCGCCTGCGAGAAGCGCCGGCATGGCGAGCGGCACGGTGATCCGCCGCGCGGTGTGCCAACTGCGGCCGCCGAGAATTGAAGAGGCGTCTTCCAGGTCTCCGGGAATCCGGTCGAGGGCATTGGCAACCAACACGAAGACGTAGGGAAACGTGTAGCAAGAAATGACGAAAATGAGCCCGGTCAACGAATAGATGTTGAATAGATGCTCGTCCTGCGGCGCACCGGTGAGCGCGCGATAGGCCTTGTTCAAAAGGCCGCTGTTCGGCGCCGCCAGCAGTTCCCAGGCAATGGCGCCGAGAAATGGCGGGGTCACGAAGGACGCGGTGACCAGCGCCCGCATGGTCCGCCGCCAGGGCATGTCGCTGCGCGCCACAAGCCAACCCATCGGGGCCGCCACCACGCAACAAACAATCGCGGACGTTGTCGAAATGATAAAAGTCGTGATCAGCGGGTCGAGGAAGGCCGGATCGGTAAACAGCCGGCGAAAATTATCCAGCGTTACCCCGCCGGCGCGATCCGAAAAGCTGAATATAAAGAGCCAGGAAAGCGGCAGGATAATAAGAACGCAGAGCAGAGCCGCGAATGCGTAAAGAACCGGCCGGGACCAATCGATCCCGGCCGGCCTGCGCTCAGGCTGTTGCGACAACGCGATAGTCACGATGCCCGCGACTAAACGCCGAAGAGCTTAGCGTAGCGCGCCTTGATCTCTTCGCCCTGCTTCTCGACGGCGGCGGCATCGTCCTTCATGACTTTGATTTCCTTGAATGGCTTCCGCCCCGGTTTCTCGTTGGTCTGTGGATGAACCGAGCGCAGCCCGCCGACATCGATGATAAGCTGCTGGGCTTCCGGGGTGAAGCAATAGCTCTGGAACAGCTTTGCGGCGTTCGGATTCGGCGCGCCCTTCAATACGCCGTTGGGGCCGATGATAAGCGGGGCGCCCTCCGTCGGATAGACGATGTCGACCGGCTTACCGGCCTCTTTGAGCTGGAACATGTTGTACTCGTTGCCGTCCACCATCACCGAGCGCTCGCCGATTTCCAGCTTCTTCGGCGGATCGGAGGCGGACTGGACCTGCATGATCTTCTGCTTGGCGAGCTTCTCGAAATAATCCCAGCCCAGATCTCGCGACATCTGGAAGGTCGAGGTCATGATGGTCCCGCTGTAGGCGGGGTGCGCCTTGACCATTTTGCTCGTCCATTTGGCATCAAGCAGATCGGCGAAGCTTTTGGGTGCGTCCGGCGCCTTCACCAGATCGGTGTTGTAGCCGATGACGGAGAGCCAGACGCGGAAGCTGGCGAACTGCCCGTCGGCGTCTTTGTGCTCGGCGGGATAATGCATAGCCACGTCTTCCGGCACATAGGGAAGCAATATTCCGTCGCGCTTCCAGACAATGAAATGCGCGGCGTCCGACGACTGCACCACGTCGACGGCGTGAATGTTGCTGCTGTATTCCTGGCCGATGCGCTGGAACACCCGCTCGGCGCCGGTACGTTCGACGCGCGGCGAGATGCCCGGATATTTCGCCTCGAATGCCTTGGCGACCTTTTCCGCCACCGGCAGATCGAGCGAAGTATACCAAACCACCTTGCCTTCCTTCTTCGCCGCCTCGATCAAGGCGGGCGTGATCTTGGCGGGTGGTGGAGCCTCCGCGCGGAGGGGCGAAGCGAACACCGTGCCGATCGTCAGCGCGGTCGATCCTTTCAGAATGTCTCGTCGCGACAATCCCGATTTTCTCATTGCCGTCTCCTCCTGTTGTTCGGCCGCTTGCTCATCCGGTCAGCGCCCGGCAGCGTTCGGGCGGAAGATGCAGCCAGACTTCCGCTCCTTGAGAAATTCCGTCGGCGGCGGGCGTCACCACGCGCAACTGCGTGCCATCGCCGGCCACAACCATATAATCGCGGCTGTCTCCCAGGAAGACCTGCCGGACCACTGTGGCCTTCACCACATTTTCGGTTGCCTGCGGCGAAGTCGCATGGAGACCGATCTCATGTTGGCGGATCGACAAGGCCGCGTCGCCGCCGGTTGTCAGCTTTCCGCCACTGCAGCGTAGCGTCGTTCCGGCGAAAGAAACATGGTTTTCATCGAGCGCCTTTCCTTTGACGACATTGCTGGCGCCGATGAAGCGAGCGACAAATTCCGATCGCGGACGGTTGTAGATATCCTCTGGCGTACCCGCCTGCTCGATCTTGCCTGCATTCATCACTGCGATGAGATCGGCGGTGGTCATTGCCTCCGACTGGTCATGGGTGACGTAAACAGTGGTGTAGCGGTATTGATCATGCAGCCGCCGCACCTCGAAGCGCATCTCCTCGCGCAGGTTGGCGTCAAGGTTCGACAGCGGCTCGTCCAGCAGCAAGGTCTCCGGATCGACGATAAGTGCGCGTGCGAGGGCGACGCGCTGCTGCTGCCCACAGGACAATTCACCCGGATAGCGGTCCGCCAGCTTTGCCAGTTGGGTAGTCGCCAGCATGGCTTGCAGCTTCCTGCTGATCGTATCGCGGTCGAATTTGCGCAGCTTCAGACCATAGATGATATTTTCCGCAACCGTCATATGCGGCCACAGCGCGTAGCTCTGGAAGATCATCGACATATTACGCTGCTCGGGCGGGACGGTGCGCGAGGGCGACGACACCAGCCGGTCGCCCACCAGGATCTCGCCCGCCGAAGGCTCGACGAAACCCGCGATCAGCCGCAGCGTGGTCGTCTTGCCGCAACCGGACGGGCCAAGCAGACATACCAGCCGCCCATGCTCGATCGTGAGCGAAACGTCGTCCACTACCGCAAGCGCGCCGTAACGCTTCACAAGACTCCGCAGTTCAACAGACGCCACGGCCCCTCCCTAGTCCGGCGGTTCGCCGCCGGCAATGTTATCGCACAATCGGAGCATCCATAGCGGCTCCGGCCTGCATTATTGTCGCAGTCTGGTGAGCAGCCGCGAGGATGCTGCGGCCTCGGCGGCGACGCGATGACCGTTGCTGTTCCAGTGGTTGTCATCCGGCAGCTCGAAGGCTTCGCCGGTCTCCCGGTTTCGAGCTATGAACAACGGATCGAGGTCGATGGCCTCGTAGCCGAGAGCGCGCGCCTTCTCAAGAAAACTGCTGCGCATCACATCGAAATATGTCCCACGCCCTCCCCTCTGAGACTCCGGGTAACGAAATCCGTCAACCGTAAACAGCACGTTTTCAGGCGATAACCCGACCACCTCAGGCAGATCGCGGAAGAATGCATCGATCGCTGCGAGGGAGTCGGACACCCGCTTTGCATCAATCGAGGCCTCGGTATTTCCGGCATAGCGCGGCTGCGCGTGTGCCGGCCCGCCAAAGATCAACTCGCCCAGGGCCTTTATGTGGAATATCGCTTCATGAAGACGCAGATTGACGACCACATAGTGCACCAGCGCACTGCTGCGCCCCAATTCTATCAGCCATCCCGGATGGTAGTCGGTAAGCCGGAGAGTAAGCTTGCCGGCGGCGTCCGGTGCATACAGCCAAAAACCTGGGCCAACTTTGTAGGCGGCGTGGCTTTCATCGTAATCGTTGCCGACCACGTTGATGACGACGGCCTTCGCCCCGTATTCGCGGACGGCGTGGCGCGCCCAAATCAGGTACTGACTCAGCGGGGCGCCGGAGGCGGCAAAGCTGTAAACCCGAAACTTGCCTGCGAGCGTCTCCGCGAGACGCCCCTGCAAGGTTTGCGCATAGGGCACGAGGCGCGCTTCTATGAACGAATCGCCGATGACCGCGACAAGCGGCAGCGGATCGTCGCGGCGGTAGTCCTGGTCGTTGACGAAACCCACATTGTTGACGCGGCCGCGGTTGATTGAATGCAGATCCCAGCCAAGGGAAGTTACGTAAGGACGATTGGGAGCGAAGTGGAAAATCGGACTCTCGGCTGTAACCGGAACACTGCCGAAGGCCGAGGTCACGGGAAGAAAGCGTAGAACGATTTCGATGAGCGCCAGGAACAGCACGAGGCTGACGACGGAGGTGGCCAAGGAAAGTATCAAGTCCCGGCGCCGGCTTCTGGCCGGTCTCACGCCCCGGTTGCCGGAACCCCGTTGGTTATGCACGCGGCGGGCTCTCAAGATCCGGTAAAGACCGGCTTGCGCTTTTCCATGAAAGCTTGGCGGCCTTCGATATAGTCGCAGCTGGCGAAACATTGCGCCACGAGTTCCGTGCAGCGCTTGATGTCGCGTTTGGATTCGTCCTTCATCACTTCGCCGACGATATATTTGATCGAATTGATCGTGAGCGGCGCATTGGCGGCGATGGTACCGGCGTAGTTCTTGACATAGACCTCAAGTTCTTC